>JAEWJS010000019.1 GCA_023386495.1 Bacillota bacterium | reverse complement strand
TGTCTCCGACAGGCACTTTCGTCGATACGCTTCTGCGCACAGATTTCGCCACGCGCAGGTATCCTAGCTACGCGGGGGCTTGGCCCCTCCCGCGACCGGACTTTCACCGGTTAGAAGATGCGTGCTTTGCTGGGCACGCGGCAAGAGAAAAAGCCCTGCGTGCAGGGCTTCATGCCTTCAAAGCGCGTTCTCGTCGCCGAATAAGTCGTAGAGCTTGTACGCCAGCATCATATTGAAGCGCTGCTCGGCGTTGTCGATGTCGATTCCGATGATCTCGCGTATGCGCTCCAGCCTGTATTTCAAGGAACTCCGGTGAATGAACAATAGGTTCGCCGCGTCCTTAATGTTGCCGTTGGTCTGCAGGTAGACGCGCAAAGTATCGAATAAATCGCGGTTCTTGCCGTTCCCATACACCAGGAGCGGATTCAAGAACGTCTTGAGAAACAGCGGAACGACCAGCGGATCGCCAAGATGATAGAGCACGGTGTACGAACCGAGCTCGTCGAAGCTCATATAGCCTTTATCCGCGAACCGGTTGCGCAGGATAACCAGCGTCTTCTGCGCTTGCTTGTAGCAGAGGTAATAGTCCTCGATCCGGTTGGCGTCTTGGCTAATGCCGATAAAGACCGACAGATGTGCCTCTTCGTATTTCACCATCTTCTTGACTCTTTCGTAAAAACGCTTCCAAAAGTCCCCCACCGAGATCGTGACTTGGGGTACGATCACCATGTAGTAGCCGTCTTTGCGCGTGAAAATGATGTCCGGATACACCCTCGTCATGTAGTCGCGTATCCGTTCCCAAACCCAAGTCTTCTTGGCATCCTCTTCCAGCAGATTCGTGCTATGCCCTTGGACGGATTCGAACTCGAGCGAGAACAATCCGATCGCGTGAGGCTCTGCTATATTCCAGTTCAGCAGATTCGTATATTCGAGTATCTTCTTGCGGTCCTGAATCTTCTCGACGAACAATTGGTTGAAGAAGCTGTCTCGCACCTGCTCCCGTACATCCAGCACCAGCTTCTGCTTGATGAACTGTACGGCGCATACGTTAAGCGCATGGTTGAGCGACATCCGAAGCACGAGATCCATCCGGCTCTGCGGGATGATGAGCCCCAAGTAACCGAGCGTGTCGCCCCCGCTGGACACCCGCCACAGCCCCATCTCCAGCCCTTTGCTGATGGAGAGCCACTGCTCCGCTTGTCCGCCCCTCAAGATCGCCTTCTTCTCCCGATTGATCTGTCCGAGTATTTCCTCCACCCGCTCCTCATCTTGCTCCTTGTATTTCTGGGAAGTCAGATGAAGGAAGCGATCCAGCATGACGACAGAGCAGTTCAGCATATTGGAGAGGAAGTTCGAGATGCCCGCGAAGCCTTCGTCCTCGATGGTCTGCTTGACGAGCTCCTGCTGATGCTGCATATACGTCTGCAATCGATTCTGCCGGTCGACTTCGTTCATGTACAGCCTGGCATTCTCGATTAACGTTGAGACGTGAGACGCTAAAAATTGGAGCAGCTCCAAGTCCTCATTCGTGAAAGCGCCGTCGTGATTCAGCTTCTCGTTCACGTGAAGGATGCCGATCAGCTTCAATTTCACCATGAGCGGGATCGTCAATTCCGATGATCCGGCTTTTTCCAATCGAGGGAAGAACGGTTTCAGGTCATAAGCATCCAGCATGTTGATTCGCTTGGGGGGATTCGTAGCACCGTAGCTGGGCGGCTGCAGCAGCAAATTATTGGTGCTCTCGTCGTACAGATACACGTAGGCCTCCTTGGCATCCGTGCCTTTCCCTGCCCGTTCCACGATATTGCCGACAATCTGCTCGATGGAGGTGCCGCCTAAGTATACATTCTCCTTCAGCCAGTCCAAGCCCTCGATCTTCTTGCTCTCGTTCTCGCGCTGCTGCGCCAACTGGAACGAGATCGCAATATCCTTGCCGTATTCTTCGAACAGCTTCTCCGCGCCGACGACAAGCGGGACGAACGATCGGAAGCCGATTACGCAGAGTCCCAGGCTATTGCCTTCCTCCGTGCGGATCGGAATCGTGAACCAGGTCTGGAATTGCTCTTCTTCTACGCCGGTGAGGATCGGACACTGCTCTTCGTTGTCCAGCACATCGAATAGCGAACTGACCGGCTCCAGCAATAGCCTGGCATGGCAGCGACTCACGTCCAGCGGGAAGTAGGCTTCGAACTGGCTTGCATGTCCTTTTTTCGCCATCAGCTTCAGCACGTCATCCTCTTGATAGATGATCGCCATATATTCGCAGCCATACTGTTGATGGAAGGAATCGATTAAGTAGTGGAGCGTTTCATCCAGCGTATCGAATTGAACCATTCTTCGCGCTGTCTTCCGCAAGTGAGCATCAATTTTGTCCATGATGTGTTTGTTCTTCTGAACGTCCGTCATGCCGACTCACTCCAGTCACATGGAATTTCCATAGATTACCCTCATTATAGTACCAGTCCCAATCCGCCGTTATATGCATCGTATAGGAATTATACGATCATTATACCTGCATCATGTATGAAAAAAGAACCTAGCGCAGGAAATATTCGCGCTAGATTCTTGCGTTAGGGTCTATAGAAGATTCCGATTATGGCAGAATTGCATGATGTCGTCCACGATCTCGAGGCGATGCTCCGGTCCCAAATTGCCATGGTTGGCATCGGCATATAAGATCAGCTTGGAATGCTCAACCGCTCGACAGGATCGTACCATGTCCTCCGGCGTGCTGATGTCGTCCTTCATCCCGCCGATCATGAGGGTAGCAATCTTGATTCGGCGCAGCGTATCGATTAGCTCTTCCTCTGTCTTGATCTTCGGGAACGGCTTCTTCGGATTCAACACGGCTGAAGCCTTAGGCATGTTGATCCAGAAATCCCTCTCCTGTTCGGCCGCGCCAAGCGCCGCTTGCTTAAGATCAGGATCATCTGCGCGTGCCGCGATCCGGTTGTACATGTCCATGGTGCCGGAAGCGAATTTCTCCGCGTAAGGCCGCCACGTCTCCGGACTCTCCGCTGCCCGAATCGTATTCATCCGCGCCGACCCGGTCTCTTGACCGTCCTTCTTATGCGGCCCGCCGACGATCGGGAAGAACGCGCGAAGCCGCTCGGGATGATTCATGCAGAGATGCCAGCCGATCCCCGCGCCATGCGAGTAGCCGGTATAGAAGAATCGGTCGATGCCCATCGCGTCCGCGAAGTCGATGACGTCCTGGGCCCAGGTATCGTACCACGCTTCGCCCAAGTCCTCATGCACGAGCATCGACGGCGCATAGCCCCTGATCTGAATGTTGAACACATGGAAACCCTGCTCGGCTAAATCGATCGTATAGTGCAGCTTGTTATTCGTGAACTGCTGCGCTTGAATCAGGTACCGATCTCCGGAACCGAACTCGTCGTAATACAATTCCGCTTGGCTTAACTTGGCGATTGGCACGTGTGGACCCTCCATTCCCAGTCGTTAGATGACGCCCTTCTGCTTGAGCGCATCCAGTTGTTCCTGCCCGAGTCCGAGCAGCGCCATGTAGACTTCCTCGTTGTCTTGGCCGAGCAGCGGCGCAGGCTTCACCTCAAGCGGCGATGCCGAGAGCTTGAAGGAATTGCCGGGAATGATCATCTTGCCTCTGACAGGATGATCGATCTCCACCATCGTGCCGCGCTTCCGCAGATACTCGTCATTCGTAATATCGACCGTGGAGAGGATCGCCGCAGCCGGCACGTCGGCTTGCCCCATCAGCTCCATCGCTTCATACTTCGTATAATGAATCGTCCATTCGCTGATCATGGCGTCGATCTCTTCCCGATGCAGATAGCGCGATTCAGGCGTTGCGAATCGCGGATCGTCCAGCAAGTCTTCCCTTCCGATGACCGTTAACAGGCGCTTCCACTGAGGACTTCCTGGAACGCGCGACGTGTAGATGAACACATAATCATTCGGTCCGCCCGGCTTGCAAGGGTACACGTTGCACGGCGCCACGGCCGCCATCGGCATCTCGTTGCCGACCCGCGGCGTCTCTTGGCCGCCCGTCATGTACTGCCTTACCCAGGTCGAACGGCTGAAATTGATCATGACATCCTGCATGGCCACCTCGACCTTCTGTCCTTCCCCTGTCACGGTCCGTTGATAGAGCGCCCCAAGGATCGCGATCGCGCAATGGTAACCCGCGCCGCTGTCGGCCATGTTGACCCCTGCATGCATCGGAGGACCGTCCTTCTCGCCGGTTACGCTCATCACGACGCCGGCCGCCTGCCCGATGGCATCGAAGGCAGGGAAGTTCGCATACGGACCGTCCGCTCCGAAGCCTTTGATCTGCGCGTAGATCATTCTCGGATTCCGCCTCTGGACCGTTTCATAGTCGAAGCCCAGCCGTTCGATGACCCCCGGCGAGAAATTTTCCACCAGCACATCGGCTTTCTCGATCAAGTCGTAGACCAGGTCGCGGCCCTCCGGCTTCTTTACGTCTACCGTAATCGATTTCTTGTTCGAATTCAGGATGATGAAGCCGTAGGAATCGGCGCCTGCCTTGTCGGCCGACGCGCCTCTCCCCTGTTCACCCGTTCCCGGACGCTCAAGCTTAATGACGGTTGCTCCCATCCAAGCCAATGTCTGCGTGCAGACGGTCCCTGCTTCAAATTGCGTAAAGTCCAGTACGACTACGCCTTCGAGCGCTGATTGATTCACGTATGTCCCTCCTGTTCTTCGTCCGAATCATGCCTTCGCCTGTACGCGCTCTTCCAGAAATTGCTCCAGTTCCTTGATCATCGCGGAATCGTCCCAGGAGCGCGCATCGACGGGATCGGCCCGCAGCTGCAGCACGGGAATCCCTGCGTCCTCGAACGCCTTCTTGATAAAATAAGTGCCTCCCGCGCCTTGCGTACAGCTATCCGATATCAAGTGAACGACGCCGTCGATCTGATTCAGCTTCGCTTCCTTCACGTACCAGTCGCTGTTCCACGGCGGCATATGGAGCATATCCTCCATGCCGACGAAGCGGCTGGCCAGCGTGCGCAGCGAATCGTCGCCATAGCGCGCATAAGCGTCGGCGGCAAGTCCCAGATAGATCGACCAGATGAAGGATGCGCCGTACTTCTGTTCGAAATGCTGGTAGAAGCCCAGATTGAACCATAGCCCGCGGCCGACCCAGGCTAGGCGAATTTTCTCGTTCGGGTTGGCGGCCTCTCCGCGCGCGACAAGCTCGCTGACTTCCTCGTACAGCGACCGGGCGATGTCGACCGCCCATTGCGTGCCGCGCTGCCACTGCGGCACCATGACCGTCTGCACCGTATCGGTGATGCTTACCGGAGCCGGAACGGTGCGCGCGATGAGATCACGCGTCTTCTTGTTATATTCCGCTTGCTGATTCACCAGCTCCATAACCTCTTTGAACCGGGTTTCGCTGAACGTCTTGCCCGTGTTGGTCTCCAGGAATCGGATCATGCCTTTGAAATCCTCGACCATGAGGTCCAAGCGATGCGGCTCGAACAGCTCCTCCCAGTTCCTTCTCGCTTTGGTCCACCATTCGTCGGGAATCGAGAGCGGCACGGTGTTCTCCAGCGGGTAGAAGGGTACGCCGTACTCGCGGGCCAGCAGCTCGAATATTTTGGCCTGCGAATCGCAAGTCAGTCTCGTAATGGCCACCGATGGCTTGGGCAGCCCGCCCCATGGCCCCTTCTCCGGCTCCGGGTCGATCGCGGACGCCAGCGCCAACGAGCAGTAGCGGCACAAGTCCTGCCGATAGCCGCGTTCATTCAACAAGTCCAGATAGTAAGGGGCCATCTGCTTCGCCGAGCATACGGCGGACCACCACTGATTGACGACGTAGGGAATGTCCATCGCGCGCAATATTTCCTGCGGCACATCCGCATTGACGACGGCAAGCGGCTCGCCGGCTTCCACTCGATCCTTGAGGCCCATGAACCATTCCTTCTGATAGGCCGTCGCGGCAGCCGCGGTCTTCAATTTTTTGACGCTCGTCCGGGAACCGGATCTAGGCGCTGCTTCAGCATTCGGTTGTTCTGACATCGATATCCCGTCCTTCCTTCACTGCTCGGATGAATTCGGCAAGCTTGACTTGGGCTTCCTTGGTGATCGGTCCGTACGGCTGGTCTTCCAGCATCAGAACCGAATAGCCCCGCGCCTCCAGCGCCTTGCGCGCGGACGGATAATCCCAGGAGATGGCATCATGCTTCTCATGCACGTAGAACACGACGGCCTGCGCGTTCGCTTGCGCGGCAGCTTGCACGAGATCTGCCGTGCGCTGCGACACGGTTGCCTGTCCCGACACCGGCGACCTCAGGTGGTAACGATCGGTAATGCCGTCGATCGGATCAACCTGCTCGTTCACGAGATCCTTCACATGGCGGAAGCCCAGTTCATGGTCTTCGCCTGCGACGTGACCTCCGCACTGTTCGATGGCTTCATACAGCAGGGAATGATCCTGCGGACTGCCTGTCACGAACACCGGAACGCCTTCCCGAACGTCGGCAGAATCGACCTCATCGATGAACGTCTGAAGCAGCCGATTGAAGGACTCCCTCGGCATGACCATCGAAGCGCCGATCAGCTTGAGCATTTGCGTGCCGCTGACCGTCGGAGCCGCCGATTGCCTGTTCGCGTTCAGCTCGTGCAGCAGCCTGCGCGTCTCGTTGCAGAGCGCCGAAGCCTCCCGCAGCATCTCCGTGCTGATTGCCTTGCCTGTCCACGCCTCGGCCTCTCGGACCATCGCGAATACCCGATCGCGGTTGTACATCCCGCTCATTCTGGACGTCGTATGCAAGAAGTCATGAAAATATAACGGCGGGACCGGCATATGCGGCTCGACTTTTCGAATGGCTCTTAAATAGTAATAAGATCGAATCAAGGCATCGGAGGAATTGGAGACGACCAAGCGATCCAGATACCCGCGCGTGCCGTTCACGATTTGCTCGAACTGCGATACCGTGCAGGGATCGAAGCCTTTCTCCAAATAGCGTTCGGCCAGCGGGGCATCGGCCAGCGGATTGCCGAACACTTGCACTTGCAGGACGCCGGCGGCGACCAATATCTCTTCCGGCACGTCGGACCCCAGCGTGCCGACCGCGAGACCGCCTTGCTTCTTCCATTCCGCCACAAGAGATCCAGGCTCATGATAGGCTTGCTCCATTGCCGCGAATGATTGTGATTTCAATGCCATGCTGTCCCCTCCTAACTGTACGCTAAGCATTTGGTATAACTGGCAATTCGATATAGGATGCGTAATTGTGATCATGCCAGATCGTCTGTGCTGCAATAAACCCTACGGCGTCCTCGCCGATCGCCCGGCCCGTATTCATGTTGCGATCATACAGCGGGAAATTGCTGCTCGAGATCTGTATGCGAATGCGATGCCCGCTGCGGAACAGATGACTGGTATTGCCGAGGTTAATCGTATATTTCGTTACGGCTCCGGGTTCGATCGGCTTGGCTTCATGATCCCAATGCCGATACTTCGCCCGCTGGATCCCTTCGGCGATCAGCAAGGAGCGGCCGTCTGGCTGAACGTCCGTCATCTTGGCTGTGTAGTCGGTATCCGCGGCATCCGTGCTCGCGTACAAGACGATATTCAGCGGACCGGTAACTTCCATATCTTCCTTCAGCTCGGCTGTCGTGTAGCAGAGCACGTCCGGCCGCTGCTCGATGACGGATTGATCGACCGGACCGGGCACCATGCCGCCCATCGCGAGCAGCTTGCCGCCCACGGTCGGCACAGGCTGCAGCGGATTATACAAGAACGTATCCGGCGGCTCAGCCGAGGGCGTATCGCGGCTCAGCCCGCCGTCTCCCTGGCTCGAATTCGCCTGACCGCCGCTGTGCAGGTACCACGCCTGCCATTCCGTGTCAGGCAATGGCCAAGCCTCTGCCGTCCGCCACTCGTTGCGCCCCATGACATAATAGCGCACGGCCGGGATATCGACGTCCCGATCCAGCAGGAATCGGTCATAGAAGTCGACGATATGCCGTCTTAACCGGAATTCGTCGGCGGAAGCCGGTCCGAATTCCATATTGCCTAAGAAAGAACGCAGGTTGCCATGATCCCATGGTCCGACCAGCAAATATTGCGATTGCCTCGCAAGCTCCGAGCCGCCCAGCTCCTTGACCTTCTGGCAGTTGCGGAAGATGGCCTGCTCCAGTTGGTCGAACCAGCCGCCGATATGCATCCCCGGTATGCGAATGTTGTCGTACCGCTTGCGCTGCGCGATTTCCTCCTTGCTCGGCGGACGAAGCCGCTGCTCCAGCATCAGCCTGATCGGTTCGAACTTCGCCAGCGGGATGTCCTTGAACGGCAGGTAGTTGATGACCCAATGCGGGTCATGCAACGCGCGTTCCAGGTATCCGCGTATCTCCGTGACGTCCTCGCCCTGCTGCGCAAGCTTGTCGACGAGATCCGCAGCCGTCAAGGGCAGCGCATTGGCTGCCGAATAGAAGGAGACGGCGCCCGTCTCCGGCGGTGGCGCAATATTCGTGCCGATATCGCCGATATGCGGCGCGAACGCTTTGAGATGCGGCGGATTCGCCATCGCGGTGATCCACTGCATCGCGGTCAAGTACGAGCCGCCAGCCAAGCCGACGCTGCCGTTGCTCCATGGCTGCACGGCAAGCTGTTCCACCGTGTCGTAGCCATCCTGCGCCTCCACCTCGAACATCCGATGGCGCTCCCACACGCCCTCGGAAGCATGCCTGCCGCGAATGTCCTGCACGACGACGGCATATCCGGCTCGGGCAAGCGCGAGCGGATGGAACAAGCCGGCATCGAAGCCTTCCTTGTTATAAGGGGTTCGTACCAGCACGACGGGATATCGGCCAGACCCTTCCGGTCTGTATACGTCTGCTCGCAGTATTGTACCGTCCCTCATCTCGATCGGGTCATTGGATTGAACCTGTACGGAGCCGTTCACGATTTGTTCACTCCCGTAACCGTTTACACCTTATTCTAAGTAGGGGTCCCCCTGATGTAAACGTTTATTAGTGATGAATTCAGGGGGCGTTTTCCCTCCATGATGCAGGAAATCCGTTCATGCAAGGAAAAGCCTCTACCTACCATACGGTAAATAGAGGCTGCCTACCCGTTCTACTTCTCGATTTTGGCGTCTTCAGGTCTGAAGAAGGTCATGTAGGTTTCATTGATTCCCGAGTCCTTCACGTAGTTCTTCAGGATGGCCGGCGAAGTCGTGACGTACTCCGGATAGGCGAGCGCATATTCGTCGAAGACCAGCTTTTGAAGCTTGTGGCTGATTTCGGTTTTGGTCGCTTGGTCAGGCGCTACCTTCGCGTCCTGGAACAGCTGCGTCACGTCTTCCGGGTGGAAAATGTTGTTCGAATACAGCGGTCCGCCTGGCGCGAGGTTGCGCGTCATGTAGAGCGCCAGATCTGCGTCGCCGCGGAAGTTATACGTAATGATGCCATCCCAGGTTGCTTTTGCGCCGGTCATATCTTTGTATTTGCCGATTTCTACGATTTCGATCTGAGCGTCGATGCCGACTTCCTTCAGATAGGCTTGCACGGCAGTTAATCGGTCGCTGTCGGCCGATCCGCCGGTGAGCTTCGTCTTGAATCCGTTCGGATAGCCCGCCTCAGCCAGCAGTTGTTTGGCCTTGTCCGGATCGTACGGCTGACCTTCGACACTCGGGTTATACGACCAGGATGTCGATACGCCCCACTGATTCGTGTTGATGACCGTATCGCCGTACAACGATTTCGTAATCGCTTCGGAATCGATCGCGTGGCCCATTGCCTTGCGAACTTTGACATCGGCGAACGGCGAATCCGGATTCGCGCTGTCCGTGATGAAGCCGCCAGCTCTTGCGCCCAGACCGGATGTCAGCCGAACGACGTTGGCCTCGCCTTCCAGCTCCTTAATCGTGCTCGTCGGTGCCATCAAGTATCCGTCGACGTCGCCCGTCTTGAACGAAGCGGACGCAATCAACGGGTCATTGATAATGTGGAATTCCAATCCGTCGAGATAAGGCTTGCCTGCCTGCCAGTAGTTCTCGTTCTTCTTGAACGTCACTTTCACGTCCTGCTCGAACTTGTCGACGACGAACGCGCCGGTTCCGACAGGCTGCTTCGAGAATGTATCTTGGCCGAGCTTCTCGAATGCGGTCGGGGACATGATCCACAGGAAGTTCGTGACCGATTCCAGCATGGTGCTGTCCCAGCTCTTGAGGTTTAACTTTACCGTATGCGCGTCAACCGCATCAACGGAAGCCACATTTCGGAATTCCGCTTTATCGGCAGCCAGCAGCTGATCGATATTCCATTTCACCGCTTCCGCGTTGAAATCGGTGCCGTCCTGGAATTTGACGCCTTGCTTCAGCTTGTACGTGATCGACTTGCCCGCAACGTCCTGCTCCCAGCTCTCCGCAAGCCAAGGCACGAATTGGCCGGTGCTATCGAATCGGGTAAGCGTTTCCAAAACAGCGCCGCCTATAATCGTCTCCTCGATCGTCCGCGCCTGCGGCATGAAGCCGATATTGACCGGGCCGATGTTGAAGGCCAGCTTCAGGACGCCGCCGCTGCTGCTTGCAGCCGGCTCTTCCTTCGCGTCATTGCTCTTGCTGCCGTTATTGCCTGCCGATTGATTGGTATCCGCCTTTGCGTTGCTCCCCGAGCTTTCGTTATTCGAGGAATCGTTCTGTTTCGAGCAGCCTGCCAGGATCAGAATCGCTGCCAAGCAAACCATCATGATCGAATAAACATTTTTCCTTGTAGCGAGCATGCGTCGTAGCCCCCCATGAATTTGATAGTGACATTTATCACACAATCTCATTCTAGAAAAAAACCATGCCGCATCATACGTGCATGGTTTACTAATTTTCGTTTTTGAATTTCGCCATAATGAACGATCAGACCGTTATCAGGGATTTAGGGAGCCGGCGGCAGCACGGAAATTTCGTCTCCGTCCCATTCGTACGTTGCGTTCAACCCTGCGGCGTGTGTAATCCTGCGAAGGTATTCCAGCATCTCGACCCCTCTGTCCGAACGGCCGACCAATTCCGGCTGGCCGGTCTTGTTCACGTAACAGGGAATGACGGCAGCGCGTACGAGTCCGGATGCATCGATCGTGCATCGAGCCAGCATCGTATACTTCGCTTCCGGATGGAACGGATAGTTCGTATATTCCTTGTCCGGCTCGAAGCCGAACAACGCCTTCCTGCGTTCCGCCCAATTATCGGGCAGCGGTCCTGTTACCAGCGCTTCCATCGGAAGATACACGAACCCGTTGCACAAGCCATGGAAGATCGGCTTGCCGCGATACCACTCCACGCCCTTCAGAATATGGGAATGATGCGAGAGGATCAAGTCGGCGCCGGCATCGATCGCCGCGTAAGCGACCTGATACTCGTAATCCACCAGCTTCGCAGGCGTATGCACCAGCCCCTTGTGAAGCGCGACGATGACATAATCGCATGCCGACCTCAGCTGCTGGATATCTTCCTTCATCCAGCCCATCGTCTTCGGCTCCGCATAGGTATGCACCTTCGGCGGTCCGCCCGGATTGGCATGATCCAGCTCATAATGCGTGACGATATGGATATACGCGTTGCCTGCCTTCTCCTTGCCCGCCCAAGTCTCTTGCGGGCCGACGCAATTGTAGTTCAGGATGCCGACGCGAAGCCCTTTCCTTACCGCAACGGCAGGCTTGCGCGACTCCGCCAGGTTCATGCCCGCGCCAAGATGCTGGATCTGATGCACATCCAGCCATTGCACGGTCTCCTCGATGCCTGCCGGCCCATAATCCATCAGATGGTTGCCGGCCAATGTCAGCACGTCGAAGCCGGCATCGACGACCGGCTGGAGGTTCTGAGGCGTGCGGCCCAGCGAGACCGCGTGCGGGTCCTTCGTCGTATGGGTGACCTCCAGCTGGCCGATCGTAATATCGGCAGCCTGCAGCACGGGGCGTGCTTGGTCGAATAAGTACTCGCAATTGTTGCCCAATATAATGTCGCCTGTCGCTACGATGTCAATCGAATGTTTGCCCATTCGCCAACCTTCCTTTCCTACTCGGTCTGTTGCGCCCTGCGAATATAAACACCAACAAGGCGATCAGTACCGGGATGACGGAGAATAGATACATGTGCGAATAACCCGCATAACGGGCTGTGACCCCGCCGAGCATCGGGCCCAAGCCTGCAGCCAGATCAAGCCCCAGATAGAAGGTGCTGACAGCCGCGCCGCGCCGCTGAGGCGCAACCTGCTGAACCGCCATCGCGGTGAGCGTGCTCTGCGTCGCCCCGCTGCCGATGCCGAGCACGGCTGCCGCGAGCAGAAAGAGGAATAAGGAGTCTGCCAAGAATAAGATCACCATGGCCAACATTTGCAGGCTAATCCCGGGGATCACGGCGTATCCGTAGCCCTTGCGGTCGGCCAATAGCCCGGCTGCAGGTCTGGAGAACACGACGAGCAGCGCGAATACCGTGAAGAATAATCCGACATGCTCGACGTCTCTCTCCAGTCCGTAGGCTGCGATATAGCTGGAGGTCACGCCGAACGTGATGCCTGCGAAGCTGCCCACGACCGCGGGCTTAATGGCAGACTTCTCGACCAGGTCCAGCTTGCTGCTGAATGCTGCCCGGATGCTATGCTGCTCTGTCCGCGGCTCATAGCGAACGAGCAGGCCCAGGATGCCGCCAACCGCGCACATCCCTGCCGCAGCGAAGAACGCGGCTTGATAGTCGAATAGATGGATGAGATAGAGCCCCATGTTCGGCGCCATGGCCATCGATAACACCGTGCCTAAGCCGAAATAACCGACCCCTTCGCTCATTCTGTCCTTGGGAATGAATTCGACCGCGATCGTATTGGCCGCCGTCGTCACGATGCCGATGCCGATGCCGTGCAGCAATCTGAGCAGCGACAGCGACAGGGCAGAATCGGCAAACGCGTACATCATAATCGCGGTTATCGAGATGAGCTGACCAGTCAGATAGGTATCCTTGCGATGCCCCGTATCCAGCACCTTCCCGGCGAACGGTCGGGACAGCATCGCCGTGACGATGAACATGCCGGTGACGATGCCGACGATATCTTGCGTATAGCCGAACTGCTCGACATAGATCGGAAAGATCGGCGTCAAGCTTAAGTAGCTGTTCACGACAAAAAAGTTGGTCAGCATCATGATGACGAAGTTAGCGTTCCATATTTTCCGGGGTCCGCCTGCTGTCTCCGAGTCTCTCATGTTCCCCTCCTAGAGCAACCGAATTTCATCTCCCTGAACCGAAGCCTCCCAAGGCAACCCTTGCTCCTCGGAAATTTGCTTCAGATAAGCATGAACCTCGGCGAATCGCGGATCATCCGCTTGCAGGATATGCGGATCAAATTGCGCGTCGATCATGACCGGCAGAATCGCAACCTGCTGAATGCCTTCGGGATTGATCAGGCATTTGACCATGATGCTCTTGAACGAGTCAGGTGGCAGCGCTTTGCCTCCCCGCTTGAAATCCGGATTCAATGCCGTAATCTCCCGATGGGAAGGCTTATCCTCGAGATTGTCCGCGAACGAGAAAGGAGATTCGAGCGCGAAGTTAGCAAGGCTGTAGAAGATCGCCTTGCCGCGGTAGACCTCGATTCCCTTCAGGATATGGGGATGGTGGCCGAGAATCAGGTCCGCCCCGGCATCGATGGCAGCATAAGCCAACTCCCGCTGATAATCGGCAAGGACTGCCGGGACAAAGTGAATGCCCCAATGCATGGAGACGATCACGACATCCGACTGCGCCTTCGCTTGCCGAATGTCGTCCAGCATGCCTTGCAGATCCCCGCGATGCGCGTAGGTATGAATGCGGCAAGGCGTACCGGGCTGGTCGTGCTCGATCGGTTCATACACCGTGTGCGCGCGCAGCGGAGCGCAGCCCGGACGGTCGGCCGTCGCCCAATAGCCTTGGGGCAGAATCGAATTGTAGGCCAAGAAGGCAACCTTGGCGGCATTGTCTCTGACTTGCGCGATCATGGGCGCCCTTGCTTCGCGAATGTCGCTGCCTGCGCCGACAACCTTCAGGTTAGCCTCGGCTAACGCGGCGATGGTGTCCTCGAAGGCTTCTCTCCCCCAGTCCATGCAATGGTTGCTGGCGAAGGAGACCACGTCGAAGCCCGCCCTTGCGATCGCTTCGGCGCCGCTAGGATCGGCGCGCATCGGAAGTCTGGCTTGCGGCAGCGGCGTGCCGCTCCGGGATAATGCCGGCTCCAGCTGGCAGAACGCAAGATCGCTGCGCGCTATGTACTGCGCCGTATGTTGGAAGATCGAGAACGGCTCCTCGCGATTCGGGCCGACGTCGCCGACTGCGATGAACGTGATGGCATCGTTCATCTGCATTCCGCCTTCTCCCAGATCACGCGGATGTCACGGTCGACGTCCGCTTCCAAGCGGCTGCTCCGGTTGAATATCATCGTTGGCCGATGAATCAAGTCATAGGCCGGCCATTCGGGAATCTGCCCATTGTTCGGATCGCCATGCCGCGCGAATGCCGCCCAAGTCGCGCTCATCTGATCCGCCATCGATTGTCCGTCCTGATCCTCCATTGTGCGGAAAATATACGGGAGCTCCGAACCGTGGGTAGCGAGACCGGACTCGGGATCCAGATGATCATAGCGATACAGCCAAGATTGGCTGCCATGCTCCGCTAGTATCTCGCATACGCGGGTAGCAGGCGCTATGAATTCATTGCGAATGAGCAGCGGAATCAGCTTATCCACGATATGTTCACCTGGCTGTGCCAGGTAGTAAGGCGCAACCTCATCCCAGATCGGCCCGATCTTATGACGGAAGAATGTCTGGATCTCCTCATCGCTCATCTGCGCCCAGCCGGGTTCGAAGCTGCGCGTAAAGTCATGCAGCGTATAGCCGGCCATAACCGGAATGCCTGCCGCTTCCCCCGCTGCAATCGCTTCAAGCGGCATGCAAGGCAAATATGCGCCATCGATATTGGGCTCCATCCCGCTGCCTGCGCTCGGCTTCGGCGCCGCTTCGAGAATGGCATTGGCAGGAATATCATGCAAGGCGGATAGGTTATCGCGCGTAATGTTCAGCCTATCCAGCATCGCCTGAGCCAGCTTGGCGGCATTGTCCGCCGTGCCGATCGTCCGGATCCCGCCGCTATGGATAACAGCCCTGTGGAACAGTCCGCGTGCCGAAGGCATGGACAGCAGCAGGCCGACGCTCCTGCCGCCCGCCGATTGCCCGAATATCGTGACGCAATCCGGGTCGCCGCCGAAGGCGGCGATGTTCTCCCGAACCCAGGTTAACGCCGTCACCTGATCCAGCATGCCGCAATTGCCGGAGGCCGCATATTCCTCGCCTCCGACCTCCCGCAGCTGCAGGAAGCCGAACGGACCGAGCCGGTAATTGATCGTCACTACGACGACATCATGGCGTTCGGCCATGGCAGCGCCATTGAACCGGGGATCGGAGCCGGACCCGACCGTGAAGAACCCGCCGTGAATCCAGAAGAGAACAGGACGTCGCTTGTCGTCGGGCGCAGGCGACCAGATGTTGAGATAGAGACAATCCTCGCTATATCCCTCTGGCGCCGCTTGATTCCCCCATAACAACGGCTGCATCGCCCGCGGCGCGAATTGCTTGGCCTCCCGTATGCCCGACCAAGATTCCGGCGGCTGCGCCGGTCTGAAGCGCAACGGTCCGACCGGCGGTCTAGCGTACGGGACCCCCCGCCAGACGCATACGCTTCCCTCTGTGTCGCCTTGCAATTGCCCGTACTGGGTATGAACGAGTGGTGCAGTCATCTTGCTCCCTCCTCATGTTGGTCTGCTTACAACAAGGCTGTTAACGCTTCGACATGCTGAACATCTTCCACATGGAACACCATGTCCACGATTCGATCCAGCTGCTCATCTGACATCGGGCTTGCGCTGAGACGTGCACATGACTTGAACTTGGCAATCAGGTCTTCCATGCTAAGCGGGTTCGCCGGGTCGCCGTACGGGGCGTCCACGACCGCACGGAACACTTGATCCTTCGCGTGAATCTCCGTGTAACCGCGCAAGGTGTATTTCAGTCCCATTGCGGTATCGACCTCATAGTCGACCAATGCCGCAATCCGGCATACTTCCGGATCCGCAAGCGCTTCGGGTTGAAAATGCTCCAGGCTGACCGTTCCATGGTGAATCGCGGCAGCCATCGCATACGGCACGCTGAATTTCGCATTGATCGGCGTGCTGGGACGCCGCTTCGCTTCGAGCGGCTCGCACAGCATGCGGTTCACCGGACTCACCACGGTCCGGATACCGGTAATATCCGCGGCACGAAGGCCGTTCGCCTGCATCATCTGGAGCGCGCCTTCAATATAAGGATGCGTGCCTCTGCAGCTCGGCCAGGCCTTGAAGCTGACGCGGGCCATCTCGTAATCGGAGCCCAAGCCGCCGATCATGGCTTCCGCATCGTAATTGCCCTTGGCATAGGCATGGAAGAAGCCAAGCTTGCCCTCGAACGGCTGCTCGAAGCCGGTGACGCCATCCTTCGCCAGCTGCGCCGACAGGACGCCGGCTTGGGCAGCGAACGCGTCCCGAACCGATCGAATGACCGATTGGGGATTCTGCGTAAGCTCCGCGCTGCAGGTAGCCTGGCATAGCGTTAAGGAGAAGGCATCCAGCAGCTGCTTCGACGTCAAGTCCATGACTTTGCCTGCCGCTGCCGCCGCGCCGAAAGCGCCGAAGATCGGCGGCATATACCACCCGGCCTCGAGCAGATTGTCCTTGATCGACAGCCCTAAGCGGCAGACGAGCTCGCTTCCCAGGGCAATCGCCGTCAAGAGCTGCTTGCCGTCGACATTGCCGGATGCTTCGGCAACGGCAAGCGCGGCAGGGATCGTCGCCGCATTGGAATGGACGAAGGCGCGGTCATGCGTATCCTCGAAGTCTAACGCATGCGCGAGCGCCCCATTGGCGAAAGCGGCCATATGTGCAGGCCGCTTCACGCCGATTCCGATAATAGTACTGGCAGGAATCCCTTCATTCGCAGTAGCTAGCTTCAAGAGCGGCCCGCAGCCGTCGCCCAAGGTCGTTGCCGCGAGCATGACCCCTAACGCGTCCAACAGGCTTTTCTTCGCCGTTTCAATCGCCATCGGAGGGAGATCCTCGTAGCGGGTCTTCGCGATGAACGCTGCGATTCGTTCGGATATCGGGTTCATTTAATCCTCCAACGAGATTTGCTCAGGCGTCCACTGCGGGGTGCTGAAGTTGGCGCCCTTCACGTAAGATTGCGCCGCCGAAATGTTTTTCGACGCGTAGATCCAGAACAGCGTGGCATGCTCGTCCGTGGCTGTCTTCTGCATCTGATGGATCAGCGCCTTCCTCTTCTCCGGGTCAGCCTCCTTCGACGCCTCGCCGATCAAGCCTTGCAGTTCTTCGGAGTTGTACAACACAGGCAGCCTCGCCGCGGATACCCCTGGCCCTAATAATCGGGAATAAGCACCCAGCTCATTCGGAACGATCGTGAACGGGACGATCGTCATGCCGTCCTTCCAGCCGCCCTTCTCAGGGCCGCCGGTCAGCATCTCGAAATATTTGCCCTGGTCGACCAGCTCGACCTTGGCTTCGATGCCGACTTCCTTCAGATAGCCCTGTACGGCCGTTAGAATATCGGAGTAGGCGGGCAAATTTTGCCCGTACAGCGTGGTCGCGAATCCCGCCTCATAACCGGCTTCCTTGAGCAGCGCCTTCGCTGCGTTCGGATCATACGGGTACCCTTGCACATCCGGGTTGTAGGCGCCGCTCCCCTGTGTCGCGAGCTGGAACGTCGACTCGTGATAGCCGAAGCCGAGCGTATCGGCAATCGCCACAAAATCGATGGCATGCCAGATTGCCTGACGAACCTTAAGATCCGCATAGACGGAGTCCGGATTCGCGCTGTCAGGCAGCAGGCCGAGTGCGGACGCCGCCAAATCAGAGGTGTTCACTTGTATCTTGTCCTTCTGCTTCAGCTCGCTTGCATCCTTCGGACCGATGTTCATGATCGCATCGATCTCGCCGGTTTCCAGGGATGCCTTCTGGGCGAACGGGTCGGCGATGACCTCGATGACGAGTTCATCCAGCTTCGGCTTGCCTTGCCAGTACTCGTCGAATGCTTCGTAGACGATTCGCTGGTCGCGATCCCATTGGACAAACCGGTAAGCGCCCGTGCCTACGGGATTCGTCTCCGCCCATTCTTCCCCGTTCGCCTCGACCGCCTGCTTCGACACCATCATGCCGGGAATGGCCGACAAGTACTGGAGCAGCAGCCCGTCGTATTCGGTCAAGCGGAGCACGATCGTATAATCGCCTGCCGTCTCTACCGATTGCACCTTCGCCAGCTCCGCTCGTTCTGTCGCCTTATAACGGTCCAGATTCCACTTCGCGACCTCGCTATTGAAGTCCGAGCCGTCATGGAACTTAATCCCCTGCTTCAATTCGATCGTGATGGACAGGTTGTCGTCCGATACCTGATAGCTATCTGCCAGGTACGGAATAGGCTCGCCTTGCCGATCTCTCCGGAACAATCTTTCGACCGCGGGAGCCGCTCGATCGGGATCGGCTTGATTCATGACGGTCGGCGGATTGCCCAGAATCACCGCGTCATCGGATACCGCTACCGAGAATGACCCGCCGGAACCGGAACGGTCCGTGCAACCCGCTAATAAGAGTACACTACAGGCAATCAACAGTATGACGGATGATACATTCCTCCGGTAAGCCATCTGCTGCATCCTCCTCGTCTAAGTTACACCTTGATACAAGCTACGCCGTGGTCGATGCCGACCGACTTCAGCGGCGGTTCCATCTCCTTGCATTCCTGGGTCGCCATCGGGCAGCGATTCGAGAAATTGCAGCCCTTCGGCCGATTGAGCAGACTCGGAACCTCGCCTCTGATCTCGATGTGCTCCCGTGTTTCTTCGATGAACGGGTCCGGAATCGGGACTGCGGATAGCAGCATCTGCGTATACGGATGCTGCGGATTCTCGTACAAGGTTCTCCAATCCGCGATCTCGACGATCTTGCCGAGATACATCACCGCGACGCGGTCGCTGATGTGGCGGACGACCGAGAGATCATGCGCAATGAAGAGATACGTTAATCCGAGCTTGCGCTGCAGGTCCTCCAGCAGGTTGATAATCTGCGCTTGGATCGATACGTCAAGCGCCGATATCGCTTCGTCGCATACGACGAAGGACGGATTGCTGGCCAGCGCGCGCGCGATTCCGATCCGCTGGCGCTGCCCGCCGCTGAATTCATGCGGCATCCGATTGCGTACGCTTGCGTTCAATCCGACCATCTCGAACAGCTCGACCAACCGCTCTTCGTATTCGCGCTGCGACTTGACCAGCTTATGCACCTTCAGCGGCTCGCCGACGATGTCCGCGACCGTCTGCCTCGGGTCAAGCGAGCTGTACGGATCCTGGAAGATCATCGGCATATCGCGCCGCAGCGGGCGCATTCTTGCAAGCGACATTCGCGTAATGTCATGGCCTTGGAACATGATCTGCCCGTCGGTCGGTTCATACATCCGGAGAATCGTCCTCGCTACGGTTGTTTTGCCGCAGCCGCTCTCCCCGACGAGCCCTAACGTCTCGCCTTTGCGAATATCGAAGCTAACATCGTCGACCGCTTTGATATCGGCAACCTTGCGGCTGAACAGCCCCTTCGTAACGGGAAAGTACATCTTCAGATTATTGACTTCCAAGATCGTTTCCTTCGCTTCGCGCAGCAGCGTCTTCTCCGCCTCGATCGGTTCGGCCGCCGACACGGACACCTCGTTCTTCGCCGCAGCAATCTGGGCGTTGCCGATGAGCGCGCTCGAATTCTCGATCTTCTCATAACAGGCAGCCTCATGCGCTGCCCCTACAGTCACGAGCGGCGGAGCGGGCCTGCTTCGGCAAGCATCCGTCGCGAATTGGCAGCGCGGCAGGAAGGCGCATTGCTCCGACTTGTTGGCCAAGTTAGGCGGAGAGCCTTCAATGGACAACAGCTTCCGATCCTTCGGATCGTCCAAGCGCGGCACGGCCTTCATGAGTCCGATCGTATACGGGTGCTTCGGATTGCTGAATATCTCCTTGGTCGGTCCCGACTCCACGATACCGCCCGCATACATGACGAAGATGCGCTCCGCGTATCGGGCTACGATCCCTAGATTATGCGTCACGAGAATTAACGAGGTGTTCGTCTGTTTGACGACGTTCTTCATCATCTCCAGCAACTGCGCCTGCGTCGTTACATCGAGCGCCGTTGTGGCCTCATCGGCGATCAGCAGCTTCGGATTGCAGGACAAGGCCATCGCGATCATGATGCGCTGCCGCATGCCGCCGCTGAACTGATGCGGATAATAATCGACGCGATGCTCCGCGTCGGGGATCCCCACCATCGTGATCAATTCGATGGCACGCTTCCTGGCATCTGCTTTGTTCATATTCAGATGAATCATGACCGACTCGGCGATCTGCTTCCCGACTGTAATGACAGGATTCAGCGAGGTCATCGGCTCCTGGAAGACGACGCCGATTTTCCCGCCGCGGACATCCCTCATCTTCTCGCTGTTCGGCTTATGCTGCAGCAGGTCTTCCCCTTCGAAGAACACGCTGCCGCCTACGATGCGGCCAGGAGGCGTAGGGATCAGCTGCAGCCCGGAATATTGCGTAACCGACTTGCCGGAACCGCTTTCACCGACGAAGGCCACGATTTCCCCTTCATCGATATGATAGGAGACGCCGTCAACAGCCTTGATGGTCGAACCATCGCTGGAAAAATAAGTCCTCAAATCTTTGACTTCAAGTAGATGGTTCATGGTATGGGTTACCTCCCGAAAGCAATGTTATCGTGCAAATCATGCGGGCGCAGACGGGTTATTCCGCTCCGCGAAGCCTTGGATCGAGTGCATCGCGCAGTGCATCCCCTACGATGTTGAACGCCAGAACCACGATCATGATCGCGACGCCCGGCGCCATGGACAGCACGGGGTTGGTCAGCAGATACTTGTAGCCGTCATTCACCATCGAGCCCCATGACGCGCCGGGAGGCACGATGCCGAGTCCCAGGAAGCTCAGGCCAGCTTCGGCCAGTATGGCCATGCCCAGATTCATCGTGATCAGTACGATCAGCGGCGAGATGCAGTTCGGCAATACGTGCACCACCATGTTCCTCAAGCTGCTGATTCCCGTAAGCATCCCGGCAACGACGTAATCCGATTGCTTCACGGACAAGACCTGCCCGCGCATCAATCTTGCGTAAGCAGGAACGATCGCGAGCCCGAGCGCGATGATGACATTGACGATCCCGCCGCCCAGCACCGCTCCGATCGCCATCGCGAGTACGATCATAGGAATGGCAATCATGGCGTCCATTAATCGCATCAGGATCGAGTCGAGCCTGCCGCCGAAGTAACCGGATACCAGACCAATCGACATTCCCAGCACGCCCGCAATGATGACGACAACCAGCCCGACGATCAGCGATACCCTGGCGCCATAGATGATGCGGCTAAGCACGTCTCTTCCCAGCATATCCGTGCCTAGCAGATGCTCGGAAGACGGCTGATGCAGCGACTGTGACAGATTCTGTTTATACGGATCGAATGGGGCTATGAGCGGCGCGAAGAGAGCGGCCAGTATGGTCACCGCCAGAATAAGCATGGCAATCACGACAACCTTGCGAGCCGTTAATACGCGAATAAATCGACGAACGCTGCTCGTTTGCGGCGGCAGCTCATTGTAATTCGTGACCGATGCGGTTTCGGTAGTCATGGCAAGCACTCCCCTATCCCTTATAGCGGATTCGCGGATCGATGAATCCGTACGCAATATCAACTGCCAAATTGCCCAGCGCGACGACAGACGCAATGATCAGCACGACGCTCTGCACGACGATGTAATCCTTGCCGAAGATGGATTGCACCATTAAGCGCCCCATGCCCGGAATATTGAATACCTGCTCGATGAACACGGAGCCGCCGACCAGATGCGCCAGACCCATGCCGAGTATCGTAATGACGGGAATCAGCGCATTCCTGAGCGCATGCTTGAGAATAACCCGGCTCTCCGTCAACCCTTTGGCGCGAGCGGTACGAATGTAGTCCTGCCGAATGACTTCCAGCATCGAGGATCGGGTCTGCCTCGTTAAGGAAGCAAGCGAGATGAGCGATAACAGCACGACAGGCATGATACTCTGATGCATGCTTCGCCAGAAGTCGTCGCCCGGTGACGTATAGCCCTGTACGGGGAGCCATCCCAACTGCAAGCTGAACAGGTACACCCCGAGGATGCCCAGCCAGAATACCGGCACTGCCATGCCCAGGTTAGCGGTAACCGTTATCAGCGAGTCCAGCCACCCGCCCCGCTTCACGGCCGCGATGATCCCCGCAGGAATGCCGATCATGATCGCCAATGCGAATGACAGGAATCCGATGTGGAAGGAGATCGGCAGCCGCTGCTTCACCAGATCATTCACGCTCTGATTGTAAGCGATCGATTCTCCTAGATCCCCTTGAAGCACGTTCGTTACCCAATGCACGTACTGGAGCGGAAGCGGCTTATTGAGCCCGAGCTCCTCCCGCATCTGCTCCATTTCCTCCTGCGATGCGTAATCTCCCATCATAATTTCGACGGGATCACCTGGAAGCAGGTGCATGATCAAGAATACGATGACGCTAACGATGAACAGGATGATGATCGTCTGCAGTATCCTTCGCACTATGAATGTAAGCATGATCCAGGGCTCCTTCTCCTAAATTGTCAGCGCTTCCACACGAACGAGAAATCGTTGGATGATGCATGAAGGTGCCCTTACAGTATAGGGCACTTCTCCATGCGTTCATCCAATTAGGCCGTTCTTCCGCCGATCTTGGTCTCGAAGGTCGGCCGCTTGCCTGTCAAGGCCGCCGTCAGTCCGCTCAGCGCGTCCTTCGTCGTGAAGATCGCCGCCAGTCCTGCAAGCTCGAGCTCGATGCCCTCGTCAATGCTCAGCCTCGATTGCTTATCGATCAGCTCGTTCATCGTCTCAAGCGCGATGATGCCCTTGTACGAAATGACTTTTGCCAATTGCGCCGCAAGCTCATGGCTTACGCCCTGCACCGTTTCTCCGTTCAGCAAGCGCTTGACATTGTCATCCGAGAAGGCCGTGACATATTCCGAATAAGCCGACGGAATGTCCCGTTTTGCGTATTTATCATGCTTGCCGCGCCGGACCATTGCTTCGACCGTCGATTCGATCTGCTCCATCTCCACGAGCTCCGTGATCAAGCCTAGATCCTTGCCTTCCCTTGCATCGATCTTCTTGCCGGTGAACGTATAATACTTGGTCAGCTCCTTGCCGACCTGATGGTTCGTGCGCAGCATGCCGCCCAGTCCGGGGTAGATGCCGAGGCCGCTCTCCGGGAAAGCCATGGAGCCTTGATCGGTCGCGACGATGGCTTGACAAGCCAAGGCAAGCTCGCTTCCGCCGCCGAGCGACAGGCCGTCCAGCACGGCAACCGTTAGCTTAGGCGAGGTCTCCAATTTGCGGAGCAATGCATGGCCTCGCTTCGTAAACGCAATGTTCTCATCTAGCTGACCGTTCTGAATGCACTCGATGAAATGCTTGATGTCGGCTCCCGCGACGAACGCCTTGCCGGCGCCTTGAATCGCGATCCCGTTCACCTGCGGATCCTGCTCCGCCTGGTCGAAGGCCTGTTCCAGCTGATCGACGACAACCGGATTCAACGCATTCATCGCTTCCGGACGGTTGATCGTAATATATGCGATGCCGTTCTTGGTCTCCGAATCGATATACTGGAATGCATAAGGCTTGCCGAGCTCTGCCTGCTTCTTCATCACTTCGGGCAGATGCGCGCCTGGACGGCTCGCATGCAGCTCCTGTACCATCGCGTACGCATCCTTGACGCCGACTTGGTTCATCAGCTCGAACGGCCCCAGCTTCCAGCGAAGTCCGATCTTGGCACCGCGGTCCGTATCCTCGATGCTCGCCACGCCTTCGTCCACCTGGGCCCCCGCTGCTCCGAACACGGCCGCGTAGATTCTACGGTTGATGATCTCGAACTTGGAGGTGTCGACTTGGCCGCCGAGATCCCAGTCCTTCCGCTCGGCAACCTGCTTCCGCAGCAATTCCGCCGGCGCATAGAACGGGCCGATCTCCTTGGCCATATAAGTCGCGGAGTGCTCGGCTATCGGAACGCCGGTCACATTCATGAGCTCGAACGGTCCCATGCCGATATCGAACCCTTGCTTGGCCGCCTCGTCGATCGTCGGAATGTTGGCTACGCCCTCTTGCAAGAGATGAACGGATTCGTTGAGGAAGCATACGAAGTATCGATTGACCGCGAAGCCGGGGGCATCCTTCACCACGATGCACGTCTTGTTATGCAGCTTGCCGATCAGCAGCGTCTTGTCGATCGTTGCCTTGCTTGTACCTTCATGCGGAATGACTTCTACCAGTCTGTTCTTGGCTGGATGGTAGAAGTAGTGCATGCCGATGACACGGTCCGGACGATTGGTGAACGTTGCGAGATCCTTGACATATAAGCTGGACGTGTTGGTAGCGAGTATCGTTTTCTCGTCGCATACCTCATCCAACTTCTTGAAGACGTCTCCTTTCACTTCCAAGTTCTCGAAGACGGCCTCTATAACCAGATCAGCATCCTTGAGCGCGTCATACGATGACGTCGCATGGATGCGGGCGAGCGTTTCCTTCACGTCCTTCTCGCTGAAAATGCCGCGCTTGACCCCTTCGTCGAGCGTATTGCTAATGATCGAGACGCCTCGTGCAACCTGGTCCTTGGCGATATCGACCAGCACAACCTCTAAGCCCTCATGCGCAAGTTTCTGTGCGATGCCGGAGCCCATGTTGCCGGCCCCTACGACACCCACTTTCATTTGTTTATTTGTCATTGTCCATTCTCCTTGCCTTGAGTTTCTATCATTGTAAAATTTACTGGTGTGGAAGAGTACGTTCATAATGTAGGAAAATCAGGTCGGAAATTTATCTGTTTTAAGGAAAAAACAGCCGATCGGGGAATAGATCCGCTGTATAGGACGCCTGCAATGGCTTAGCCCTGCATCAGTTGATCCCGCAGCTTGGCTTTCTGCACCTTGCCGCTGGCAGTTGCGGGCAATTCGTCCATGAACACGACCTTGGAAGGCAGCTTATAGGGCGCGATCTGCAGCTTCAGGAACGCAATGATTTCTTCCATGTCCGCCATTTCGCCCGGTTTAACCTTCACTGCGGCGCAGGCGATTTCGCCCATGACGGGATCGGGCAGACCGATCACGGCACTCTCTAATATTTTGGGATGCCGCTGCAGCAAGCCCTCGATCTCCTGTGGATAAATGTTGAACCCGCCGCGTATGATGAGCTCTTTTTTCCGCCCCGCATAGGTAACGTAACCGTCCGCGTCCATCGTGCCCAGGTCGCCGGTATAGAACCAGCCTTCGGCATCCAGCACCTCCGCCGTCTGCTCGGCCATGCGATGATACCCCTTCATAATTCCGAAGCCGCGGCAAGCGATCTCGCCGACATCGCCGGTTCGGACCTCTTCGCGATGCTCGTTCACGATCTTCACTTCAACGCCGTCGACGGCTTTGCCGATCGTATGATAGATGCGCTCTTCCTTGTCGTCATAGGCCGTAATCGTCACCGTTCCCGTCTCGGTTGCGCCGTAGGAGATGCTGAGCACCATGCCCAGATCCTCTCTCACCGCGCGGATGACGTCGGGAGGACAAGGCGCGGCGCCTGTCATGCCTGCCCGCAAGGACGACAAGTCGTACTTGCGCAAGTCTGGGTCCTTGAGTTCCAAGTTCAGCATCGAAGGCACGGCATGCTGGATCGTGACCTTCTCCTCTTGGATGAGCTCCAGCGCCTTGGCGGCCTTGAACTTATCGAGCAGCACCATCCTGGCTCCGCAATGGAAGGCCGACAGCAGATTGCAGCCTAGGCCGAACACATGGAAGATCGGCGCCAAGATCAAGAACACATCCTGATCCGTGCAGCGCATGCTCTCGCCGATCGCAATCCCGGATTGGACAAGCGCATGATGGGTGATGAGCGCTCCCTTCGGCGTTCCGGTCGTCCCGGAAGTGTATAGGATGCAGAAGATGTCGGAGGCGAGCAGCTGCACCTCCGGCAGCGCTGCCGGCGTAGTCTCGGCCAGCAATTGATCATAGGATCGCAGCCCCGGCTTGCGGTATCGAACCGTAATGATCTCCTTCACCATAGGCTGGATCGCTTCGAGCTCGACATGTTCGAATTCTTCGCAGACCAACAGAAGCGATGCCTCTGAATTCGCCAGGATGCTCTTCATTTCATGCGCGCGGTATTTCGGATTGAACGGCACAAGCACCGCGCCGAGCCGCGTTGCTGCTAGATAGAGAACGACGGTCTCATGCCAATTCGGCAGCGCCGCCGCTACGCGATCGCCGGCTGCGATCCCGAGCGACAGCAGCATGCTGGCCGCATGCTCTGCTTCCCGTTCAAGCTCGCCGTATGTCACTCTGCGGATCAGATCATAGACCGCTTCCCGATCCGGATTCGCTTGCGCACCTCTCGCGAACATCTCCCATACGGTGAGGTTCGGATTGCTCGCTCCCATCCTTTCTCCCTCCTTGTATCTGGTAACGCTTTCACGATTCGCTGACTACGATTTCGTTGCCGTACCATTCATACTTCGCGTTCAGCCGCGCCTTGCGCGTAATGGCCTCCATGTAGTCGAATACTTGCTGCCCCTGTTCGTCGCGCTGCAGTATGATCGGCATGCCCGACTTGTCGATCAGGCAAGGCAGGAAGCTGTTGCGAACGATTCGTCCTTCGCGGATTTCCGTTCGCGCAATGATGGTGTAGATCGCTTCCGGGTGAAACGGATACGTCGGATAATCCGGATCTGGCCGGAAGCCGAAAAATTCGATCCGCTTCATCGTCCAGGAATCCGGGTCCTTATCGTCCGAAGGCGCAAGAAGCGGTACCCAAGTCACGAAATTGCATAAGCCGTGATAGATCGCCTTGCCCTTATAGAGCTCGATCCCTCTCAGGATGTGGGCATGATGCGCGACGATGAGATCCGCTCCTGCATCGATTGCCGCGTAGGACACCTGCTGCTCGTATTGCGCCAGCTTGGCCGGCGTATGGCCGATTCCCTTGTGGAATGCGACGACGAGCACATCGCACTGCGGCCGAAGCTTCGCGATATCTTCTTCCATCCGCTTCAAGGTCGGCATCGTTGCCCAGGAATAGATGGTGGGCGGACCGCCCGGCGTCTCATGCTCCAGCTCGTAATGCGTGATGACCTCCAGATACGCATTGCCGGGCTTATCTGCCGCTGCCCAAGTCGACTTGGGGCCGACGCAGTTATAGTTCAGATACCCGATGCGTGTCCCGTTCTTCTCGAGAATGACCGGCCGCCGCGCCTCCTCCAGCGTCATTCCCGCGCCTGCGTACGCAATGCGGTGCTCGCGAAGCCAAGCCATCGAATCCTCGACGCCCTCGACGCCGGCATCCATCAGATGGTTGCCTGCCATCGTGACGAGATCGAAGCCGCACGAGGCCAGCGGGCTCAGGTTGTCGGGCAGCCGATCAAGCTCGACCGCCTTCGCGTCGCGAGTCGTATGGGTGACCTCCAGCTGGCCGACCACGAGATCGGCCGCGAGCAGCGTAGGCTTCACCTGGCTAAAATATCGCTCCGGATCCGGTCCTAAAATAATATCGCCGACATTAAGCAGGGTAACGCTGGATTGATCCATGAACATCCTCCCTCTCGTTAGCAGTCGCACAGTCCGTCCCGCAGCCTCAGGACATGACATTTCAAGATCATTGTAATGAAAGGGCTCGCCGGATATAACATGCATCATGGCTGAAAATACCGCTTAAGATTCAAACGTTGTGGACGAATCGCCAGCAGGCAACGCCAACTAGCAAGCCGCTGTCGAGAAGTCAATCCTCTATGGCGTATGAATTATGAACCCGGAAATTCGCCATGCGTGAACTACCAAGCAGGCTTCGATACTGGTAATCTTCATTATAAAAAGAGTAGATGGAGGACGATTCCCAATGAAGCTAGTCAGTTATAGCACGGCTGGTACGACACGTATCGGCTGCATCCAGGATGAGACGGTCATTGACCTCAACTACGCGTACGTCGCGCAGCTAGAAGCAGAAGGCATGATCCGCGCCAAGCAGATCGCGGACGCCTACGTCCCCGCGAACATGGTGGAATTCCTGCAAGGCGGCAAGACCAGCATGGAGCTTGCCGCGAATGCCGCGGCTTACGCGATCAGCCATGCCGATTCGATCGCTTATCCCGTCATTCACCGTCTTGAAGCCGTGAAGCTCGAGGCGCCGGTCATTCAGCCAAGCAAAATGATCTGCGTCGGCCACAACTATCGCGAGCACATTCTGGAGATGAAGCGCGAGCTGCCCGAACATCCGGTCGTATTCGCCAAATACCCGAACACAATTATCGGGCCGCAAGACGATATTCCGTACTACCCGATCTCGGAGCAGCTTGACTATGAGGCGGAATTCGTATTCGTCATCGGCAGACGGGCGCGCAATGTAACCCAGGCTGACGCCCTGGACTATGTTGCCGGCTATACGATCGCCAACGACGTGACTTACCGCGATATCCAGCGCAGAACGATCCAATGGATGCAGGGCAAGGCCGTCGACGGCAGCGCCCCGATGGGGCCTTGGCTTGTTACCGCCGACGAGCTCACGAACCCGTCGGGTCTCGAGGTCGTGCTGACGGTGAACGGCGAAGAGCGCCAACGCTCGAATACCGCGAATCTCGTCTTCACGGTACCTCGCTTGGTCGAGTTCCTGTCCGGCTTAATGACGCTGGAACCCGGCGACGTCATCCTTACGGGTACGCCGGGCGGCGTAGGCTTCGCGCGCGACCCGCAAGTATTCCTGCAAGACGGCGATGTCGTGCGGATCGAGATCGAGAAGATCGGCGCGCTCGAGAATACCGTGAGAACAAGCGAATAGGAGGATCATGCCATGAACATGCAAGAAGCGATTCAGAGCACGCAGCAATCGTTGGAGGCGATTATTACAGCATCCCAAGCGTTAAGCGCCGAGGCGCTTAACTGGAAGCCCGCTGAGGATAAGTGGTCGGTTATGGAGGTGCTGGTCCATGTGGACGAAGCCATCCCCTACTGGCTCGATGAAATCAACCGGCTGCTGGAGAAGCCCGGAACCGAATGGGGACGCGGCCTTCAAGACGAGCGACGGCTAGCTGCCTTGGCGGCTGTCGGCAGCCGTTCGCCGGAGGAGGTGCTTGCTTCGATCGGGAAGGCCAAGGAGCAAGTCGCGCTTGTCCTTGGGCCGATTACGGACGATGAACTGCAGCAGGAATCGCCGAGCCGCAACCCACGCTTCGGGACGAAGCCGCTGTCATTCGTCATCCAGCATCTGCTGGTCGATCACGCGGCATCGCATGTCAAGCAGATTGCGCGCAATCTCGAGCAGTTTCAAGCGCAGAACTAGTCAGGATAGCAGAAGGAGGCGCGATTCGCATGGCTGAGACGAACGATTTTTTCCAGAGTAAGATCGTGAAGGACTTTAACGAGGATATCGAGCGCTATTATCTAGGACCGTTGTGGAATGCCATTCCTGCCCTTATGCATCATACGCCTAAGCCGCAGGCCGTCCCCTACTTATGGAAATGGGAGCTGCTGCATGACAAGCTGATGGCTGCCAGAGAGATCTTCACCCCTGACCGGGGCGGCGAGCGGCGTGCCATCTACCTGCAGAATCCTGGCTTAACCGGCCGGCAGCCTTGGGGCTGGGCATCGACTACGCAGACGCTGTATGCCGCCGTTCAGTTGATCCTGCCTGGCGAGACTGCCCCTTCGCATCGGCATACGCAGAGTGCGCTGCGCTTCATCATGAAGGGCGAAGGCGCCTACACGATCGTCCAAGGCGAGCGCATCTTCATGGAGGAAGGCGACTTCCTTACGACGCCTAAGGGCTTGTGGCATGGCCACTCCCATCCGGGCGACAAGCCGATGATCTGGATGGATTGCCTGGACATCCCTACGATCTACGCCATCGGCGGAACGTTCTTCGAGCCGTATCCGGACAAGATCGAACAGCCCCAGGTACCGGACAACCATTCTGCGCGCCGTTACGAGGGCGGCATGGTGCGTCCAATCTCGGACCGCCAGCCTAAGGTGGCCCCACTCGGCTCCTATAAGTGGGCGCAGACTTCGGCGGCGATCAACGGCTTGAGCCAATACGAGCCGGATCCATTCGACGGGTATGCCGTCGAGTTCATCAACCCGTCGAACGGCAAGACCGCGAACCCTAACATTGCATCCTGGATGCATAAGCTGCCGAAGAACTTCCATTCGAGAGCGCATCGCCATACCCATTCGGTTATCTATCAAGTGTACAAGGGCTCCGGCTACTCGGTCATCGACGGCGTTCGCTTCGACTGGTCCGAGGGCGATTTCCTCGTCATCCCGAACTGGGCGTGGCATGAGCATGCGGCATCGGAGGATTCCTACCTATTCTCCGTAAGCGACCTGCCGATCATGGAGAAGTTCGAGGTCGAGCGCGAGGAAGCCTACGAGGCGAACAACGGCCATCAAGCGATTACAAGCCAGTTCCAACCGCTTCTGCCGTAACGCGTAGACAAGTGAAGGCCAACCGGAACGTTTAACGTTCAGGTTGGCCTATTTACTTGCCGGTCGGCAGCTATCTATTTCTTCTCTAGCCAAGCCTTCTCAGGCGTCCAATTGATCAGATACGTCCCTACGAGCCCTGTATCATGCACATGCTTGCCTGTCACCGAGGTAGGAGGCGTAACGTATAGAGGAACCGCGAGCGCATGCTGCTCGAAGGCCATAAGCTGCAGCTGATGAGCGAAATCTTGCTTCGCTTTCGCGTCGGCTGCGCCGCGCGATTGCCGCAGCAGCTCGTCGAATTCCGCGACATCTGCCGTGCTCTTCGTGTTCGTGCCGAATGTCGCCAAGTTGCGAATCATGTTCGAAGACGGGTCGGCATCCACGCGGAACAAGTACCCGATCAGCCCCTCCCATTTGCCTTCGGGACCGGTAATTTCCCGGAATGCGGCGGCATCCTTCGGATTCAGCTTCACCTTGATGCCGACTTCCGCCAAGTACGCTTGAACGGCCGTGTACAGTTGGGTGTTGTCCGGAATGTTATCCATCGTCAGCTCGGTTTCGAAGCCGTCGGCATACCCGGCTTCTGCCAACAGCTGCTTCGCTTTCGCGGGATCATAGCTCGCCTTGACGTTGTCGTTATACGACCACGTGCCGGGAATGCTGTACTGGTTGGTCGCAATGCCGTACCCGAAGGTCAGCGTGTTAGCGAGCGCTTCCCGATCGATCGCGTACGAGAGCGCCTGGCGCACTTTGGCGTTCGCCCAAGGCGAATCGGGATTGTCCCCGGCAATATAGATCGTCGGTCCGGCCGCGCCGTTGGCATTCTCGAGCTGCAGCACGTTGAAGTTCCCTTTCAACTCATTGGCAATCTGCGCCGACGTGTTGTATAGGGCATCGACTTCGCCGGCTTGCAGCGAAGCGGACGCCGTAGTCGGATCGCCGATAATATGCCACTCTACGGCATCGAGGTAAGGCAGGCCCTCTTGCCAATAGTTCTCGTTCTTCTTGAACGTTACTTTGACCGAGCGATTCCACGCCTCCAAGACGAAGGGCCCCGTTCCGACAGGGTTCTGCTCCGCCCATTCCTTGCCATGCTCTTCGAACGCCTTCTGCGACGTCATCGGAATGAGGAGAATGGCATCCAGCAAGCCGATGTCCCAGGTATGCAGCGCTATTTTCACCGTGGTATCGTCGACTGTCTCGATTGTCTCTGTGTCCTTCTCGTTGAAGATCGGTTTCTTCGCCAAGCGGTATTCTTCCAAGTTCCAGCGGACGGCTTCGGCATTGAACGCCGATCCGTCGGAGAACGTAATGCCGGCTTTCAACTTAATCGTAATCGTCTTGGCCGCCGCATCGGCTTCCCAGCTGTCGGCCAGCAGCGGCTCGAGCTCGCTGTTCGCGTTATAGCGCGCCAACGTCTCCAATGCCGTATGGCTGACCATGTAGTCGTTGATCGAGCGAATGCCGGGATTATAGCCGATAATCGTCGGGTCGCCCCCCAGTACGAGACGCAGCGTGCCTCCCTGTTTGTCCGAAGCCGCATCCGTCGCTCCGTCATTGTTAGCCGTATTCGTTGCCGTGTCGTTCGATGGATTGCTGCTCGCTTCCCCGTTGTTCTTCGCGTTATTCGTCACCTGCTCGCCATTGTTGTTTGATCCGGCGTTGCTGCATGCCGCACCGATCACGCTGATCACGAGCATGAATGCAAGCAGAATCATGGCAGTCGATTTCGTCTTCATTGTTCGCATCCCCCTAATGAAATTTATGTGCCTGACAAGGAGGTTACTTGCACGTTGCCCACATCTGTCGTTCATCGCTTAGAGGATCCTGTTCAACCCCGCTTTCTATATCGAAAATCATCGTCTCCCGCTTCTCCGCGGTGTACGAAGGCCAACCCGGACTCCCCGTTCTCGCGAATGCGATCCAAGCTTGATGCATCTTGTCTGCCAGCAGCTCCTTGGACGCGAAGTCACCGGTAATCCGCTCCGCAGACGGGGCGCGAAGATTGTGGAACACGAACGGCAATTCGAGGCCGTGCGTGGCGAACCCGTTCGATTCATAATCGAATCGGTAGACCCACGTTTTCGCGCGATAGCTATCTTGAACCTCCGCCAATTGGACGGCAGGGACGACGAAGTCGCGATACGTCAGCAGATGGGCAAGCCGATGCTGAAGGCTAGGTTCGCCCGCATACTTATCGAGATAGAACGAAGAGGCGTTCTCGAATGAAGGGCCGACACGCTCCGCGAAAATATGCATGAGCTCCTCATCCGTCTTCTCTCTCCATCTCGGATCGAACCCCGGCATAATCTCATGGCGATTCGTCCCGATCATGATCGGGATATGCTTCGCGCAGCCTTCGGCGATGCGAGCCAGCGGCAGGTCGGGAAGGAAGTTCCCGTCGATCGTAGGCTCCAGCCCCACATGCGGTCCGAATGGAGGAGCGGCAGCCAAGAGCTCGGCGGCGGTTCGTTCCCGCAGCTTGCTTAGCTCTTGCCTCCCGATCCCGAGCTTCTTCAGCACGTCGTCCGTGATGCGTACCGCGTCCTGCCTGCTGCGGTACGTCGTAATCATGCCGCTCTGGATGATGGCTTGGTGGAACAGACCTTCCGCTTGCGGCAGCGAGAGCAGCAGTCCGACGCTTCTTGCGCCGGCAGACTCGCCGAATATCGTGATCCGGTCAGGGTCGCCCCCGAACGCTTCAATATTAGCTCTCACCCATTCGAGCGCCGCGATCTGATCCAGAATGCCGTAGTTGCCGGAGGCGGCATAAGCATCTCCACCTGCCTCATCTAAGTAGAGGAAGCCCATTATGCCTAATCGGTAATTCACGGTTACGACGACGACATCGCCCTCGCTCGCGAATGAGGTGCCGTCGAATACCGGATCGGAGCCGGAGCCCACCGTGAAGCCCCCGCCGTGAAACCATACCATGACAGGTCTTCGCCTGCTGTCCGCCCCAGGCGACCACACATTCAGATAGAGGCAATCTTCACTCGTCTCTCCGCTGGCGAATGGCTGGATGGCTGACGGTCCGAATTGCGTTGCTTCGCGTATGCCTGACCAGCTGTCCGGCCTTTGCGGCGGTCGATAACGGTTGTCTCCAACCGGCGGCTTCGCGTACGGAATGCCCTTCCACACGCTGATCTCGCCGTTCATTTCTCCCCGCAATGTCCCGTAAGCGCTATCAACAATGCGTTTGCTCATCCTGTTCTCTCCTTTCTGCTGTGCTGAGCGCGATACCGCTTGCATGCTTCCTTTAAGTCTAGCACCCGACGGTTTTCATTTGCTCGTTCACTATGAACGAATCAAATTGTTGAAAACTACGCACCGTGCGGAAAATCACATTTCGGACATGAAAAAAGCTCCCCTCTCTCGCATTCGGAGAGGGAAGCTATTCGGATCGTTACTCGTCAACTCCACCGGTTGCCCCCGGTCTTTTTCGCTTGGTACATCGCAGTATCCGCAGTCTTAATCAGCGTCTCGATATCCGACCCATGCGACGGATACATGCCGACCCCAATGCTGACCGTCGCTTGGATCGCATGCTCGCCGTATGGCATCGGCACCTTCATGCGGTGAATAATCTCTTCCGCTATGCGGTCAACCTCTTCTTCCAGCTCGTATTGCAGCAGCACCATGAATTCGTCGCCGCCGATCCGTGCCGCAAGTCCCTGTGCCGCGACGACGTCCAGCAGAATTTGCGCCACATGCCGCAGCAGCTTATCGCCGGCATTGTGGCCGTATGTGTCGTTAACGGATTTGAAGTGGTCCACATCGACCACCATCAATGCGGCACGGACCGCATGCTCGCCCTGCTTACCGACCAGGCTGCCGAGCTCTTCATAGAAGTAACGGCGGTTCGGGAGGCCTGTCAGCTCGTCATGGTAAGCGATATGGTGGATTTGCTTCTCTGCCCGCTTTCTCTCCGTTATGTTCCGCACGGTCAAGTAAGTCAGGCGCTGACCGGCATCATTGTAGCGCTGAGAGTTGACCAACCCGTCAATGATTCGTCCGTATTTGGTGATCCACTGCAGCTCCAGATCGGCCATGGCGTCCGCATCATCCGCTTGCTCATGCCAATAGCGCAGCCATTGCTCCTGCGATTGCGGCGTCAGGAATTCGTCGCACCGCCTGCCGATGACTTCCCTATCCTCGTAATCCATTTCCTTCAGCCAATAGGGATTGGCATCCATAATTTCGAAGCGGTCGTTCAGCGACACGATCATGACCGGCGTATTCAGGAAGAAGTCGCGATACTTGCGTCCGGACTCAAGGACGGCTTCTTCGGCTTGCTTGCGCGAATGAATGTCCGTAATGGAGCCGATGAACCGGGTAGCGCTCCCTCCCGGACCGCGCAAAACTTCCCCGGTGGACAATACCCAGCGATATTCGCGGCGGCTTCGAATCCGATACTCTACTTCGAACTTATGTCCGTCAAAATAATGCGATTTCCAAGCCTTCGCATAACGGGCTTGGTCCTCCGGATGAATCAATTGCTCATACTCGGCGTTGGTTGCTGGGAGTTCCTCTGCCCTGCTGTGCAAAATATGCGCGATTCCGCTGATCCATTGCAGCTCGCCGGTCATGATATTCAGCTCGAAGACGCCGTCATTCGACGTGCGCGAGACGATCTCAAGCTTCTCGACAAGCGCCGCATTATGGGCCTCCCGCTGCTGCAGCTCCGTCAAGAGCACCCGCCGTTCGTTGATCGTCCCGATCAATGCCGGCAGCTGCCGGATATCATAGCTTAGCAGCAGACGCTTGTTGATCGGCCCGATCGTCGCAACGAACCCCCAGATGTGCAGCTCGGAGTGCACGTTCTGGATGACCATCAGATCCACGTGATCCGGCGAGCATCGCATGGGCGGCACGATCGGGAAGCGCTCTTCGGCGAAGCGGTCCCCGAGCTCCGGCAGCGGATCCCGCTTGGCGCTGAATACGCGGTCCACGACGAGATAGCGGTCTTGATCCGCAGCTACCGTGTTGTACAGTCCGACGCAGCCCCAATGCTGGTTCGTGAATCGCAGCCATTCGAAGCTTGTATGTTCCAGAACGGCTAGACTAAGCTGATAGTGGGCTTCGATATACTGCTCCAGCTCATCGTCCTGCAGACTCCAGTTCAGCAGCTGATCATTCGTGGAGCCTTCCGGATCGACGAACCCGCTTCCGCAGGACTCCCTCACGATGATTCTCGCCCCGAGCGTCTGAACGGACGGCTCAAGCTGCGGGTTGTCTAGCAGCTCGGCCGCCCTTCGCATCGCGGCAGCGCCAAGATCGATGACAGGCTGTCTGACCGATGTAATCGAGGGCGACGACTTGCGGGCCGTTCCGCTGTCATCGTATCCGACGATCGCGATATCGGCTGGCACGTTGATGCCAGCTTGTTGGAAGTTGGTGATCAAGTCAGGGATGAGGAAGTCCGCCGCAGCCACGACAGCGGTGAACGGCAGCTTGTCCTCCAGCATCCGTGCGGCGGAGGACTCTCCCCATCCTACGTTATATACGAGGGACGCGTCATAAGGAATGCCCGCATCGGCCAATGCTTCCTTATAGCCCTCATAGCGTTCTTGAAAATCGAGATTGGTCAGGTTGCCGACAAACGCGAGCCTGCTGTGTCCCAGATCGATGAGGTGCTTCGTCGATTGGTAAGCGCCGCCGCGGTTATCGCAGATGACGACCGAAGCCGGCACGTCCTCGAAACGGTTCGATACGGTAACGATCGGTTTGCCGAGGCCCGCCAGCTCCTGCATATAGGCCGCGTCCACGGCATCGCCGACGACGATCCAGACATCCACCTGCTCCCACGCGATTCGCGCGGTATACGGCTTGCGCCTGCCGTCCTTGTCGTGCATGCCGGTCTCGATCGCCATCAGGTTCACGCTGAGAGAAGCTGCCTCCTGCGAGATTCCCCATAGAATATCGCCAAAGTAAAACCCATCGATATGCTGGATAAGGATACCGATATTCCTGCTCACATCATCACGCACCTTCTGTTGGAATCTTCTGTCTGATAGGTAGTGCCGTGTACATTCATGTGCTGCAGATGCAGTATGGATGTGCTAGAATGCAGGGCTATCCATCTCATCCCTATTGTATAGATTTTACAAAGATATTGTAAATAGAAATCCTGTAATAGGAAGATAGATTATGAAAATTGTGTGTTACTATTTATGAATATCATTTCTTTCCAGCAGTGTCCACAATTGTCTCGCCAATTGGGCAGCAGGAACCGGCATCCGGTTGCGTATCCACCATTCCACGATGCCTACGATCGCCGACGCCATGAATTGTACGAGCATGTCTTTATCCATCCCTGCATTCTTGCCGTTCATGTTCACTTGTTCATGGATGCCCCTCACCATTAACTGGTGCATGCGATCGCGGAATGAAGGCATGCCCTCGTTATTCAACATGGAGGAATAGAACAAGTAATGCTCTTCCACATAGGCTGTGGTCGCGAGAATCGATTCGAAGGTCGGGAATCTCGTCTGATCATGCCCGTGCGATGCGCAAACCTCAAGCAGTGCGGCGAATTGTTCCTCGATACACTTGTCCAAGAGCTGAAACTTATCCTCGTAATGCAGATAGAACGTTCCCCGATTCAGATTCGCCCGATCCACGATAAGCTGCACCGTAATGTCCTTGAAGTCTTTTTCGGCCATCAGCTCGAAAAAGGCATTCTTGATTGCATCTCGCGTCTTAAGGATTCTTCGATCTACGGCCATTTCGATTCGATCTCCTTCTCTTAATGAACAGTTGTTCTGTCGATGTTGATTAGTGAACAGTTCGAGCAACATTAACGATTGAACGGCTCGCGATACCGACATACAATCGAATTGTAATCGACAGTTGTTCATTAGACAACATCCGATCACTAATAATGTTGGAGGGAAATCGAATGCGAGCGATAATGATTCATGAATACGGGAATCCGGAGGTGCTGGTCGAACAGGAGACCGACTTGCCCATATGCAGCGATACGCAAGTGCTTGTAGAGCTGTATGCGACCTCGGTTAATCCCGTCGACGGCAACATTCGGGCAGGTCTTGTGCAGGAGGTATTCCCGGTCCATCGGTTTCCGCATGTTCTGGGTCTAGACATCGCAGGCGTGGTTCGGAATATCGGTGCGGCGGTTACGCAATTCAAGCCGGGCGATCGCGTATTCGGCTTGAGCAGTTCAGGATCGTATGCCGAATATGCCGCTGCGGAAGAGGCACAGCTGGCCAAGCTGTCCGATCGCGTCAGTATCATTGAAGCGGGGGCGCTGCCTGCCGTTGCGCTGACGGCTTGGGATTCGTTGTTCCGTTACGGGGAGCTGAAGCAAGGCGAGCGCGTGCTGATCCACGGCGGGGCAGGCGGCGTCGGTCATGTCGCCATTCAGATGGCCAAATTGTCCGGCGCTTACGTGATCGCGACCGCGCGTGCGGTCAATCATGACTTTGTTCGCGGTCTTGGCGCGGATGAAGTTATTGATTATACGGCCGTTGACTACTCCGAGGCCGTAAGCGGCATCGATATGGTGCTGGATTTCATTGTTGGACTGGATCAAGCGAAGAATGGCAAGGTACTGAGGGAGGGCGGCCGAATCGTATCGATCGTCACGCCAGCCATCGCGGACATCGCAGGGTCTTATGGCGTGGATGGCAGATTCGTCGTAGTCGAACCGAACCGCGTTAAGTTGGAGCAGATCGAGGGCTGGGTGAAGGAGCGCAAGCTTCAGGTCCACCTTAGCGATACCCTTCCGCTCAGTGAGGCAGCGCTTCGCCAGGCGCATACGCAGATCGAGACGAAGCATACCAAGGGTAAAATCGCGATTCAGATTCGGGAATAAGCGTAAGCGATGCGAAGGTCCTGGACATTGGTGTCCAGGACCTTTGTTTTTGCTTCATATGCCTATGGAGGTTAATGACGCTTTGTTGTTGATGATCGGTTTTGGTGCGCTGCTTATCGCGCTGCTAACACTGGTCGTTGCCATTGTCGTAGCGATTAACCAAAAGAAATAGACCGCCCCCCTGCAAAGGATACGGTCTATTTCCTGATCGCTATTCGAAGCCGACCGCCTTTGAAGCGGTCTATTGTGCTAAGGAGTCGTGTTTCCCGCACGGCTCCCTCTTTAGGTTCATTATATCTTTTCCATATTATTCGTGCAAGCAGGTTAATGACGCTTTGATGTTGATGATCGGTTTTGGTGCGCTGCTTATTGCACTGCTGACACTGGTCGTTGCCATTATCGTAGCGATTAGCCAAAAGAAATAGACCGCCCCCCTGCAAGGTCTGCGGTCTATCACTTGATCGCTTTACCGAAGCCGACCGCCTTTGAAGCGGTCTATTGTGCTAAGGAGTCGTGTTACCAGCACGGCTCATTCTTTAGGTTCATTATAACCACGATTCAAGCAGTTTGTACGATTTATCGTACACCTGAGGGCAGAATCCCCTCTGAATAACCATTCTGTACGATATCTCGTATAAAATCTACCACTTGGGCTAATCTGGCGAAGATTTTGTACGATTAACCGTACAAAACTCGCAAATCCCCCCACTTCGAACCTATTTTGTACGATAAATCGTACACTTCTCCATCTACCATTCGGCGAGCACCCACAAATAAAGAGAGAGCGCCCAAAGGCCCTCTCCCTCTCCCTCTCGCTATCAAACGATTACGAGCACTTGCTATAGCCGCAGTTGCTGCAAGTCTTGCAGCCTTCCACGTTCAAGAGCGATGCCGAGCCGCAGGATGGGCAGAAGTCGCGGGACGTAACCGGTCCCTCTTTCTCCCCAGCCGCTGCAACCGCTGCAGGAGCAGCTTCCGCAGCTGCAGCGATCGGCGGCGCCTCATGCGCATGTGCGTGCGCGTCAGCTGCCTCGTTCGCCGCGACGTGCTGCTCGATCGACTTGGCGAGCGCGTCCGCGATCGACTCGACGCGGTTCGGGCCGAAGCCGATTGCGCCGGTGCCGCCGATGCCCTTCAGATGCTTCACCAGCAGCTTCACCTTGTTGCCGTGGTCGCCGTAGCGCAGGAACAGCGAGCAGACGCGACCCAGCGCTTCTGCCATCGCGAACACGTCGGAGCCGGCTTTGCCCACGTTGAGGAAAATCTCCCCAGGCGTGCCGTCGATATCGTTGATCGTGATGTACGCCATGCCGAACGGCGTGTTGATCTTGTACGTCGCGCCGCGCAGAACGGATGGGCGACGCTTGTACTGCTTATCGAATACTTGCTCTTCCTGCTTCGTCACGCCTGCATTCAATGCGGAGTTCAGCACGCTGACCGATTCCGCTTCTTCCGCTGGCTCAACCGCTGCAGGCTCTACTGCTGCCGCAATCGCCTTGTCCTCGGTCTTCTCTTCCTTCTTCGTCGACAGTACCTGCACGTCGCGGCTGCCGTCGCGGTAGATCGTGACGCCCTTGCAGCCGAGATCGAACGCGAGCTCGTACAGCTCCTTCGTCTCATCGACCGTGAAGTCCGCAGGACAGTTCGCCGTCTTCGAGATCGAGCTGTCCACCCAGCGCTGGATCGCTGCTTGCACGCGGATGTGATCCTTCGCCGACAGATTCATCGACGTCACGAAGTAGTCCGGCAATTCCTCGCCCGGATGCGCGTCCTGCCATTCCTGCGCAATCGGCACGAGCTGCTTGTCGAAGCCGAGGCGGCTCTGACGGTAGAACTCGAACGCGAAGTACGGCTCGATGCCCGTCGATGTTCCGACCATCGTACCCGTGCTGCCCGTCGGCGCTTGCGTAATGACGGTCACGTTGCGCATGCCGCGCTTCGCGATCGCATCCGTAACCTCCGGATACACGCTCGCCATATTTTTCATGAAGCCGCTCTGCAGAAACTTATCCGCGATGAACTCAGGGAACGAGCCCTTCTCCGCCGCAATTTCCGTGGACGCCAGATACGATTCCTTCGCGATGAAGCCATACAGCTTATCGAGGAATTCCAGCGACTCCGGGCTGCCGTAGCGGACGCCCAGCTTGATCATCAGCTCGGCCAGCCCCATCGTTCCGAGACCTACGCGGCGCTCGGCCTGCTGGTTCCGTTCATTCTCCGGAAAATGGTACGGCGTCTTATCGATGACGTTATCGAGGAAGCGAACCGACCAGCGGGTCACCTTCGACAGCTCATCCCAAGCTACGTCGTTCTTCTCTTCGTCGTAGAACTTGGACAGGTTCATCGCCGACAGGTTGCAGACGCCCCAGCCCGGCAGGCCTTGCTCGCCGCAAGGATTCGTGCAGATGATCGGGTTGAAGTACCAGCTGTTCGACATCTGGTTGTAGTATTCCATGAACACGACGCCGGGCTCCGCCGACTTCCAAGCAGATTCGATAATCGTATGCCAGACGTCGCGCGCTTGCACCGTCTTATAAGGAAGCACTTTTTTACCTAGGGAGCGCCACTTCTCGAGATCGCCGTCCCACAGCTCGTCGTACTCGGGATCCTTCGTATCCGGGAAGACCAGCTCCCACTCGAGATCCTCCTTCACGGCCTTCATGAAGTCGTTGCTCACGCAGACCGACAGGTTCGCGTTCGTCACTTGGCCCATCGTCTGCTTAACCGTAATGAAGTCGAGCAGGTCCGGGTGCCAATCGTTGATCATCAGCATGAGCGCGCCGCGGCGGCTGCCGCCCTGCTCGATCAAGCCTGTCGTGTAGCTGAACAATCCGCCCCAAGATACCGCGCCGCTGGAGGATCCGTTCACGCCGGCCACGACCGAACGGCGAGGACGAAGCGAAGACAGGTTGATGCCTACGCCGCCGCCGCGCGCCATGATCTCGGTCATCTCGCTCAGCGTCTCCATAATGCCGCCGCGGCTGTCCTTAGGCGACGGGATGACGTAGCAGTTGAACAGCGTCAGCTCCTCGCTTGTCCCTGCGCCTGCCGCGATCCGTCCGCCCGGCACGAGCTTCCAGTCATCCAATATATAGCGAAAGCGCTCTGTCCATTGCGCTTGTTTCTCATTCGTATCTTCGACGGAAGCCATCGTAGCAGCCAGACGATCCCACATTTCCTCGGGAGTCTTCTCGATCGTCAGAGTCACCTTCTCGACCGTCGTCTCGACGACATCGCCGCCGCGCGTACGGACCTTCACGACATTGCCCTTGCGTTCGATGACTTCGCCTACTTCCTTCGCAGGAAATTTAGGGTCGTCCTTCGTAAGCGCAAGTACGACGTCGCCGACCTTCGTGCCGGACGTGTCCGCGTTTTTCCACGCATATCGATCCAAAAAGATTTTCTCGCTTAGCCCTTCCAATCGGCTCTTCTTCGTCGCTTTCACCACAACGCCTCCCGATAATTCGATGATAATTGCTGCCGGCCTGCACCATACCCCGAAGTTGTCATTCAACATATGTAAAAATTTACCCACAAGATATGGTGTGCAACTAATATTCTACTACACTAGATGTTGTAATCCAAGCACCATTTGTTGAAAAAGGACTGCGACTTTCGACTTATTTCGAGCCAAAGCCCTAGAACCCTTATGAATACTGGATTTAACGGTCATACTAACCATAACGCAATCTCTGGTTGGAAAGGAGAAGGAGCTTCCATGCAGCTAGAGGGAAAACCGAACCAACCTTCAACTGAACGCAAAGTGCACCCGGAGGCCGCCTTCCGGTTCGAGCGCGATTGGCTGGATGAGCTGCAAGAGCGGGCCTCCCGCAACGGTCCGTGGGATGATTGGACGATGTTCCAACTGGCGGTCGAAGCGGAACAGAGCAAGCTCGTATCCAGCTTCGATGAGCTGCAGTGCATGCGCTGCCTGCCGTCCTTCGAGCCGATGGAGCATCAAGTGTCCACTGCCCGCAAGGTGCTGCACGAGATGGGCGGCCGCGCCATTCTGGCCGACGAGGTCGGACTCGGCAAGACAATCGAAGCCGGGCTCGTCCTGAAGGAATATATGGTGCGAGGACTCGTGCGCAAGGCGCTTATTCTCGTGCCGGCTTCGCTCGTCCTGCAATGGGTACGGGAGCTGAACCAGAAGTTCGGCATCGCGGCCGTCGCGCAGAAGAAGGCCCACACGTGGCATTACGACGTCGTCGTCGCATCGATCGACACCGCCAAGCGAGACCCGCATCGCGACCTGCTGCTCGGCAGCGACTATGACATGCTGATCATCGACGAGGCGCATAAGCTGAAGAACAAGAAGACGACGAACTATCAATTCGTGCAGCAGCTTCGCAAAAAATATTGCCTGCTCCTCACGGCGACGCCGGTGCAGAACGATCTCGACGAGCTTTACAACTTGATCACGCTGCTGAAGCCCGGTCAACTGGGCGGGCAGAGCGACTTCTCGGCGAACTATGTCGTGGATAAGCGGCAGCCGAAGAACGAAGACAGACTGCAAGAAGCCCTGTCAGCCGTCATGATTCGCAACCGGCGCGGCGACGGCGGCATCCACTTCACGAAGCGCATCGTGCGCAATGTCACGGTCGAGTTGTCGGCAGAAGAGAAAGCGCTGTACGAAGCCGTGACGGGCTTCGTGCGCGAACGATACCAGGAAAGCGGCGGCGACATGACGAGCATGCTGTCGCTCGTCACGCTGCAGCGCGAAGTGTGCAGCAGTCGGGATGCCGTGTTCCTGACGCTCGTGAACCTGTTCAAGAAGACGGCCGAAGACTCGCCGATGCGGCCGAAGATCTGGGAGCTCGTCGAATTCATCCGCAAGATCCAAGCGAACTCGAAGGCCGAGCAGGCGTTGAAGCTGATTCGCAGCATGAACGACAAGGTGATCCTGTTCACCGAATACCGGGCAACCCAGGAGTATTTGCTGCAATTTTTCAAGAATCATGATCTGATCGCCGTCCCCTATCGCGGCGGCATGAACCGCGGCAAGAAGGATTGGATGATGGATCTGTTCCGCGGCCGCGCGCAGGTGCTGATCGCGACCGAAGCCGGCGGCGAAGGCATCAACCTGCAGTTCTGTCACCACATGATCAACTTCGACCTGCCGTGGAACCCGATGCGCGTCGAGCAGCGGATCGGCCGGGTACACCGGCTGGGACAGCAGAACGACGTCAAGATCTACAATCTATGCACGCTCGGCACGATCGAGGAGCATATCGTGCGGCTCTTGCATGAGAAGATCAATCTGTTCGAGCTGGTCATCGGCGAGCTCGATCATATTCTGGAGCGCTTCGAGAAGGAAGAGCAGCCGCTCGAGCAGCGGCTCGCGAAGATGATGCTCGAGGCGCGCGGCGATGCCGATCTGAAGCATCAGATCGATACGCTCGGCAGCACGCTCGGTCAGAAGCTGCAGGGTGATGGCGCTAAGCAGAGCGATTCGACCGAGATGCCGATCGGCGCCATTCTCGGCAATCTAGGAACGACGGTGGAGGTGAGACCTTGAACGCCAAGCAGGTTCATAAGTTCGTTGAACGCTACCTGGATGCAACGGGCTGCGCCATTATGGAGAAGTCTCCCGCGCACTTCAAGGTGAAGCTGTCGCCGGCGGCCGATCGCGAGCTGACGAACCGCCCCTATTATTGGAGCTTCGTCGACCGGACGGGCGCAGAGCCGGAGACGATGTCGTATCTGTTCGTGACCGATAGCGCCAAGTATGACGCAGCGGAGGCTGCGCCGCCTGCCCCCGCCCCTGCCGCCGCAAACCCGCTTCAAGCCGGCGCCGATGCCGCGCTCGTCCGCTCATTCGGCCACGTCCACGGTACGCTCGGCGCGCGGATGCCGCGCGAGGAGCTGCATTACGGCTCGCGCAGGCTCGACCAGCTAATGGGGGCGGCGTTGTCGAACGGCCGGTATGTCTGCCTGTTCCAGCAGCCGGACGCCAAGGCGTCGGGGCCGTTCGATTCGATTCCCTATACGCCCTGGCTCGGCGTGAACATTAAGGTCTCCTTCCAATGCGACATGAAGCGCGAAGAGCTGCATTCCTTCGGCGTCTCGCTCGCGACCGGCATCTGCGTGGAGGGCTTCTATGACCGACTGCTTAACCTGAAGATGACGCCGCGGCTGCCGGCTAACGTGCACATCGCGAAGAGCGCGTACACGCTTGCGCGTGCGGCAGGCATCGTCGAGACGATCCTGGAACGCAAGCTTAGAAGCTATGATTACGGCTGGGCGGTCGCAGCTGCCGCTCGCGCCGAAGAGGAGCTCGCGCTGATTAACGGCTACTATGAGCCCCTGCTCGAGAGTGCCGAAGAGGAGCAGCGCGAAGCGATCCGCACGCAGTACGAGAACCGACGCGCCGAGGTTGAATGGCAGCTTAAGCCGCGCGTGACGGCTTCCTGTATCAACACCGGCCTATTCCACCTAACCGGCATAGAGTAAGGGTCGCTTGTGATGACGATGTGGAGCTTCGAAGCCTATTCGACGTCGAATCTTGAACGCTAGCGAAAATTCCGGTGCTCATGTAGCTCTGACTACACTCCGCTCCTCATTTTCTACTATCGTTCAACCTTCTCGGTCCTGACAAGCGACCATATTTAATGGCCGTTGATGTACGGCCTACGGCTGATTGTTGGCTATTTCGCAGAAGTACGTCAAAAATAGTAGGGATATGCGGGAATTCGCGCGACAGGTTGTAACAGCCTTCTCGCGGCAATGCCTGTACAATGAGTGAAACGGCTGGACAAGCATTTACCTTCCCTAGCAAAGGCGGCGATACAATCGATGCGTAGGCTCCTTGTTAAAAATATGATCTTCACCCTGCTCGCTGCGGCGACGCTGACGGCTTCGTCGATCGCTTCAGCGGCTGCTTCGAACCCTTCTAATCCCGCTCTCGCTGCTCCATCGCAGCGCGAAGCGCTTCAAGCGCAAATCGCTGTATGGGCGCAAACCCTTGCTAGCGCGCCGGGCTTCCAATCCTTCGGAGCAGCCAAGATCGAGCTGATGCCGCTCGGGCCCGGCACGCATGGCTGGCTCGTACTGCTCAAGTCGATTACAGACGACGCCGAGGTTGTCGGCTATATGGTCGTCCATGCGCAAGAAAACGGCGGCTACCAGCTCTCCGAATACGGCTTGGGCGAATACCCGCTGTTCGCGGAACAGACGCTGCGACAAGGACTGGCGCGGCTCGAGCTCCTCGCGCAGCATGACAAGAAGCCTCTCCAAGTGGAGAGGCTGTATCCGAATGCGATGTTAGCGGCTTGGCGCATTACCGACTCTAAGGCATCCCTTGCCGACGCGATCTATCTGGATGCCAAGACAGGCGAGCAGCTTCCGATCGACGATGCCGACTGGGCTGCACAGCTTCAAGCGCTCGAATCGGCTGATGCTTATGACTCGCCGCGGCTTATTCATCTCGTATCGACTGTCGTCGCGCCGGAGTCGTTCGATCCGTATGCGCGCATGCCTTGGCTGACCCGTGAGCCGCTTGCCGCGCGCGGCCCTGCGGATGTCGCCGCGAAGCTGCAAGCCGGCGCCGAGCTCCGGTTCGTGTCCGAATGGTTCAACGAACAACACCTGTATGTGCTTCCGTTGGCTGCGATGCATCAATGGAATGACGGCACTGCCTATGCTGCCGTCGACCAAGACGGTCTGCGCTTTCTGCCCTATTCGTTCCTTGCGCGTTATGCGCAGCTCTATGACTAACGGGCAATAGCCGCTCAGCGCTTGGCCGAATGACCGTTCGAATGGCCTGCAGAGGCCATCTGAAGCTCCGAATCCCGCTCTCTTTTCTCCCGTCTTGCGCGCCACCAGAAAATGACGCCGTACGCCGTCCAGCCGAACCAGCGCACCAGCCACGGCTCACGCCGCTGCTTCGCTTCCGTTCGCAGGCGGCGTCTTTCCTCTGTCGGCGTGTCGATATAATCGACCAGCCGCTTCGCGACATAACTCACGTACTCCTTGCCGTCTTTGACCGCCACGGCGATCGTCCCTCCTCAAGCTGCTCAAGCTATCTCCTATTACTCGCAGTATTCCCGAATTCCGTTCGTCCCATACGGTATGAAAGTGGCAGAATCAAGAACAGAATAGAGGTGATACGCGTCATAGGCCGATAGCCTTGAACCAAGGAGAGGATGACGAGCTTGCTTACGTTAAGAGGACGATTGAACAGCTTCAGCGCCAGTTGCAGATACGCAACAGCCATAGCTGCCGCATTAAGCCTGGTTGCCGCTGCCCCCGCGGAAGCCACCGCCGAACCGCCGGTCCCGAAGTATGAACGTTCGCTGCCCGAGGCCGATGTTCTCATTGACGTCGGCCACGGTGGAGTTGACGGCGGCGCTCATCACGGCGAGCTGCTGGAGAAGGATATCAATCTCGCCGTTGCGAAGCGGCTATACCTTATGCTGGGGCATCGCGGGGTATCGGCGGTTATGAACCGGACAGGCGATTATGCGCTAAGCGAAGAGAATCGCTGGCATGTCAGCAGCTCCAGGCACCGCAAGGATCTCTCCCAACGCCGCCAGTTATCGCAAGAGATCCCAGTGCGCATGCTGGTCAGCATCCACGTGAATTGGTCCGGCAGCAGCCGAGCGAACGGACCGCTTGTCCTGCACCAACGGGAAGGCCGCAGCGCGCTATTGGCCGCCTTCCTGCAAGACGCGATGAATGATGCCTACAACGGCATATCCCGCTCGCCCAAGATCGGCAGGCCATATTTTCTACTGAACAATGTGCATCGGCCTGCCGTCATTATCGAGCTTGGTTTCATCAGCAGCCCCGAAGATCGCGCCAAGCTGACCGACCCGCGCTGGCAGCAGCGCATCGCGACCGCGATCGCTGACGGCATCCGGCAGTACGCGCTCGTAGTGGAGTAGAGCCGGATACATATCGGACAACCGCAGGAACGCTGCCTTGCGCTGAAGGCGCGGTATCGCATCCTGCAGCGCGGCAGCCGTCTTCTTGCCGGGCGGGCCTACATGCCCGATCGCGATGCTGGCCGTCTGCGTGTTCAACTGCTCGCCCAGCCGGACGAGCTGCTTTGCGATATGCGCGTAGGTATACACTTCGTCCAGGAATACGCCGTTGCGCTCGATTACCGGCACGCCCAGCTCTTCGCCTAATGCCGGTATGACCGATTCGCCGGTCGTTCTGCTGTCCAGGAAAAACATCCGATGCTCCTTGCACACCTCCAGCACGATCCGCATGACGCGGCGATCGGCCGTTGCCCGCGAGCCCATATGATTGTTCATCCCGATCGCATGGGGAACGTCCTTGATCGCATCCTCTACGCGCTTCCGGATTTCCGCATCGCTCAGGTCGGTCGTAATTGCGCCGGGTCCCAGCCAGGAGCGCTTCCCGCGATTCGGCTCCATCGGCATGTGAATAATGACATCGTGGCCGAGTCGATGCGCGGCTATGGCATCAGCCTTCGTCGTCGGCATGAACGGCATGACGGCCGCGGTGAAAGGGACCGGCAGACGCAGCATCTCCTCTGTCCCGCCCATCGCATTGCCGAAGTCATCGATCACAATCGCGATTTGCGAGGAACGTGCAGCGCTCCCTTCCCGGTCAGGGACAGCCGAGTGTGAAGGATAGCTGAACAAGATCGATAACCAGCAGCAGGCACACAAGGTTGGCAGCAACTTCCTCATCAGGCAGCTTCCTTTCGTTACCTATAGTCAATGCGATGCTTGCGCATTCAGTACCTACATTGTGCTACTGTCGCCGTACGAATATGTACCGTTCCTCAATCCTCTGCTCTGGCTTTTCGTTAACTGAAAATTAGAACTTTAGACCATCGCTTGACTTGTCTTATGAGCGCGTGATACTATGATCAACGTGGCTGATGAACATCGTGCTCGCACGGTTCAAGTCGCAATGTATGCGGTCGTGGCGGAATTGGCAGACGCGCTAGATTCAGGTTCTAGTGGTGTAACAGCCGTGGAGGTTCGAGTCCTCTCGACCGCACCATACATAATGATGAAGCCGACTTCCCATACGGGAATTCGGCTTTTTTTGTGTCGCATGCAGCGCCATAAATTCCTTGCGGAGCAGCGCTTGACTCTCCCCTGCAGGCGTGGTATTCTAATATCTGTTCGCTATTGCTATGCGGTCGTGGCGGAATTGGCAGACGCGCTAGATTCAGGTTCTAGTGGTGTAACAGCCGTGGAGGTTCGAGTCCTCTCGACCGCACCATACATAAGCAGACGAAGGGCGCCCAACCGATGGTGGGGCGCCCTTATTGTTACGGTATCCGAGACTCTGATCCTTAACGGTACTAGTCGAATAAGTCTCCGAATACGTCCAGCACGGTCTTGCGCTTCTTGTACGGCCTGCCGTACTTGTCGTAGCCGTATTTGCTGCCGTATTTGTCGTATTTATGGCTGCTGCCGTAGCCGTAGCCGCCTTGCGGGGGCATGCTTCCATACTGCCCCTGGCCGTGCTGCGGGTTGCCGTAGATCGGCTGCTGCGGCGTGCCGTAGGCGCCGGGCTGCTGCTGATACGGCTGGCCGTAGCCAGGTGCTGGCGGTGCCTGTGGCGGGTAGGGCTGTGCCGCCGGCGCACTCTGCTGCTGAATCGGAGGCAGCGGTGCAGCCGGAGGCGGCGCCTGCGCAGCTGACGGGTCGAAGCCCGCCTGTCCGTTCTCGTATTCGTCCAGCTCCTGCCGCATCGCGTTCACGCCTTGCATCAGCTTGTCCAGCTCGCCGCGGTCCAGCCATACGCCCTTGCAATCCGGACAGACATCGATCGTAACGCCGTCCTTGATCACTTCTCGCATCCGCACATCTTCGCATATCGGACATTTCATTCTTATACATCCTCCCTTACTGGATAGAAGCCGAACGGGTCGAACCTTCTTCACCTCGTTATCGTACGCGTGAGAAGCGCTAGCGTTCCAACAACGTCTCGCGAGGTTCGTCCGCGGGACCGATCCGGTACGCCCGGCTTACTTTCACGATGCGCCGGTTCGGCCTGCGGATCATCACCGTCTCGTCATCCCATGCCACGACGATGCCGACGACGTCATTCATCTCCATCGCGTCCCGCACGATGCGCACCTTCGTACCTTCGACCCGGTATTGGTCAAGCTCTTCCTCCGTAATCATCCCATTCCCTCCAACTGAACGCTATGTAGAAAAAAAGACCGTCATGCACAAGAAGTCACATTCGGTCTTCATTCGTAAGATTCAACTATGATGCCCAGAAGCCATAATCATCAACCGACATGCTCGCGCGAATCGTTCGTCTCGTACCACTCATCCAGCACGCGGGAAGACATGACGCGTCCTTCGATGTACAATGCCTGGCGTTCCGTAAATTGTCCCTTCCATTCGAGCTTCAGCTCGTCGCACAGCTTCACGATCGTCAGCAGCTCCGACCACGCCACGTAGCGCTTATACCAGAAAAATTGCGGATGCTCGATCATGTACGGGTATAAATCATCGAATTCTGTATGCTTGCAATCCAACGCACGCTCGAAATGCGTCTTGGCATCGGACAGCTTCGATTCGAAAAACGATCTGGACAATTCCAAGTTCTCCATATCCTTATGCCTCCCCTCGGTCACTTGCTACGTCCATTATAGAGTATAATCGTAGCGAGGAAAAGAGCGCAGCCGCTGGTACTTCTTACTCGTTCCTACTCGAAAACGATGCGGCCTTCCGCAAGCGACGAGATGCGAACGAGCGATTCGACGCGGATACCCTGCTCCCGAATCGTGCGTCCTCCGGCCTGGAACGACTTCTCCACCGCGATGCCGAGTCCTGCCAGCTTGGCGCCTGCCCGCTCGATGATCTTGATGAGCCCTCTCGCCGCATCGCCGTTCGCGATGATATCGTCGATGAACAGCACGCTGTCATCCGTCGATAAGTACTGCTTCGACACCATGATGTCGGTGACGATCCCCTTCGTGAACGAAGGCACGCGCTCGCTGTAGGCGTCGCTGTCCGCGATCAGGGTCTTCTTGCGTCTCGCGAATACGAGCGGCACGCCGAGCGTAAGCGCCGTAGCGAACGCGATCGGGATGCCCGAAGATTCGACCGTAATGACCTTCGTGACGGTCTGTTCCGCATAGCGCCTCGCGAACTCCCTGCCCATCTCCATCGTCAGTTCCGGATCGACTTGATGGTTCAGAATGGCGTCCAAGCGCAGGACGTCGGCGGTAATAATCGAACCTTCCTTTAAGATGCGTTCTTTCAATCGTTCCATCGCTCCACTGTCCTTCCGCTAATCCTTTTCGTTAAATTACCATAGGTCGCCGCGGGGTGCAAGGGAGGTCGGCCGCTGCCAGCGAAAATGTTTCGTAGGTTCTGCAACTTTTCCCAGTTATGGAGCGTCTATATAGTATCCGGGCCGGCTGGCATGCCGCTGCCCACTGATAGGGAGGTTCAGAGCCCTTATGACGAACAAACGATCAAGACCCGCTGCTTCGGCTAAGCCCATAGCAGCAGCCGTATTCAGCATTGCGCTCGTCGCCGTCATGTCCGGCTGCAGCACGCCTTGGAGTCCGGAGAGCAGAAGCGGCGCCCCGCTGCAGACAGACGGCGCTTCCGCCGCGAATAACCAGCTCCGGCAAGAACCGATTAGCCCGCAAGAAACGTACGTGAACCAAGCCGATTCCGCGATCCTCCCTGTCCATCCCGCCGTCGAGGTCGAGCAGCAGGAAGCCGATATCGCCTCGAACGCCGCCTCAGGGAAGAAGCCGGTCAAGGACGAGGAGGCCGAGGCGAAGTGGTCGGCGGCGCTTCCCCAGCTGCGCGGCCTGTCAATTGGCGCTTCGCAGGAGTCGGTCATTCGAGCCTACGGCGAGCCGGTAGACGAATACCCGATTGCGTCCGGCGAGGAGAAGCTGACGATCATGGAATACAATGGGTTCACCTTCGGCATCGCGCAAGGAATCGTATCCTTCATCGAAGTATACGGCGCCAAAGTGTCCACGGGATTGGACGGGCTGCGCATCGGCGACGACATGAAGACGGCGATCGACAAGCTCGGCAAGCCGGATCGCAGCACGAGCTACGTACTCAGCTACCTCGCGGACGATGCGACGCTGAAGCTTGATCTGGACCCGAAGACGCAGCAAATTTTATCCGTTAAATTATTCACATCGATCGCCTGATCGTCCCGGCAAGAGTGTCCTGCATAGATATGCGGGGCGCTTTATTTCGTTGCGACGCTTGTCATGCCTGTCCGCCGCCCTGCATATCCATCTATTAAGACAACGATGTATGCGAATGCGAACGGGGGCGAATGGAATGAAGCCGCTAAGGGTGCTGCAGGTTGCCTTTACGTATATGGGCACGGTGGTCGGCGCCGGATTCGCGACCGGCCAAGAGATTTTGCAATTTTTCACGCGATTCGGATTCTGGGGTGCGGCGGGAATCGGACTCTCGACGATGATGTTCATCTGGCTCGGCGCCAAAATGATGCTGATCGCAAGCGAAATCGGCGCACGATCCTACGAGGATCTCAATAAGGTGCTGTTCGGCGAGCGCGTCGGCGTCTGGGTCAGCCATTTCATGCTGGTCGTGCTCGTCGGGGTAAATTCGGTGATGCTGGCCGGGGCGGGGTCGATTTTTAACGAGCATCTCGGCATCTCTTACCAGACAGGACTCCTGCTCACGATGACCGCATGCTTCCTGCTGCTGCGCGGCGGGATCTCGGCGATCATGACGATCAACTCGATCGTCGTGCCGATCATGCTCTTGTTCACCGTCGTCTTGATCATCGATACGATTCACACGCCAGGCTCTGACCGCTGGCTGCTCGAGATCAGCGATCTATCCCCATGGGCGGCATGGGCATCGCCTTTCTTGTACGCGGCGTTCAATCTCTGCATGGCGCAAGCCGTACTCGTGCCGCTCGGACGCGAAATCGCCGATCGCGGCACCATTATCGCAGGTGCTTGGGTAGGCGGGGTCGGCATCGGGTTCATGCTGCTCGTGGGACATATCGCGTTGTCCACCTATATGCCCGGCATCGAGCAATACGCCATCCCGATGGGCGGCATCGCGCGCGAGCTTGGCCTCTATATTCAATGGATCTACCTGTTCCTTATCTTTGCTGAAATATTCACGACGCTGGTGTCGGATATTTTCGGCCTCACCCTGCAGCTGGAAGAACGGCTCAAGTGGCCTCGTCAGCTCATCATCGCGGCGGTACTGATCTTCTGCTACTTCGTCAGTCAATTCGGGTTCGGCACGCTGCTCGGTACGCTCTACCCCGCCTTCGGAGCCGTAGCGCTGGGCTGGCTGCTGCTGATCGTCAGGCAAAAAACCGCCCTCCGGTAATGGGGGCGGTTCGTTTATTAACGGCTTAATTCGATGACCTTCGCATGCGGCATGCTGGCGGACAGCGCATCCAATACGTGATCATGGCACGTCATCATGATCAATTGGCGTCCCTTGGCGGCCGTTATGCCGCTAAGCATCTGCGCGGATGCATGCAGACGATCCCTGTCGAAGTTGACGAATAGATCGTCCAGCAGCATCGGCAGCGGGTCAGCAGGCTCGACAGCGTCCGCGAGCGACAAGCGCAGCGCGAGATACAGCTGTTCCGCCGTCCCGCGGCTAAGGAAGCCCGCATCCACGATATCGCCCTCCCGCGTCTCCAGCTTGATGACCGTCTCGCCTGGTGGCGCGATAATCCGCGTATACCTGCCCTCGGTCAGCTGCGACGCATAGCGGGAAGCTTCCCGCAGCACGGCCGGCTGACGCTCGTTCTCCAGCACCTGCTTCGTCCGCTTAATGAGCGCGGCCATGACCGCAAGCTCCTCATAACGGGCGGCATCCCGCTCGAGCCGGGATGCGATGGCCTCGCGCTCCTGCAGCAGCTCCCTCCGCTCATCTTCGCGCTGCAATTGCTCCAGCTGCTGCAGCAGTCTCCCGCGCCGTTCCAGCAGCTCGGCATGCCGGCTGGCAGCGCCGTCATGCGCAAGGCTCGCCGACTCCGCTAGCGTCGTCAGCGCCTGCTCGTCATGTCCTTCAAGCAGCTCGTCCAGCATCCGCCTGCGTTCATCCGACATGCCGGCGTAGAGCTCGAGCTCGATCCGAATGCGCTCCGCATCGAGCCGAGCCGCCAGCTTGCCCTCTTCGAGCAGCCGTTCGTAGGCGAGGCTATCCTTCGCGCCGGTCTGTTCCAGCCATTCGCGGACGACGGCCGCATGAGCCTGCAGCGCGGCGTCGGCCTCTGCCGCTTGGTGCTCCAGACCTTCGATGCTGTCGCGCAGCGATTCCACCGCCTGCCGCGCGGCGCGCTGGCGCTTGATCGCTGCCAGCAGCAGCCTGAGGCCGGCGCCCGGGTCGTCCGAGGCCGCTTCGGCTGCGGAAGGATCGGCCGCGCAGAGCGCGACCACCCGCGCGCGGTATGCCGACCACCGCTCATCGGCATCGGCCAGCTTCGCTTGCAGCCGCCCGATCGCATGCCATTGCTCTCTTGCCTGGTCCGCAAGCTCGAATACCTCGAGCGCCGCTTCGGGCGTCAGCGCACCGGACAAGCCGAGTCCGGACAGCCAGCGCCGCCATTCCGCGCGCGCCGCCTCCAGCCGATCGGACGCTTCCTCCGCGTCCATGCGGCGGTCCGCTGCCAGCGCGCGGACGCGCTCGAGCCGCTGCTTGCGCTCGAGCAGGCGCTCGCCCGCGAGC
>JAEWJS010000191.1 GCA_023386495.1 Bacillota bacterium | reverse complement strand
GCGCAATATCTCGTGCTTCGATGGCATGACTGAGCGCCTCAAGCTCGAAGCCCTGTTCTTCCTGCCAGATGCTCGCTCGCCGGTGCAGTTCGAAGATAGCGCTCTCCTCCATGCTGTCCGCTAACCGTCTACGCAGAATTTCGCCGAACAGGTGGTGGTACCGGTACCACTGGCGTTCCTGATCGAGCGGGATAATGAACAGGTTCATTCGATCAAGCTCGACTAATCGATCCTTACCGGCAACCCTAGCATCAGGCATTAGCGCATCGCATAACGATCCGCACAGCCGATCCGCGATAGAGGATCGCAGCAGAAACTGCTGCACGTCTGCCGGCTGCCGCTGCAGCACTTCTTCCGCTAGATAGTCCAGCACAAAATGATGATTGCCCGTGAACGACTGAAGAAGCCGTCCGGCATCGCCTTCCTCACGGATCGAGAGGACAGCCAGACGCAGGCCAGCAGCCCATCCCTCGGTCCGCGATTGGAACCCGGCTATATCGTCTCGGGAGAGGTGCGGTGCCATATCGTGGTTGAACAGGCCTTCTGCCTCGGCCAGCGTAAATCTCAGGTCGGCCGCGTGCAGCTCGGTCAGTTGGTCCTTGGCCCGCAATCGCGGCAGGGCCAGATTAGGGCTCTCGCGCGAGGTCAGCATAAGATGCATCTGACCGGGAAGGTGGTCCAGCAGAAAACCTACCGCCTCATCTACTTCTGAAGAGCTGGCCGCATGGTAATCGTCAAGAACAAGGATAGAGGGGGAGGATAGGGTTGCGAGCTCGTTAAGAAGAAGCAACAGGATCGCTTCGGCGGTTGCGGGCTCTGGGGAGCGAAGCACAGCGAGTGCGCCTTCGCCTATACGCGGCGACAGGGTCCCAAGGGCGCTGATGAGATAGGTAAGAAACCGCGTAATCTCGCGGTCATCTTCTTCTAAGGACAGCCATGCCGCAGGTCGTCCGCAATCAGCTAGCCAATCGCAGACTAACGTGGTCTTGCCATAACCTGCCGGTGCGGCAATTAGCGTCAATTTGCGATGCATGCCCTTGCTCAGCCGTTCCGTTAACCGCCGGCGGATCACCGTTCCAGGACGCGGCGGAGGGATGTGGAGTTTGGTGGAGATAATTGGATTCGACATAGGTCCATTATAGCATTTCTAATAATCAAACAACTCACGTAGATAATCTCTTCGTCCATGCAAAATGCGATGTATGATAGCAGTATCGCCCATGATTCGGTAAAAAACCAAATACGGATGCACAACGATAAACCGATAGCCACGTTGAATGATGGAGTACTCTTCTTCCGATAACACTGATCCCTTATTCGGAAAGTCGGACAAATCTTTTATTTGCTGATCCAACTTTTCCAATAACGTTTCCGCAGCTACAACATTCTCTTTAGATATATAAGAGAATATTTCGTCCATATCGTCAATGGCTGCGGGGGAAAACCTTACTTTATTCTTTCGCGGCATTGATCTTCCTCCGCATCCTTGCGATTACTTGGTCATGGTCAAGCAGTTCCGCTCCTTCGGCAATCTGCTTTTCTGCTACTAAAAGCTTAGATTGCAGTTTAATGCGAGCTTCCATTCGTCGAAATGTCTCATGACTCATAACAACCAAGTCGGCTTCCCCGTTACGTGTTAAAATGACTGGCTCATCAATCTCATGACAGTATTTAGAAAAACCATTGTAATCCTGCCGAATAGTAGTGGAGGGTTTAATATGCATCGTCACAGCCCCTTTTGAATGACATTATTCTGACTATATTATATCATTGAATCAGTGGTTATAGCCATACTCAAGAAGTGCTGCGCGCTGAGCAATAGCATGGAGGTTACGTTTTTTGCGCAGACGCTTCGCAATTGCTTGCGAGCAGCCTGCCTGAATCGTCTAGTCCCCCTCCCGCCATTCCGGCGGAAGCAGGCGCCAATACTTCGGCTGCCGGTAGCGGTCGTCGATAAGCAGCAGCGTGCCGCGGTCCTCCTCGGAGCGAATTAAGCGGCCGCCTGCCTGCAGCACCTTGTTCATGCCTGGGTAGACATAGGCATAGTCGAAGCCGTCCTTGCCCGCCGCATCGAAGTACGCGCGAATCCACTCCCGCTCCGCGCTCGGCTGCGGCAGGCCGACGCCGATGACGGCAACGCCGGACAGCCGGTCGCCCTGCAGGTCGATCCCCTCCGAGAAAATGCCGCCCATGACCGCGAAACCGAGCAGCGAACGCTCCCGTCCCGCCTCGAACGCCGCGAGGAAGTCCCCGCGCTCCTCATCGGTCATGCCTTGGCTCTGCAGAAGCACGTCAAGCGGCTCGCCTTCCATCATGACGCACTGTGCCTCCTTCGTGCGGATTCCCTCGCCCGTATCGTCCACACCTTCTCCTTCATCACCGTTCCCAGCACCCGCTAACGCCATGAACGCAGCATATACGTCGTTCATATAGGCATACGACGGGAAGAACGCCAGATGGTTGCCTGACCGCTCCCGCACCGTTTGCGCGAGCAGCGCGGCGATCGGCGCGATCGACGCCTCCCGGTCACGATAGCGTGTCGACAACGGTACGATGCGCACGTCCCATTGCGCCGGATCGAACGGCGAAGGCGCCGATACGGCATAATCCTCGTCATCGCCGCCCAGCCGCTCGATGTAGTAGGGCAGCGGCGACAATGTCGCGGAGAAATAGACGCGCGAGCGATATCCCTTCACAGCCTTGCGCAGCAGCTCGGACGGGTCCAGGCACAGCAGCCTTACCGTGAAATCCCGGCGATCCGATTCGGTGTAGGCGATGAACCGTTCATCGAACAAGGCCGCCGCCCGCAGGAAGGTCTGCACCTCGTAATAAGCGTCCAGCAACGTAGTTCCAGCCGATACCCCGCCGGACTCCGCGCTGCCTGCACCCCGATCTCCCACAGCGACAGTGGCATCGACGCTCGACGCTTCTCCTGTCACGCCCGCCCAATCCGCCTCCGCCAACAACCCGCGCCCCCCGGCAGCCTCGTCGCTCGCCCTTCCGCTCCCGTCGCCCGGACCTCCGGCACCTCCAGCCGCCAACCGCCGCTCTGCGGCTACCGCGAACTGCTTCGCCGCTTCGACGAGCGGCTCCGGCACGCCTTCCTCCAGCCGGGCATTCGTCTGGCTCGCCGCCTGCTTGCGCAGCGCGATGAACGCCGCGTTCACCGCCTTCGCAGCCGCGTGAAGCTCACCGTCCACGCCCTTCCATGCCCGCTGTTGCTCGAGGAACATGCCCTTGCCGAGCGCGGCCGAGAACATCTCCCTGGCGCGCGGCTCGAGATTGTGCGCCTCGTCCACCAGCAGCGCGGTGCGGCGCTTCTGCTCCTCGAACTGCCGCTTCAGCGAGATCCGAGGATCGAAGATATAGTTATAATCGCAGATCACCGCATCCGCCGCATAGGCGGCATCCAGCGAGTACTCGAACGGACACACGCAATGCTTGCGTGCGTACGTCTCAATGACTTCCCGCGTCATCAGCGTTTCCGAGCCCAGCAGATCGACTACCGCCGCATTGATCCGATCATAGTAGCCGTCCGCATACGGACAACTGGCCGACCGACAATCGACTTCGTCTTGGAAACAGATTTTCTCCTTGGCCGTCAGCGTCACCGTCTGCATGCGCAGCCCCTGCTCGCCCAGCCTTGCCAGCGCATCCTCCGCCGCCTGCCGCTGCGTCGTTCGGGCAGTCAGGTAGTAGACCCGCTCCAGCAGCCCTTCCCCGAATGCCTTGATCGCCGGGAACAGCGTCGAGATCGTCTTGCCCGTTCCGGTCGGCGCCTTCGCGAACAACCCCTTGCCGTCGGCAATCGCCTTATACACCGCGCCTGCCAGCCGCCGCTGCCCAGGACGGTACGCCCCGAAGGGAAAAGCAAGCGCACGCGCAGACGCATCCCGGGCCGCGGCATGGTCCAGCTTCATCCGCGCATACGGGTAGAGTGCCGCAGCAAGCTCCATCACGAACGACTCCAGTTCCCCGACTGTCAGCGACCGCACGATCCGCCGTACTTCCGCCGTTCCGACGCGCGTATACGTCAGCCTGACCGCGATGCGCCCAAGCCCTTCTTCCCGTGCATAGAGATAGGCATAGCAATAGGCTTGCGCCCAATGCACGGGAGCGCCGTCATCCGCAGCCTCCCAAGCATCGAGCGCACGCGCAGACGACTTGATCTCGTCGATCATGACGCCGCCGTCTTCCGCCACGAGCAAGCCGTCACAGCGGCCGTCCAGCAGGAAGCGGATATCCCGGTAATCGACTGCACCCGCGATCGGCACCTCCCGCTGGTCCAGCTCGCCGTAAGCATCCTGCAACTGCTGATGCGCCTTCGTCCCTTCCGACAGGCTCGCCTGCGCCTGGAAGCCCGCCTCGATGCTCCCGGAGCGGTAGGCATACTCGGCCAGCGCGCGAATCGGGATGCGATACTCCTCCATGGTCTACCCTACCTCCGAACGTACGTTCCATCCTCTATGTACACCAGCATACCATAGGTTGCCGCTTCCCGCATCACCTCTACATTTACCTAAGCAATCACCGGCCGAGGGACCTCAGGTCCAATGGCAACTCCGACCTCAGTCCAGTTCGAAGTACATTCCCGAGACCATGGCTGGGCCCCCTGCTTCCCGATACAATAAATCCCAATGAGGCGAACCGGCCCTATAATCCATCGGAAAGAAGAGTGAGAGAGAACATGCAATTTTTTACGAAATTTTCGCTTCGCAACCCCGTTGCCATCGTCCTGCTGGTGATTCTGATCGCCGCAGGCGGCGTCTACGCCACCACCAAGTTCCAGCAAGAGCAGCAGCCGGAGATCAATTTCCCCGGCGTCATGGTGCAAGCCGTCTATCCCGGCGCTGCGCCGAACGAGGTCATGAGTCAAGTGACCCTTCCGCTCGAGCAAGTATTGCGAAACGTCGATGGCGTCAAGAACGTCACGTCGCAATCCGCGAACAGCGTAGCCGTGCTGCAGCTTGAGTTCGGCTTCAACGACGACATGAAGGAGAAGCAGGAGCTCGTCCAGCAGGCCGTCGGCACTGTCCCGCTGCCGGAAGGCGCAAGCAAGCCGTCCGTCATGTACTTCTCGACGACGAACCAGCCGATCATGTACTCGACGGTCATCGCCAAGAATGGCATGTCGGAGGAGGCGCTGAGCGCCTATGTCCGCAATACGCTTCGTCCTCAGCTGGAGACGGTCGAAGGCGTCAGCGAAGTGCAGACGATCGGCCTCAAGGACGACGGCGTGTACTTGCAATTGGATGCGGCCAAGATGAGCGAGCGCGGCATCACGTACGACCAGATCATGGGCGTCCTCCAGGCAAACAATCTCAGCCTGCCGCTCGGCGAGGCCACTGTTAAGGACTCGAACCTGCCGGTATTCGTCCAAGGCGACCTTCGTTCTGTCGAACAGTTGAAGCAATGGACGCTGTCTCCCGATGGGTCCGTCCGGCTGACCGACGTCGCAACGATCGAGCAAAGCAAAGCGCTTAGCATCATCAACCTGACGAACGGCCTGCCGAGCGTCACGCTCAACATCGTGAAGTCCGGCACCGCCAACACGGTCGAAGTCTCGCAGGCCGTGCTCGATATCTACGCAGACGCAGAGAAGGCCGGCCAAGTCGACACGCTGATCATGTACGACCGCGCCGTGGACATTAAGGAATCCGTCAGCACGCTGGCTCGAGAAGGCGGTCTCGGCGCGCTGTTCGCTTCGATCCTGATCCTGTTCTTCCTGCGCAACTTCCGTGCCACGCTGATCGCCATCGTCTCGATTCCGCTCTCCATGCTGATCGCGATGATCTGTCTGAAAGCTTTTACGGATGTGACGCTCAATATCATGACCTTAGGCGGTCTAGCCGTCGCAACCGGCCGGGTCGTGGATGACAGCATTGTCGTCATCGAGAACATCATGCGCCGACTCCGCGGAGAGGCGGTCAGCACCGGACTGATCACCTCCGCTACGGCGGAAGTTGGCAGAGCCATCACGTCCTCGACGATCACGACGGTTGCGGTATTCGCGCCGCTCGGTCTGCTGCAGGGCATGGTCGGCGGTTACTTCCAGCCGTTCGCCCTGACCGTCGGATTCGCCCTGTTGTCTTCCCTGCTCGTCGCGCTCACGGTCGTGCCGCTCATGGCTTGGGCCTTGATGAAGAATGCCAAGCCGCAGGCCGAAGCCCGCGAATCGGCGGCAAGCCGAGGCTACAAGCGCGTGCTGAGCTGGTCCTTGAATCGCAAGGCCATCGTCCTTACGCTGTCGTTCCTCGTCTTTGCGGCCAGTCTGGTCCCGATCTTCGCAGGCAAGATCGGCGTGACGCTGCTGCCGGAATCGGAGTATAAATACATGTTCGCGGACCTCAAGATGCCCAAGGGCACAAGCCTGGACGTCGTCCGTCTCGAAGCCGCCAAGCTGGATAAGGCGATCAGCGCGCACCCCGCCGTGAAGAACGCCTCCGTCACGGTAGGCGGAACGTTCTTCGGCAGCGAGGCATCGAACATGGCCGGCTGGTTCATCGGCCTCGAGAACGGAACGGATCTGGACGCGTTCAGCGAGGAGGTCAGCAAGGCCGTAAACGTTCCGGAAGGAGCCGAATTCAGCCTGACGCAGGATGACATGACCGGCGGCGGCGTCATCGACGTGACCGTGACCGGACCGTCCACGGAAGCGATCCGGTCGGGTACGGAGCTGGTGACAGAAGCGCTCCGGCAAGTAGACGGCACGGACAATGTGAGCCATAACCTGCAGGACGGCACGATGGGCATCGCCATCGAAGTCCGTCAAGCGGATGCCATGAAGCACGGCCTGTCTGCTGCGCAGGCTGCCATGATGCTACGCCCGTTCCTCTCGGAGACGAAGGCCGGCACGATCGCGGACGGGTCCGGCATTAGCGACCTCTATGTGGCGCTTAGCGGCACGTCGATCGCATCGGCGGCGGATATCGCGAACCTCCAGCTGAACGCGCCGACAGGCGAGAAGATCCGCGTGCAGGACATCGCCGAGGTGAAGGAAGTGCAGCTGCCGAGCACGCTGCTCTATAAGAACGGTTCGGAGTTCGCCTCCGTGACCGGCAAGATCACGGAGAAGAACGCAGGCCAAGTCAATGCGGCCATTGAGAAGGCACTCGCGGACTTGAAGCTGCCGGACGGCGTCAACTACAAGTTCGGCGGCAGCAACGAGGATATTCAGCAGATGATGAGCGATATGCTGATGGCGATGATGATCGCGGTCGGCATGGTCTACATCGTCATGGTCATCGCTTTCCGCGAAGGGCGTGCGCCGCTGGCCGTACTGTTCTCCCTGCCGTTTGCCCTCATCGGCGGCATCGCCGGCACGATGGTCGGCGGAGAGCCGCTGACGGTATCCAGCATGATCGGCTTCCTGATGCTGATCGGCATCGTCGTGACGAATGCGATCGTCCTGCTCGAACGGGTTCATCAGCAGATCGAGCACGGCCTCACGATCCGCGAAGCGCTGCTCGAAGCGGGCGGCACGCGTCTGCGCCCGATTCTGATGACCGCGATCGCGACTGTCTGCGCGCTCATTCCGCTGGCGATCGGCCTCGGCGGGGGCAGCGTTATCTCCAGCGGGCTGGCCGTCGTCGTCATCGGAGGACTGATCAGTTCGACGCTGCTGACGCTGGTCGTCGTGCCGGTCATGTATGAGCTGCTCTACTACAAGCGGTCGCGCAAGGAACGCCAATCGCGCGCAGCCGCGCCGGTCGGGTCCGCAGCCTAACCGCGTAACCGCCTCGGCAATCCACAACAACAATAGCGAGCCGGTACCTGTCATCCCGACAGGTACCGGCTCGTTCCCGTTCTTTGCCGCTTGCCGCTTGCCGCATGAAACGCCCCTCTCCCGCGCAAGCTATCTCCATATACGGCCGCCGGTCAACCGGACACCCGTTATTTCTATTACCGATGCAAAGGAGTAACGGCCTTGAATGGTAATCGCAAGAGCGCTCTGCTCGCGCTCAGCTCGATCCCGCTCATCATGACGCTGGGCAATTCCATGCTGATTCCGGTGCTGCCCGAGATCAGGCGGCAGCTGCAGATTACGCCGCTTCAGACCAGTCTCCTGATTACCGTGTTCTCGGTCATGGCCATTCTGCTCATCCCGATCGCCGGTTACTTGTCGGACCGCATCGGACGCAAGAAGGTGATCGTGCCAAGCCTCATCGTCGCCGGCATCGGCGGCGGAATCTGCGCCGCAGCCGCGATCTGGGTAGAGGGGGAGCATGCCTACGTCTACATCTTGATCGGGCGGATCCTCCAAGGCATCGGCGCGGCCGGTGCGGCGCCGATCGTCATGCCGCTCGTCGGCGACCTGTTCAAGAGCGAGAAGAAAGTGAGCGCCGGACTCGGGCTAATCGAGACGTCCAACACGTTCGGCAAGGTGCTCAGCCCGATCATCGGCTCGCTGCTTGCATGGATCGCTTGGTATTATCCGTTCGTCTCGATTCCGGTGTTCTCTGCCATTTCCGTGCTGCTGGTGCTCTGGCTCGTCCCTTCCCCGAAGCGGGTTGCGGAGCCGATCCCTTTTAAGGAATTCCTGCACTCGCTCGGGTCGCTCTTCCGCAAGAAGGGCCGATGGCTGTACGTGCTTTTCGCCTTAGGCGGCGTCGGCATGTTCATGCTGTTCGCCTTCCTGATCTACCTGTCCGACATTCTCGAGGATAAATTCCATATGAAGGGCATCATGAAGGGTGCCGTGCTCGCGATTCCGCTGGCGATCCTCTGCTCGGCCTCCTATGTGACCGGCAAGATCATCGGCGAGAATAAGCGGCGAATGAAGCTTCTGACGACGGCAGGCTTCCTGCTCGCCACCGCTGCTTCGGCTGCCTGCATCTGGTTCGACGGCGTCATGGGACAGATTGTTTTCCTCAGTACGGCTGGCCTTGGCATCGGCGTCGCATTGCCTTGTCTGGATGCATTCATTACGGAGGGGATTGAAAAAGAGCGCCGCGGCACCGTCAGTTCGTTCTACAGCAGTCTGCGGTTCGCCGGCGTGGCCATCGGACCGCCCGCAGCTTCGCTGCTTACGGGACGCACGGCTGACCCGCTCTTCTGGACGCTGGCCGCCGTCGGCATCGTCTCCGCCGCGCTGGCATGGTTCTTCATCCGCCCTGGCAAGGCGGCGGCGGAACGCAAGAAGGAACGGCGCCCTTCGTCGTTCCATAAACCGAAGCTAATAAGGCCGCCATCTTGACCACCGTGTTACGGCTGTCCGGATGAGCGGCCTTCTCTTCTGTCTGTATGCTTGCCCTATTTGACGTTGAATCGGCCGATGATGGTCTGCAGCTCCGCCGCCAAGCTCGACAAAGTCTTCGCCGCGGCCGACACTTCCTCCATCGAAGCGAGCTGTTCTTCTGCCGCCGCCGATACATCTTGAATGTCGCCGGCGATCCGGCCGACGGTCTCGGCGATCTGCCCCAGCGATTGATCCGTCTCGCGCGCCTCGGATTCGAGCTGCTGCGCCGCCTCGTCCATCTGCGTCATCTGGGAAGCAACCTGCGACACATCGCGCCCGATGCGCTCGAACGACAGATTCGCCTCGCGCACTGAAGCAAGCCCCGTCGCGACTTCCGTGCCTGTCAGCGTCATGGCCTCGGTCGCTTCCGTCGTGCCGTGCACGATATTGTCTGCCAGCTCGCCCGCCTCGCTCGCGGCACGGCTCGCTTGCTCGGCCAGCTTGCGGATCTCGGCCGCCACGACGGCGAAGCCCTTGCCTTGCTCGCCGGCACGCGATGCTTCGATGCTGGCGTTGAGCGCCAGCACGTTCGTGCGGCTCGCGATCTGCGTAATCGTCTCAAGGAATTCCGCGATGGACATGGAGTTCTGACGAAGCCGTTCTACGGATACGGAGAGCGTGTGCACGGCCTGTTCGACCGTCTCCATCCGGTCAACCGCATGATGGATGACACGCGTGCCTTCCGCTGCGCGATGATCGACTTGATTCGCTAGCTCGGAAGCATCCTGCAGCAGCGATCTCGTATAATCCGCGCTCATCACGATCCGCCCTACGCGCTGCGAGTCCGCCGTGACGCTCGCCGCGGTCTGTTCCGCCCCTGCGGACATCTCCTGTATGCTCACCGCGATATGTCCTGTCGCCTGCCTCGTCTGATCCGCGCTGGCGGTGAGTTCTATGGACGAGACGGATACCGTCTTCGACACGCCGCTCATGGCCCCGATCAGATCGCGCAGCTGCGCCGTCATGCGATTCATGCTCACCTGGAGTCCGCCGATCTCGTCCCGCGCATGCTGCACGGCGAGCTCTTCGCCCGGCAGCTCGCCTTCCGCGATGCGATTGGCCGTCCTCGCCAATCGGTCGAGCGATAGCCGGATGCTGCGTGCCAGCAGCACGCCTAGCAGCATGACGATCACTGCAGCGACGATGACGGACAGAATGAACGTCAGGAAGAGCCGCTCCGACTTCGCCTCCAGCTCTGCGACCGTAATCGAAGCATTCGTATCGATCAGTTCCTCCAGCTGATTGAGCCCGTCGCGGGAGGCATCGAACAAGGACTCATGCTCGATAAGCGCTTGGGCGACTGCTGCCCGCTCTGCATCGGATGCATCTGCCAGGCGGGCCAATACCGGCGCCGCCGCGTCATGCCAATGCCGCAAGCCGCCGCTTGCATTCGCGAACTGCGCCGTCATCGCGACCTTCTCGTCCATGCCCCTCAGAAGCTCCCGATGATTCGCCCAGATTTGCTCCGCTTCGTCGATCCGTTCGGCTGCCTGCGCCACGTTCTCCTCGAAATCCGCGAGATACTCATCATAGGTCTCGTCATTCATGCTCCCTGCCAGGGCAGACTTCACGGCCGTCATCGCTTGATACATATCGCGATCGGCATTGAGCAAGAGCTCCGAACTTTTGTACGTGGTCGTGTACAAGCTGTCCATCAGCGTCTCCGTCAGGCCGCGCGTCTGCAGCAGCGTATAGCTGCCCGCTCCGCATAGCAGCAGAATCGGAATCATAATCAGCAATCCTAGCTTCAAGCGCAGACCAAGTCGTCCCACTCCATACCCTCTCCTCGACAATCGTTGTGTGGATATTAACGACATTTCGACGGAGAAATATTAGAGGGAAACGACAAATTCATGGACGATTATCGTCACGGTCATGGCTGCTGCGCGTTCGGGCTCGTCACGATCAGAATGACGCTCTTGTCCAGATCGAAGTTCCAATCGACGAACACATCCGTCACGTGCTTGCCGAGCGCAGCCTCGAACATATTATTGTTGTGGAGATACGACTTCTCCAGATTGCGCTTCACCTGCTTCAGCATGTCTCCGTGCCCCAGCCGAATCAACTCCTTCTCGATGCGCACAAGAATGCCTTCGCGGATCGCCAGCACCAGCCGCGGCGCAACTTGGAGGGAGTATAGCTCCTCCGGAATTTTCTGTGCTTGGTAGCTGATGGAGCGAACCTCTTCCTCGACGCCCTGCTTGCCGGCATATACCATGTCGACGCCTCCCGCCTCCGGAAACGGCTCCTTGCTGATGCCGACGAGCATGCCGGATTTGTTGTGCAAGTTCCAATCGTAATAGAATTCCCGCACCTTGATGCCGGTGACGACCTCGATATAGCCGTACAGCTCCGGCATCAAGGCGAGCATCAGCTTCTCGCGGATGTGGTCGATAATGTTGATCTGATCCTGCTCCAGCAGCACCCGCTCCGACGGCGTGAGAAAATTGCGGAAGTACATGACGATGTAGCAATCGCTGACCGAGACGGCGACCGATTCCGGTCCTTTGCCGAAGTGCTCCCGAAGCAGCTTAGCCATGTAGCTGGCAATGGTCTGTTGGTATTGTTGGATGGGTTGCGTCATAAATTTAAGCTCGTCCATAATGTCTCCTATTGCGCTGCTTATTTGCCGATAGGTTGTCCTTCCGGACGAGCTTTCATGTCCTCCATTCTTGGCGAATTGCAAGGCAGCCGCACCGTCACGACCGTACCTACTCCGACTTCGCTTCGGAACGCCATCGTCCCGCCGTGATCCAACACGATTCTGCGGCAGACCATGAGACCGAGCCCGCTGCCATGCTCCTTCGTCGTATAGAAAGGCTGCCCCAACTGTTCGATATCCTCGCTCGGGAGACCCGATCCGGTATCGGCTACCTCAATCACGGCTTCGCCTTCCGATTGCCTGACCGCGATACGGATCGCGCCGCCTCCTGCCGATGCCTCGACCGCATTCTTAATCAGATTGATGAATACTTGTTTCAACTTATTCTCTTCGCAGGTGATCACGATCGACGGGAGCATGCTTGCGCTCGGCTCCATGGCCAGCGTGACGTTGCTCAGATTCGCTTGCGCCTCCATCAGCGTGACGGTCTGCTCCAGCAGCGTCGGGAGGTCGCGTTCCTCGAACGCCGTCTCCTTCGGCTTCGCCAGCTCCAATAGCTCCGTGACAATCTCGTTGATCCGGTCGACCTCCGAGAGCATGATCGCGGTATATTCCGGCTTGGCCTTGTTTGCCGTCAATTGAAGGAAGCCCCTAAGACTCGTAAGCGGGTTGCGGATCTCGTGGGCAATGCCGGCAGCCAGCATCCCCGCCATGGACAGCTTCTCTTGTTCTTGTTCGGCCCGCGGTTCGATCTGCTTATGCGCAGGTGCTGGCTGGGTTGTCAATACAGATCTATGCTGGGCATTCTCTTTGCCGTTCCTGTCCGCGTTGCCTTCCTCCCCTTGCCGGAGGCCTGCGCGATAGGCAGCCGCCGATAGGATCGCTGTCGTACTGAGCTGCAAGACCGTCGCGCGCCAATCGCCGCTGATCCCGTGCTGCACCGCGGCGCCCGCCAGCGATGATGCGGCGAGATACAGGGTCAGGCGCTGCGTCGTGTCCAATGCTGCAATGCCGTCACGCCAAATAATCATGTCACTACCCCCAATATTTAGGATGATTGGAAAAGTATTGGCAACTAAAAAAGACCTAACGCTCCCGCAGATTGCGAGAAGGTTAGGTCATGAAGTGACGTTTATCCAGCGGATAGATTCATTCATTTACCTGTTATGAGATGCGACAAGCTGTTGTGCACATCAATATTTTACCGCACCATCTACAATTATACCAAATCCCTCACCCGGCGTGAAGCCTTATTTCTCGAGCAGGCTCTTATGCATCCAGATCGCCGCCTGGCTGCCGTCGCCCATCGCAATGGCCGCTTGCTCGGAATGCACGGCTACGTCGCCGGCTGCCCATAGGTGGCGCACGCTCGTCTGCTTGGACCGGCCGTCCGTCTCGATATGCCGGTTATTCGACAGCTTCGCGCCGAGCTGCGCGCCGAGCGAGGAACGCACCTCGTTCCCGCCGAACGCGGTGAAGCCCCGGTCCGCTGCGATGGTCCGGCCGTCTGCCAGCAGCACGCCGCTCAGCTGCTCGCCTTCCGTCAACAGCTCACTGACCGGCTGATCGATGACGGCGATGCCATGGGCGTCGAGCTGCCTGCGCTTCTCGCCATCGATCGTCTCGAGCTCATGATTCACGTAGGTGATGCGTCTGGTCCAATGCGTCAGCGCAAGCGCCATCGCCGCCCCCGCATCGCCGCTGCCCAGCACGAGCGTGTGCCGGTCTGCTGCCTCATAGCCGTCGCAGTCCGGACACACGTATACGCTGATACCCAGACACGGGTACAGCGCCGGCCACTCCGGCAGTCGATCCTTCACGCCTGTTGCGAGCAGCAGCCGCTTCGCCTGGATGCGGACGTAGTCTTGGCCGCCATCGCCTTCGTTCAGCTTCGAGCATGCGACCTCGAGCGTGAAGACGTCTTCTGCGTTCGAGGCCTCCGATGCGATGCCGTGCAGGAACGTGACGCCGAGCTCCTCCGCCTGCTTCCTCCCAACTGCCAGCAGCTCGCTCCCGCTGATGCCGTCCGGGTATCCGAGCAGATTGCGATACCTGCGGCATAAGCTCGACCGCCCCTCTCCCGCGTCGATGACGATGACCGAATGCTTGTATCTCCCGAGCTGGATCGCAGCCTGCATGCCGGCAATGCCGCCGCCCACGATCGCGCAATCGTACATGTCCATCCCTCCTTGTATTCCTGGAGCAGCGCAGCCGTATGGCCGGCTTCCTTCTCGCTTCATTATGCCGCCAGGGCACGCCGTCTAATCGCGCGTTTGACAGGCAGGGCACAGGAGGACTATCGTGAACGTACATCGTATGCCGCCGGCGGCTTGCCCGGCAGCATGCATGAAGGCGTCTACACTTGGAGGGATTATGCATGCATCCTCATTCTTCAAGCCCGGGCAGCGGCAGCATGCGCGGCGCGCCGGTGCCGAAGGTCAATTCTCGCTCGATCTGGAGCATGCTGCTTCGCATGTTCTCGCTTACGCGAGCCAGATGGGGGCTGCTGCTCGCAGCCTTTCTAAGCATCGTCTTGGTCTCGCTGCTCGCGTTCATCATTCCGCAATTAACCCGTTACACGATCGATATCGTCATACCCGAGAAGCGGTTCGGCGAGCTCGGCTGGATCGCCGGCGGCGTCCTCGGCGCTGCCGCGTTGCTCGGCGTGCTCGGGTTCGTCAGCAGCACCGCCATGGCCGCAGTGGGCCAGCGCGCGATCCATGATCTGCGCAATACGCTGTACCGCCACATTCAGAGCATGGATATGGCGTTCTTCGATCGGAATCGCACGGGCGATCTGATGTCGCGCGTCACCAATGACGTGAACATGCTGCAGCAGCTCGTCTCCTCCAGCATGATTCAGCTGTTCACGGATGTATTCACCTTCACCGCGATCGCAGGCTACATGCTCTATATCGATTGGCAGCTGACCGTGCTGCTGCTCGCGACGTTCCCGCTCCTGCTCTTCACGACGCGGACGTTCGGCAAGCGCATACGCTCATCCTTCCGCGTCGTGCAGCAATCGGTAGCCGAGGTCAGCAACCATCTGCAAGACACGCTATCCGGCATTCGCGTCATCAAGGGATTCGCAGCGGAAGAATACGAAGCCGAACGGTTCACCGCGCGCAGCCGCAGGAACATGGAGGCGAACCTCGCGACCGTCCGCCTGCGTGCCGTCTATGAGCCGCTCGTCGACTGGATCAACTACCTGGGTCTCGCGCTCGTCCTCGTGTTCGGTGCCTGGAAGGTCATGCAGGGCGAACTGACGATCGGTACGATCGTCGCCTTCATGGCGTATCTGCGGTTATTGCAGAATCCGGTGCGCCACTTTAGCCGCATCATGAACACCGTGCAGCAATCGGCCGCCGCCTATGAGCGCATCGTCGATATTCTCGACACGGAAGCGGGCGTCGCGGATAAGCCCGGGGCCGCAGCGTTGCCGCCCCTCACCGGGCGCATCGCATTCGAGCAAGTCACCTTCGCGTACCCCGGCCATCCCGTCGTGCTGGACCGATTCGATCTGAGCATCGAGCCCGGCAGCGTCACGGCTCTGGTCGGCTCCTCCGGCGCAGGGAAGACGACGATCGCCCACCTAATCGCCCGCTTCTACGACGTCGACGGGGGCCGCGTGACCGTGGACGGCCATGACGTGCGCGACGTGACGCTGAAGTCGCTGCGCGAGCAGATGGGTATCGTGTCGCAGGACATCATGCTGTGGAACGGCACGATCCGCGACAACATCCGGTACGGCAAGCAGGACGCGACAGAGGAGGAGCTGCTGGCAGCCGCGCGGGCGGCGAATGCGCACGACTTCATCACGTCGTTCCCGAGCGGCTACGACTCTGAGATCGGCGAGCGCGGCGTCAAGCTATCCGGCGGGCAGAAGCAGCGGCTCTCGATCGCGCGGGCGCTGCTCAAGAATCCGCGGCTCGTCATCCTGGACGAAGCGACGGCCGCGCTCGATACGGAGTCCGAGCATCTCATCCAAGAGGCGCTGGCGCGGCTGCTGCAAGGGCGCACCTGCATCGTCATCGCGCACCGACTCTCGACCGTCCGCCATGCGGACCGCATCGTCGTGCTCGAAGAAGGCCGCGCGGTCGAGCAAGGCCGCCACGAGGAGCTGATCGCGCTCGGCGGCCGCTACGCGCAGCTGCATGCGCTGCAGTTCCCGCAAGATGCGGCGTCGTCCTAGCTGCTCCGCAAGCACAAATACCCGTCAGCGGCCCTAAGGATCACTGACGGGTGTTGTGCTGATGGGGACAGCAGCCATGTGAGCGCCATTGCCGACGCTGGATAGCATTTCGTATTATTAGGTCAACCAGAATTTCTGGTTGGCCATTTTTCATGGTCGGGTTACGATGGTGGCAGCCGGGAGAACGTGGTGGCATTTGGGGTCTTTAGCCCGTAGCAAAAACTG
>JAEWJS010000068.1 GCA_023386495.1 Bacillota bacterium | reverse complement strand
GCTCAATGCTTGGGCATAGGTATAACTGGTGCATTGCGAAGCTTTTTCTCTATTTAGGCATGTTCGCGCGCTAATTTGTCTAACATCCCCGAGTAATTCCCCCTCACACACCGCGAGAGCGCTAAATAGCGCAATGCCGTTCGCTAAATAACGCATTTGCTTCGCTAACCGGCGAGAATGACCGAAAATGGTGGGATTTAGCGCATAGCGATACCTAAATAGCGAAAATGCTTCGCTATCGGGTGAAATCGCATACTTGCTTGGAAGCGATGATCGTAACCAACCCCTAGCAAATGAATAAAAAAAACGCGCCGGACCCGTGGTCCTGCGCGTACGTTCATCGCAGGATGGGAAAGCGCGAAGAGCGCTAACCCATCCCCGTCATTCATGGAATAGGTTAACGCATCTGGTGGTGGTGATGGTCATGCGTAAAGTTCGAGATCTGAGCAGCCATGCGCATTCTCCCCAATACATCCGTATTGTGGTAATCATACCCACTGCCCGGCATGCCGTCAAGAGGCCGCGCGGACGAGTGGACTCGCGCCGACCACCCGCCACGGACATTCGCGGCGTCCGAGCTGAGCTGCAGCCCCGCGCCTATATGCCTGCGCCTGCCTCTGGGTCGGAGCACAGCCTGCGCCGCAGGCTGCTACTCCTCCAACTCTTCGCGCTGCAGCCGATGGCGGAGGCTCGCCGGCGCGAGGAGCAGCGCATGCAGCGCAGCGCCTGCCCAAGCAGCAGCAGCCGGCGCGGCCAACCCCTCGCCGAGCAGCGGCAGTGCGGCAGCGCTCGCGACGCAGAGCGCGCTTGCCGCGTGCGCGAAGCGCACGATCTTGCGCGCGCCCTGCATGCGCGCCTGATCCGGCAGCGGGTACACATGCCGCCAGACCGAATAACGATGCGCATGCCGCAGCGCGCTGAGCTGGACGCCCACGATCAGCACGAACAGCCATGCCGCCAGGACGGCGGCCCAGCCTGACAGTGCGGCTCCCCGCGCTGCCAGGTAGCTGACCAGCATGCCCAGTCCGGTCAGCCGCAGCAGCATGCCGCCAAGCTCGGTGCGCAGCAGCGTCATCGCATACAGATACGCGAACGCATTGGCCCGCGATGCCTTCAGCCGCCCTCCCAGCCAAGACCAATAGGCTCGTCTAGCGACGGCTGCGTCTGTAGTCGGGACGTCGATGAAGCTGCCGAAGAAGCGGTACCAGCGGCTGCGTGTCCGAGTCTCCTCGGCGATCAGCCGCTCCCACGGCAGCCGATGCTTCGCCGGCAGCCGGTACGCCGCCGCCAGCGCGCCTAGCGCGATCGCCGCGAACGATGCTGCGGCCCAGAGCGGCTGCGTCAGCAGCGCCTCGAGCAGGACGGCAGCCATCGCCCAGCGCAGCAGCCGATAGCCGCGCCTGGCAGCCGGCCAGGCCATCCGCCGCTCCTGCCAAGCGCCTCTCCCGCTCGCCAGCTTCAGGCCGACCAGCGCTGCGGCCAGCCACGGCCATGCCGTACTTTCCGGCATATGCCTATAGAGCGGCGCATAGACAGCGCCTCCTGCAAGCAGCAGCGCCGTGCCCAGCAGCAATCCCCGGCTGCGCGCCATGCGGATATAACCGCCCATCGCATGCTCGCGCGCCATGAGGAAGACGATGTCCGCAGGCGCCAAGTAGCTGCGCATCGGACTCCAGCAGAGCAGCGGCAGCAGCGCCGCCGTCCCAACTTCAGCGATCGGGAATCCGGCAGGCACCGCTTCCAGGAACCCGATATAGCCGATGATTCCCGTCATGACCGCCAATGCCACGAAGGCCGGGAATCCGCTCTGGGCCATGTATCGGAGGTAAGGGGCGATCTCCTTGCGCCACGCAGCCGCCCGCTTGTGCAAGAGCGCTTCATAACCGCGGTCCATGCGCGTCCTCCTCAGCCGAAGTCACGAGACGGTAGAAGGCTTCCTCGAGCGGCGCCGCGCGCAGGCCTGCCGCGCCCCTGACATCGTCCAGCGTGCCGCTCGCCACGAGACGGCCGCCATGCAGCACGAGGAACCGGTCGCAGTACGTCTCGACGGTTGATAATATATGCGAACTCATGAGGATCGCGGCGCCTGCCTGCTTCACCTCGACCAATCGCTCGAGAAGCGAGCGTATGCCGAGCGGGTCCAGACCGAGGAATGGCTCGTCGATAATATAGAGCGGAGGCGCCGGAAGCAGCGCATTCATGATCATGACCTTCTGCTTCATGCCCTTCGAGAGATGGCCGGCGAATGCCGACCGCTTCGGCGTCATGCGGAATTCCTCCAGCAGTTCCGGCACCCGGGACGCATGCGCCTCTGCCCCTCTGTCATAGGCCATGCCGGTTAACCGCAGATGCTCCTCCACGGTCAGCTCATCGAACAGCACCGGCGTCTCCGGCACGTAGGCGTAGGAGGAACGGTATCGCTCCACATCCTCCTCCAGCGTCACGCCGCCGATTCGCACTTCGCCTGCAATCGGCTTCATCAAGCCCAGAATATGCTTGATCGTCGTGCTCTTACCCGCGCCGTTCAGACCGATCAAGCCGATCATCTCGCCCGGCCGTATGCTGAAGCTCACGTCATGCAGCACCGGTCTTCGCGGGCTGTAACCGCCCGTGAGGTGCTTTACCTCCAGAATCGCGCCGTCATGAGGAACCATTCTTTCGTTGTCTATCAATTGCCGCCACCTGCCTTATGCCCCCATTATACTAGAGCAGCCCGCCGGAAGACAAAAACAGGACGAGCAGCCCCTTAAGGCAGTTCGTCCTGTCCGATATCGCGATTTATCGAATGATGATGGCATTGACCGTACCGTTCACGCCGTGAACCTCGACGGCTTGCCCGGTCGTGATGAGCGATGCATTGCCCGTTATCGTCACGTTCGGCGCCACGTTATAGATCAGCGCCTGCGTGCCGCCCGTCACCGCCTTGGTGATGGAGATCGTCGCCAGCCGGCCTTCCGAGTTCAGCGAGACGGAGTTGATCGTGCCGCTCTCCGCGAATGCCGTCACTGCAGGCGCAGTCTGCGTCACCTCGATGAACACGATCTTGCCTTGGTACGTGCGAACGAGCAGCGTATCGCCGACTTGCAGCGCTGACGGTTCAGCCTTCACGCCGTTCCGGAAAATAAACACGTTCGCATCCAGCGCCAGCACCGCATCCGTATTGTCCGGCTTCGTGATCGTGACCGTACCGTTGCCCGCTGCCTTCAAGCGACCCGTTACCGCCTGTGCGTCCTGATCCGGCAGTTGGTTATCCGTACGGTCGAGCAGCGCGGCGAGTTCGGCACGGGTTACCGGTTGATTCGGCCGGAACGTATTGTCCTCGTAGCCGGTGATCAGCCCTTTCTCGATCGCGACAGCCACGTAGCCTACCGAACCGGCAGGGATCTGATGCGCATCGCGGAACTTCAGCTCGCTGTTGCTCTTCGCCTTCGCTTCATCGCTTAGCTTAAGCGCCTTCACGAGCAGCGTCGCAGCCCACAGACGGTCAGCCGGCTTGTCCCCTTGAATATGCGTGTCCGTCTCCGCGAACAGATCGTTCTCGACCGCAACGGCCACGTAACCGACTGCCCAAGGATATTTTTTTGCCATCTCGCCTGCATCCTTGAAGTTCAGTTTCGTGCTCATCTCCGCGTCGGATTCGGCTTGCGTCCCCAGTCCCATGAGGCGGACGGCGGCGGTCAGCGCTTCGATGCGCGTAATCTTCTGCTTCGGCTTGAATGTGCCGTCTTCGTAACCGTTGAATACGCCCTTCGATGCCAGGCGCATGATGTGCTCCATGGCCCACTTCAGTTCTTGCTCGTCCTTGAATTTCAAGTTGATCGAGATTTCTTTTTTCTTATCCTTATGGTCATTGCCATGGCCCTTGCCATGACCTTTGCCTTTGCCATCCGCGAATGCAGAGGTCGCCCCGCCCAGCAGTGTCAGAACGGCCAGCGAGGAGATCGCCGCTTTTTTCCAAGTCTTCTGTGTCATCGTTATCGCCACACTCCCTCTTAATAATGGTATTTCAGCGCGCGCTGTGCACTTACGCTCATACCTTTCGGGAGGCTTGACCGATTTTGAGGGGGCATCACGACAAAAATATTCCACTTCACGCGAAATTCGACGAGGAGCGACCGCTCGGACGTTACGTCGGGCTTGGCGGTTCACCGCTTTCCCGCTTCGCTTTGAGCCATTTCGGCGCGCCTTTGTTCTTCTTATTGCGCTCTTTCTCCGCTCGGGCCGCCTTCGCGGATTTAGCTGCAGGCGCAGGCTTCTTGGCCGGCGCGGCACTTCTGACACCGGCCTCTCGATCCTTGGCCCTCGGATGGTTATCGGCAGCCGCACCATCGCTGCTGCGGGCAACCGTAGCAGCTGTAGCAGCCGCAGGCTGCTGCCGCTGACCGATGCCGCTCGCTGCCGGCGATTGTTGCTGCTTGGCCGCGCCGCCAGCAGGCGGCGAAGACTTCCGCGCGCCTGTTCCTGCCGCTTCAGGCTCAACCAGCTTGCCTGCGTACAGCTTCCGCTCGGCCAGCTCGATCTTCAGCCTCCGCCGCAAGTTATCCACGATGTAGAGCTCGCGCGGAGCCGCGATCGTCACGACCGTTCCGTCCCTGCCCATCCGTCCCGTCCGGCCGGCACGATGCACGTACCGATCGGCATCATCCGGCGCGTCCAAGTTGACGACGAGCGGCAGCCCTTGAATATCGATGCCGCGTGCCGCTACCTCGGTCGCGAGCAGAATCTCGATGCGGCCGTCGCGGAAGCGGTCTAGCGTCTGCGAACGCTTCAGCTTGTTCGCGTCGCCGTATAAGGAGCCGACCGTAAAGCCTTCGAAGCCGAGCTTCGCTTCCCAATTCGCGATCTGGTCCGTATCGTTCAAGAACAAGAGCGCAGACGAAGGCTTAAGCGCATGGAGCAGCCGCTTGGCCGTGTCGAACTTCTCGCGCTGGTCGCAGACGATGTAATAATGGCGGATCGATTCCGCCACCCGCTGTTCCGGCGTCACGTCGATCTTCACCGGGTCCTTCATCGAACTTCCGGCCAGCTTCTCCACCGCCGCCGGCAGCGTCGCGGAGAAGAAAGCGATCTGCCGGGCATTCGGTGCCTGCTTCAGTACCGCCTCCAGCTCCTTCGTCGAACCCAGCTCGAACATCTGGTCCGCCTCATCGACGACTAGCGTTGCGATCGCATGCGTGCGAAGCTTTTTCGACTGGATCAGCTCATAGACCCTGCCCGGCGTGCCCACGACAAGGTGAGGCTTCAGCTTCAATCGTTCGATCTGCCGCTTCACGGCCGCACCGCCGATCAACTGCTGCGTGCGAATCCCGACCGCTTCCCCGTACTTCTCCGCGACGCGTACGATCTGCATCGCGAGCTCCTGCGTCGGAGCCAGCACCAAAGCCTGCACGTCGCCCTTCGCCGAATCGATTCGTTCGAGGATCGGCAATAGGAAAGCGAGCGTCTTCCCGCTGCCTGTCTGGGAACGCGCATAGACGTCCTTCCCCTGCATCATGACCGGAATCGCCTCTGCCTGGATCGGAGTCGCCTCCGTGATGTTCTCCTCTGCCAGCTTGTCCGCCAGCCGCTGGCCTAGCCCGAGCGTTACCCATTGATTATCCATTGCTTCCTCCTAATAGCGGCGCTTGGCCGCATCCCTTACTTCTGATCGAACAGTCTGCCGGCAAGCTTGTACGCTGCCGTCGGGAACAGCTGCACGAGCTTCACGCCGAACGCCGCCGTTAACGGCAGGTCGATCTCCGGCTTGCGCTTGTCGATTACCTTCACGATCTCTCTCGCGACACGCTCCGGCTTCATCATGAACCAACTTACGTTGCGAACATAATTCCCATCGGGATCGGCCTTCTCGAAGAACGGCGTATCGATCGGGCCGGGATTGACGGCCGACACGGCAATGCCGGTTCCCTTCAGCTCCAGCCGCAGGGCATTCGTCAGCCCGAGCACGGCATGCTTGGAAGCCGAATAGCCGGTCGATTTTGGCGTTCCGAGCTTGCCTGCGATCGAGGCCACGTTGACGATCTGCCCGGTGCCCCGCTTCCGCATATGAGGCAGCACGGCTTGCGTGCAGCGAACGATGCCCATGTAGTTCGTATCCATCATCGCTTCAAAATGCTCCAGCGGCGCTTCATCGAATCGTTCGAACATACCGAAGCCCGCATTGTTGAGCAGCACGTCAACCCCGCCATGTTCCTCGATGATGCGGTCGGCAACCTCTCTGACCTGCGCGGTATCCGTCACGTCAAGCCGGTAGATCGCGGGACGCCCCCCGATCGAATCCGCAGCTTCTTGAAGCTTATCCATATTGCGGCCGGTCAATATCGGAACGGCCCCTCGCTGCGACAGCTGCCTCGCGACCTCTGCCCCGATTCCGCTTCCTGCGCCCGTTATCCATACACGCTTATTGTTCAACATCCTTCATCACCTATCCATCAGTGTACTTCAATTAACGCTGATATACCAAACTTCTCATACGGCAAAAAAAGCTCCCAAAGGGAGCATTCGTCGTGGTACTATGCTATCAGAACCTGAATGTCGAGTTCCCCGATCCCTTCCATAATAAGCGGGATCGTGAGCGCCTTCTTCGGCGTGAAGCCTGCGGCCTGCGCGGACAGCATCACCTTCGGCGGCGTGATATCGACCTTCACGCCCTGATTGAACAGCATCGTGCTGGCATTGCCGCTGATCATGTTGCCCAATTCGGAGATGGCGCTCTTGCCGATCTCGTCAAGCTCGGAAATCTGGAAGCCGCCCATCATCGCCGAGATCAACCGCAGCGCAACGTCTTCGCTCAGTCCGAACACGATGTCACCCGTCATCTGGCCGGTCATTCCGATCTGGATCCATATATAATCGTCAACGAACTTCACGTCCTTGATGCCGAGCTGGCCGGTTGCCGGACGGATATTCACGACTTGCTCTATGACGATACGAGCCGATTCGAGAAATGGATTGATATACTCTGCCTTCATATATGACATATGCCCCCTTCCATATTCGACAGCTTTCGCATCGTGCGCATGCTAATATTATAATAGAACAAGTAGGACAAGTATACTATTGTTTTATCCCTTAAGTCTTAGGAGTGATCCCATGCCGAACATCTGGACCCACCTCATCTTCGGGCAAGAAGTACTGAAGCGAATCGGCGAAGAGAAGCTGATCGAGCAGCCTCACATGCGCAATCTGTTCAACATGGGATGTCAAGGTCCCGATTTTTTGTTCTATCATAATTTTCTGCCTTGGAAGAAAGGCGCCGTCATGAATCAGTTGGGAAGCGCGATGCACAGCAAACACTGTGGCCCTGTATTGATGGATCTGCTGGAATCCGTGGCGGGCAGGCGGGCCGATAAGGAGTCGCCGGACGAGGCGGTCATCTATGCCATCGGCTTCGTGCTGCATCACACGCTCGATCGCAATGTCCACCCTTACGTGTTCAGCCGATCCGGCTTCGCCAAATGGGACCATCAGCGCTTCGAGGTCATGATGGATACGCTGGTCGTGCGCAGAATGCTCGGAATGGATACTTGGCGCAAGCAGGTATGGCGGGAGATCGATACGGGCGGAGCGTTCCCGGCCGGCATCGTCGAAGCGTTCGAGCAGATCGCCGCCTGCCATTATCCCGAGCTTGCAGCCCGCATTCGGCGCGAGGACTGGAACCAGGCGAACCGCGACATGGTGCGTGCCCAGCGCCTCTTCCATGATCCGACCGGCATGCGGCGCATCCTCACCTTCGGCCAGATCGAGCCGCTCGTCTACAAGCGGCGCGTTCCCCCGCTCGACGTGCTCAACTTGGCCGGCAGGCCATGGCTCGATCCGACCGACGGCACGACGCTCCGCAAGGAATCCTTCGAGGAGCTATGGGATGCCGCAATGGAGGAGAGCGAGGCCATCGTCAGCACCGTTCTCGCATGGCTCCGCAGCGAGAGCTCCTCGGCGGGCAAGGCAGACGATGCCTCGTACCGCGCCGCGGAGCTGCGCCAGCGTGCCGCAGCCCTGATCGACAACCGCTCGTACGAGACCGGCCTGCCGGCGGACAGCGGAGCGGCAATTCGCTTCGCCGACCCCATCTGGCCGGACGGCAGGGGCGCTCGGCCCGTCCAGGGCTAGTCCGAGCCGCTCGGACTAGACAGCCGCTTGCTTCTTGTACCGGAGGCGCATCAGGCGAAGCCGCTCGTAGATCGGGTCGAGCGGCTTGCCGTCCAGTTCCGCTTCGGAGTATACCTGCTTCAGGATCGGCTTCAAATATCGATCGCCTACCGCTTGAATCGCTTCCGCGATCTTGCTGCGCTCTTCCTCGGGCAGCCTCTCCAGCTCCTTATCCAGCAGCGGAGCCATATCGTACCCTTCCCGATCGAGCTGTTCGATCCGTTCGACTAACTCGCGGCGATCGATCTCCAGCATCGCCTGCAGCTCGTCCAATCCGCTTCCTTCTTGGACGGCCGCGAGAATCGCGCGTTTCGTCTTGTGCCGCTCCAGCTCGCTCTTGTACTTGTTCTCCTTCTGCTTATACAGCCACTTGGCGTACGCGTCCGGCTCCAGCACGTCAGCCACCCATGTGAGCGGGAATGTCGTCGTGCGCGCGAATTGCTTCGTGATGCCCGTTACTTCCGCGCTGTATGCCGCCGACTTGGTCTCGCCCCAGCCAGGGATGAACTTCAATTCTTCGGCCGTCTGCGGCAGGAACGCGCTGATCATCCATAGGATGCGATTGGTCGATACCGCGTAGGCTGCCTTCCGATCGGCTGTCGCCCTTGCCTTGCGCCACTCGCGCAGCGCTTCGAATACCTCTTGCCTCGCGTGCAGCTCGCCGTAGCATTGCAGCATCGGCACGAGTCCGCCCTGCGTGCCCTTGCGATCCTCGAGCATGCCGTCGATGACGGGCTCATAGCCCTCGCCCAGCTTCACCGCCACGCCATGCCGGAACGCCGCGATCATCTCCTCCCAAGAAGTGCCCTCGTACCAGACTGCATGCTTTTCCTTGCCGTCTTCCGGCTCCTGCCACGCTACCACCCATTCGCCTTGCCGTTCGCCAATCGACACCTTAGCCGATAGGACGCGCCCTTCGGCCGTCTGTTTCTCCAACGTGTTCATGAATACGACTTCCATTCGTCAAGCACCTCCGGTAATGGTACGAATCTCGGCCCCAGCACGCAAAAAAAAACACCTCATACGCCTATTCGCGTATGAGGTGCTTCCCCATTGGCCGTTCATTCGATTGCGACTATCTTACCATGTTAGACAACATTTGACAAGAGCATTGCCTTACTATTGCAGAATCGCAATCGCCACGTGCTGTTGCTGTCCCGCGCATTCGTGTATAATGATACGAATAACGAACCGAACGGAGGACCATTATGCTCCCGAACTATGATATTATGTCCGACACGACCGAAACGACGATGACCCGCTTCGTCACCTTCATAACCCCAGGCCTGAAACGGTTCGACCTGGCGATTAACGCGACCAATCGCTTCTACGGCAAGAAGCTGATTACGGATCTTCAGAGCGGAATCACCGCCATTATCGGACCGGACGATCTGGAGGAGGAAGGCTACTTGGCCTACACCTTCAAGATCAATGACGAGGAAGCCGAGGAGTTGCAGCAGTTTCTGTATCTGGTGGTCGGCGTTGTGAATTTTACCGATTAATCGGGGTAGACTGTAACGGTAGTTCATTCCCAGTCAGGAGGGACCGCCGTGACGCAGCAACGATACCCGGACGAGGATAAGCACAGTTATACCGATGTTAGCACCGTGGAGTCTCAGCGCAACGACCTGACGGCCGAAGAATTCCCGGAAGGGCCCTACGGTTCATCGCTCGTTACCGAACGATTGGGCAAGAGCAAGCCGTGGAGGCTTGAACAACGATCCCCGAACAGATTCGGCTACGAGAACCGGGAATTGCACGAGGATCTGGACCGTGACTATCCAGGCGACCAAGGAACGGTCCTCGCTGCCCCGGAAGTCATGGACGAACCCTAAGATAGGCAGATGGCAACAATACAGCCCGCCCTCGATCATAAGAGGACGGGCTGTTCATGCGCTGGATGGATCGCGGTCAACTGGTCAGCATCTTCAGGTAGAGCAGCTTGCCTTCGCCCGGATAGTAATAATCGGGGAGGCGGCACATGAAGGTGAAGCCGTTGCGTTCGAACATGCTGCGGGCGCCGGCATACTCCGGCAGGTCGCACGTGAACGTCTCGACATAGCGGCCCTCACGGGCCAGGCAGAATTGCGTCATTGCCTCGATCAACTGCCAGCCCAGCTTGCGATGCCGGTACTCGCGGTGGACGCCGAAGTATTCCAGCCGATAGCCGCCGCTTCGATGTTCGTTCTCCACGAAGATGATCGCCGAGATCACTTCGCCGCCCTCTTCCGAATACCAGCAATGAATGTGCTTCTCTTGCAGGCTGCGCATCGGCAGCCAGCGCAGCTGCTCCGTCTCGCCGGGCGTGAACCGCTGATCGTCGAAGCATTGCGGTCCGAGCAAGAAGTCCGATACCTTGCCCGCTTCCGTGCCGTTCGTAACCGTCTTGATCTCGGGTACCGGAATCCCCAGCGTATTCGGTCTCCATGACAGCGACATGATCTTCAACCCCTTATCGATAGTATAATTTGTATTTCTTTAAATAACGCACGCTTGCGTGCGTTTCAAATGTCCGGCTGTCAGCGCCAAGAAGGTTGGACGATAGTAGAGAATGAGGAGCGGAATGTAGTCAAAGCTACATGAGCACCGGAATTCTCGCTAGCGTTCAAGATTCGCCGCCGAATCCGCCCCGTCAGCATCCGCTTCGCGCTCACAGCCGGACCCTAGGAGATGCGGAGGGAGTTGTTCCATTGGGCGGGAACCCCCTCCTGAAAGTAGCGATCGCAGGCGAAGAAATAATGCTTGGCCGGGAGATCGTACCGGTTCTTCTTCACGACAGCGACGAATCCTTCGCGAGCGTCGTAGAAGCGGCCGCTCTGGAACAGCGCGAGCGCGGCTTCGAATTCCTGCTTCGTCTCCTGCTTCAGCTGGCGGATATGTGCAGGATCGCCCTCGTACAGGTCGAACAGCTCGATCGTCCGCTGCTCATCGCCGATCTGGAACGTGCCCAGCTTGCGGCAGTTCCCCCCGAGCGGCTTGCGGGAAGCGTGCATCGTCTCTTCCGTAAGCAGCACCTGAACGCCGAGCTTGGCCGACAGCTTCTCCAGCTCCAGCGTCAGCTGGACATGATTCGAGACGACGCTGCCCTCCATCCGCTGCTCCTCCCCGATAATGCCGATCATGACATCGCCGGAATGGATCGCTATGCCGATGTCGATCGATTCCCCGCCTGCGTGCGTCCGCTCCGCATTGTACGTATCGAGCATGGCGCGCAGCCTAACCGCGGCCCTGATCGCCGCGCTGGAATCATCGGGGAACATCGTCAGCATGCCCGGGCCGAGGTAACGGCTCGTGAAGCCGCCGCATTCGCGCACGACCGGCCCGAACACGTTCAGGAACGAGTTGATGAACCGGAAATTTTCTTCGGTCGTCAGCCGCGTCGACAGCTCCGAGAACCCGCGCATGTTGCAGACGAGGATCGTCATGTCGCGGTTGGCCTGTTCGCCGAGGCTGATCTGCGTCATGTTCGTCTTGCCCAGCACCTTCAGGAATTGCTGCGGAACGAAGCGGAAGTAGGAATTGCTCAGCTTCGTGACCTCTTGGATGTATTGGCGGATGGAGCTTGCCATCATGTTGAAGCGCTGGCCCAGCTCCTCAACTTCGTCGCGCGTATGGATCTGCACCTTCACGTCCCATTCGCCGCTGGCGATCAGGTTCACGCTGCGCCGCAGCTTGCGGATCGACGACAGCAGGTACGCCGTCATCATCGTAATGACCAGCAGCAGGACCACGCCTACCAGCGCGATGATGGCCAGCATATCGTTCATGATCCTGGCATTGCTCTGCTTCATGCCGATCATGTCCTTGCCCGTCTCGTAGATGCCGATAATGTCGCCGCTCGAATTGTACAGCGGACCGAGCGCGTACATCCACTGCCCGCTGGAGTCCTGCCATTCGCCGGTCACGATCTCTCCATGCTCCAGGACGCGCAGATTCTCTTCGTCGAGCGGGAACGGCTGGAACATCGTCACGCTGTCGTCATCGTCCATGATGATATACAACTGTCCGTCCATGTAGCGGTAGATCGTGTTGTACAAGCCGTCGCGATTATCGCCGACGAGCGAGAACAAGTCGTTCATGCGCTGCTTGATCGCGCTGTAATGCTCGCTCATGAAGTCGCGCGGCGAATTGATTTGCTCCAAGTGAGCACCGTCGACCAGAAATTTGCCGTTGCCGGCTAACAGCTCCAATTGCTTCGTCGTATCGCCCTTGATCTCTTCAGAGAACGAAGCATACACAAAGTACGACAAGCCGATCATCGACAGCAGCACGACTGGCACGATGACGGCCATCTGCTTCAATAGGAGCGACACCCTGCGGCGCAGAAGATGGATGTACACCAGACGTCCGCTGCTGAACGCCAAGAAGACGAATCCGGCTGCCAGCGCCCAATAGGCCAATCGCTTAAGGGTAATCGCCCAAGGATAATCGTAGCCGCCGAGCACGGTTACGACCTGTCCGTCAGGCAGCAGCTGAATGATGCGATCGGAGGTCGCAGCCGTTAACAGCCCGCTGGACACCGATACATGCATGAACTCCGACCATTCCGTGTCGGGGTATTGCCGGGACAATTCCTCCATCGTCAGAATCGGCACGGGACTCATCCCCGATTGGTCGGCATTGATGCGCATGACCGCGCCGGCGTGGTAATCGATGTAATAGATGTTCGAATAATCCCGCGTGACGATCCCTACCGGAAAATGCAGCGTATGGCCGGCAGGCGGATACAGTTGCTCGGCTGTCTGTCCGACCGCCGCGTAGAGCGAGCCCCGTTTGGTCGTGAAAAATATCCGGTCGGCCTCTTGGCCGGCCAATTCATTCAGGTAACGATTAGCCGGCATTTCGATCGTTCTGACGACCGCGGCATTCGCCGTGGCATCCCCTTGGGTCTGCATTTGAGCCGCGCTTAATATGGCGTCTCTTGGCATCTGCATGAGCGAAGCCGCCATCGGGCTCTTCCGGAAAAAGTAGACGCTGCCGTCCTTCACCGTCAGCGACTGAATATTGCCGACCCGCAGCAATTGATCCTCTGCCGGATAGGCCGCTCGATACATGATGCTCGTCGCGGCGCCTGACGGCGAAATCTTAATGATCTGCTCCCCGGTTACCCGAAGGCCGTAACTATTGAGAATCGTAACGAGCGCGTAAGCGTTCCCATCCGCGTCGGCGGTGATGCTGTCGAACAATTGCAGCGAATCCGCCTGCGCGCGTACGCTGCTGGCGATGGAATAGACCAGCGTACCGTCCTTGTCTACCTTCTGCACCGTCTGCTTGGAGTCCGTAATCGTATAGACGCTGCCGTCAGGTCCTGTCACGGCATGCGAAATGTTAGCATAGGCAGCTTCTCGTTCCAAGGGCTGCAGCGACCATTCGTCACGGAACGCTGCGAGCAGCCCTGCAGCCAATACCGTTAGGGCGAGCAATAGTACCAGTTGAGGTCTCACGGGTTATTCCACGTCTCCAATCGCGCGCGTAATGATGATCCCTTGCCGCAGGTCACCGTGCCAATAAATATCGCTCCCCGTCGCATCCGACAGCCATGACAGCGATACGTATGTATGTCCATTCGTCGCATAAGGCTGGCCATCGACAGTCGCATCGGCCTTCCCGATCCGAAGCTCAAGCTTCTCTGCGCCGCGGGTGAGCCGAAGCAGGCCGTGCTTGGCATCCCACTCGATTCGGTATTGCATGCCTGCCGCATAAGGCCGCAGGGGGACATAGACCTGTCCAGACGCCGTCACAATCGGCGGCGCCGCGGCGGATAGAGCGACAGGCGCTCCCACCAGCGCAACTGAAGCATGGGGCAGCGCGGGGACTAGGATGCCGTCGGGCCCTGCTATCTTGGCCGGGATCGGTGCTTTCGCGCCGCTGCCGGAGATCGTCCCGTTAGCGGAGGCGGCATAGCGCCGAACGGCGTGCATCCAGCCTTCGATCAGCGAAGGCTCCGGCGACCCTTCTAGCGCAGCCAGCAACTCGCGCAAGCCGACCGGCTGCCCGCCGCTTGCGCGGTATGCCTCGATCACGGCGCGAGCATGCGTCTCCCTAGCCGATGACGCTTGCAATCTGGCCTGCACGTAAGCGTCTTGAGCGGCAAGGTATTGGAGCGCATTCATCGTCCCTGCTTTGCGCAGAAGCTCCGCAGCCTTGGCATTGCGGCCGGCCTTCTCTTCCCGCTGCAAGGCATCCTTCAAGCCTGCGTCGTCCGCCACGACCGCTGCAAGCGACCGTTCTTCGCCGCTGCTCACAGTCCACTCGCGATGCATCGCGATCGCTCCGTACGCGGCCTCCATCATCGCCTGCTGCTCCAGCCTGCGCTCCTCGGCCTGCTGCTGCAGTGCCGCGAGCTGCTCGGCCGTGTCCGCGCCCGCCATCCCGAACTTCTGCAGGGCTGCTGCCTGCTGATGCTGTCCGGCTGCGGCGGTTACGTAGGCAGACCATGACCGTTCGCGCTCCGCGGCATACACATAGTCGATCCACGCCTCGATCTCTGCCGGCAGCTCCTCCGAACCGGCAAGCGCCGCCTGCTCCATGCCGGCGGCAGCGCCGATCCCGACGATGCCGAGCCATAGGCATACCGACATGCTCAATGCTCGTAACGAGACTGCATTCATTGGCCAACCTCTTCCTGGGCGTATCTGCTAATTATTATAGTACTATAAATCTAGCACTTTGTGTTTATCCCCTTATATTTATTGCTGAACCCCGTCGTTAATAGTAGAATTAAGGAAACTCGTGGAGTGAATGATCTAGTCGCATTCCAATTATGTCGAATGCAGGTGATAGATAATGGGGCAGCTCGTATGCGGGGGAGCCACGCTGCAATGCAGCTTCGGCGCCGCGCCTTCAAGTCTGATGGTCCTGCCGATCAATCGCGTCATGAACGCCATGCCGATTGCGAATATCATGGACAACAAACCGATCGTCAACATCCCGCCCTTCGGCATGTGCAACTCATTGGCTAACCCCACCGTCGCGGCCGCTACCGCCGCCGCGTTCGGGGCGCTTACGCCGATGCCCTGCATGCCGGTTACCGCCGCGCCTTGGGTGCCGGGCTCGCCCACCGTCCTGGTAGCGAAC
>JAEWJS010000026.1 GCA_023386495.1 Bacillota bacterium | reverse complement strand
TTATTAATCTTCTCGGCTTCAATCGCTTGTTTCGCGATATTGCCGATGAGATTATCCAAGTTTTTCAAGACTTTGTCCAACGAATCCTGATTATCGATTTTCAGGTTGGCATTGCCATCCTTTTTCTGGTTGTCCATCTGATCGCGAAGCTTGTTTTTCATTTCCTCGTTCTCTTGTTGAATTTGCGCGGCGTTCTGGATGATCTTCTCGATGATCTTCGGCGGCGCATTCTGGATGATCTGATTAATATCGACAACTTCGATTTGCGCTTTGAGATCTTTCGGAGACGTCCCTTGATCCAAGGTAATCTGCTGAGCAGGATAGACGTTGACGGTTCGCTCCGCGTTCGTGTCATTCTCACTATTGCCCGGAACGACTGTCTTCGCCCGCACGACACCGGACGCAACGATCAGCCCTGTTCTGCCCGTGACCGGATCGACGCTCTGGAAGAAGTTCGTGCCGCGCACGCCCATGATGGCCGTCGGCGTCTCGACTTCGAAGGAATCGTCCGCATTCGAGATCGACTTGACCTTCACCCAGAGGGAGCCGGCCCATACGTTCATCTTCGCCTTCGTGCCGCCCTTATCTTGCAGCTTGGAGAAGTTAATCTGCGAGTTCTCGCCGATCGTAATCTCGTCTTGCTCCGCCTTGCTGCTAGCCAGTTCCAGCACGATGCTGGCACCCTTGCCCGTCGTGATCGCGTCGCCTTCGTTCAAGCTCATGTTCTTGAAGGCGTTGAATGACTTCGTGCCGCCGGACTTCTTCACCTTGACCGTTCCTTCAATTTCCGTGACGACCGCGACGCGCGTTACCGCCGCGAACGCTTCCTTGGCATTGGCCAAGAAGCCGAACATGCCGACGATCATCGTCAGGCAGATCAATGCGCTTAACTTGCTCATGCGCGAATTGCTCATGCTCCCTCTCTCCTCTCGCTTGTCCCACTAAGATCACTATCTACTGCGTCATTGGCCGCCAGAACCGAGAATACCCGAACCGGCTTCTCTTTCCCTTTGACCTTAATCTCGCCGATGTCCTCCAGTTGGAAGAGGTGACCGACGCGATTGTACATCTCCTCGCTAATCAGAATCTGTCCCGGCTTGGCATTCGCCTCCAGCCGCGCGGACAAGTTAACCGTATCGCCGATCGCGGTATAATCCAGCCGCAGCATCTCGGATCCGATATTGCCGACGACGGCAGGGCCGCAGTTGATCCCGACGCCGAACTTGACGCCGATCCCGAACCGCTCGATGCATTTCTGCTCCAGAATGTCCGAGCTCTTCTTCATCTCCAGCGCCGCGCGGATTGCCAGCTCCGGATGGTTCGGCAGATGGATCGGCGCGCCGAAGAGTGCCATGACGCCATCCCCGATGAACTTGTCCAAGGTGCCGTTCCATTGGAATACGGCCTTGGTACAAATGTCGAGGTATTCGTTCAGCACCTCGATGACCTCTTCCGGCTGAAGCCGTTCGGACATCGGCGTGAAGCCTCGGATATCGACGAAGATGACGCTGATATCGCGGCGCTGGCCGCCGACCTTGATCTCTTCGCCGGAGGCGAGCATCTCGTCGACGACGGTCTTCGGCACGAAGCGTCCGAAGATGCTCGTGACGCGCCCTCTTTCCTTCCGTTCGTTCATGTAGTGCGTCACGATTGCCCAGACCAGCGCCGTCGTAATCGCCAAGAACGGATAGGTGAACGGAATGAACACGGCGTTGATGGTGTAGATCAGCAGCCATGCCAGGAAGTAGGAGACGGCAAAACCGCCGTATATCATCATCGAAGTTCGTCCAGGGAACCGATCGAACAGGAACAACACGAGCAAGGTCAGAAGCAATATAATGACATAAGTAACCGGCTTGGGCGCATCGGTGAAGAATGCGCCGTTCACCAAGGACTGAACCATGTTCGCGTGAATCTCGACCCCGTACATCTTGAGATTGTTGCTGAGCGGGGTCAAGTACTCGTCCTGCAGGCCTGTTGCGTAAGGGCCGATCAGCACGACTGAATCCTGGTAATACTCCGCCGGGATCTCCCCGGCGAGCACGCTGTAGAACGATTGGACGTCGTAGCCCGTATCCGCACTCATCTGCTCGCGCGGCTTCGAATAGAATTCCGTCGTGACTTGGTACCGCTCGTTAACCGGAATTTCCTTCCCGCCTCGGTACCATGCCTGCTGCTCTTCGTTCCAATGTACTTGATGCTCTTCATCTAGTATGTAATTCGCCAGTCGAACACTGAAGGCAGGAATCATGTTGCCTTGCTCGTCCGGAAGCCCGACCGTCAGCTTGCGCACCGTGCCGTCCTTATCCTGCATGACGTTAATGTGACCCGTCTGGTCTACGTTCGTCGTGATCGTCTCCGCCGGGAAGTCGATCGACTTGGTCTCGAGCAGCCCCTTATCTTCTTGGATCTCCTCGAAGTTGAATACGACCGGCAGGAATACGTCTTGATAAGTCGACATGACCTCAGCCATGGCAGCGTCACTATCGGAATTCTGGCCCGGCTCTGCCAATACGACGTCGAGCGCGACCGCCTTGGCCCCGGCATCCATCAACAGCCGAATAAGATCTGCATAATATGCCCTGTCCCAAGGGAACTGCCCGATCATGTCGAGCGAGTCCTGATCAATCGATATGATCTTGATCTCGTCATGCGGACGACGTTCCGCATCGGTCTGTTTCCTCATGAGATCCTTGAGGGTAGATTCGACAAAGTTCAACGAACCTCCGGTCCCCAAGCTGGCCAGCATGGACCAGAATAATACGATGACGAGACCGGCTGCCGCTGTTCTCATCCATTTAGGTATGGACATAATCCGTATGCGTTCCCCCTGTCTCTCTTTCCTATCAAAATCCTTACTTCCTATATTAGTGCAGTCATTCCTGAATTGGCAATAAAAAGATGTCGAAAAAACGAAGAAAATCCCCGTGCTTGTCGGAACAAGCAGGGGATTATCGAATAATTAGGACTGTAGGGAATTAACCTTCTTTGTTGAATGGCGAATCGGCGATCTTGATCGAATCCGTCGGGCAGCCGTCGCCAGCGTCTTGCAGGTCATCGTAGAGGTCTTCCGGGATCTCCGTCGTGCCGGTGTTGCCGTCGCCGTCGAAAATAACTTCTGCAAGGCCTTCATCGTCGTAATCATAAATGTCAGGCGCCGTTGCGCCGCATGCGCCGCATGCAATACAAGTGTCCTTCTCAACCCATGTAAACTTTGCCATTAGTCAGTTCCCTCCTAGAATCTATCTCCAACCGTTGTGTGTAACCCTCACTCATCAATATATAATAAATGCTCGTCGGATTGCAAGGATGTACCACGAATTCTACGATTTCGAATGAGTGCGGACGGATCTTCGGTGAGCATGCCTGCCGTCAATACGGCATCCTCCCCGAACTTGTCGCGCAGCGCATCCATTGCCCGCGTCAATGCCTCCCGCTTCGGTTCCTTCTCGTAGCTGAACAAATCGAGCTGGACCGCGGCCTGTACGCGCTCTTGCAAATTCTGCAGCGTGACGCCTAGCAGCCTGACAGGCGCATCGGTCTTCCAATGCCGATCGTAGAGCCGGCAGGCAGCTCGATGGATCGTGTCGCCGTTCTCGGTCGGCACCTCCAGCGTCTCCGACCGCGTAATCGTCTTCATGTCCGGCGTGCGGACCGTAATCTGGACGGTCTGCGCCATCAACTGCTGCCGCCGCAGCCTGCGCGCCGTCTGGTCGGACAGATTGAGCAGTATGCGATGTGCCTCCGAGCGGTCGGTTACGTCCCTCGGCAGCGTAGTCGTATGGCCGATCGACTTATTCTTCTCGCGCGCAGGGTTAACCGGCGACGGATCGATCCCGTTAGCCGCTTGCTTCAACCACGAGCCGTTCACCCCGAAGTGCTTGATGAGCATCGCTTCATCCGCAGCGGCCAGCTGGCCGATTGTACGAATGTTAATGCGCGTGAGCTTCTCAGCGGTCTTGCGGCCGATGCCGAACATCGCATCGCACGGCTTATGCCACAGCACGCTCGGCACGTCGCGAATCCGCAGCACCGTGATGCCGTTCGGCTTCTTCATGTCCGATGCCATCTTCGCGAGCAGCTTATTGGGCGCAATGCCGATCGAGCACGGCAGCGACCATTCCGTTCGAATCCGGTTCTGAATGGCCGACGCGATGTCGAGGGGCGTGCCGAACATTTTCGACCCGGTTATGTCGAGATAGCATTCATCGATCGAGACCGTCTCCACGATCGGCGTGAATTGACCGGCTATGCTAAGGAAGCCGCGGGAATATTTACGATACAGGTCAAAATCCGGCGCGATGAGCTGCAGTTCAGGACAATGCTTCAGGCCTTCCCGTACCGTCATGCCGGTGCGGACGCCCTTGGCGCGGGCTGCGTAGGAAGAGGTGACGATGATGCCCCTGCGCTGCTCCACGCTGCCGGACACCGCCGTCGGTTTGCCGGCGTACAGTTCCGGCTGCTCTGCCTCATGAACCGAACAATAGAAGGCGTTCATGTCCAGATGAAGGACGACTCTCCCTTGTGACGGATATGCCGCTTCAACATTACGATTGCCATCCTTCATAGACGATATTCCTCCCATCTGACGGTTAATCGCGCCTGCCGTGCCTGCCTCGTGTATGTCTCATGTCCAGCATACTGCCGATTACGGCGCACGGTCAACGGGAATGGGCGGCAATAGTTGACCGAACACGGGTTTCCGCGGGGCGGAAACAGTGTTATAATAGTAAATTATGACTCACAGCATGGATATAAGGAGGGGCGGTCTTCGATGACTGGCGAAATCTCGATCTTCGACACAACATTGCGCGACGGCACACAAGGGGAAGGCATCAGCCTCTCGGCCGAGGACAAAATCAAAATCGCCCGCAAACTCGATAAACTGGGCGTTCATTATATCGAAGGCGGCAATCCGGGCAGCAACAGCAAGGATATTGAATTTTTCAAGCGCGCCAGAGAACTCAATCTCACGGCCAAGGTGACGGCCTTCGGCAGTACGCGGCGGAAGAACAGCATCGCCGAGCATGACGCAAGCCTGCTCCGAATCGTGGAATCCGGCGTTCCGGCAGCTACGCTGGTCGGCAAATCTTGGGACTTCCACGTCCACACGGCCCTTCAGACGACACTCGAAGAGAATCTGGCCATGATCTACGATTCCTTCGCGTTCTTGAAGCAGCAAGGCATGGAAGCGATCTACGATGCCGAGCACTTCTTCGACGGCTACAAGCATAATCCCGAATATGCGCTCGCTGCCCTGCGCAAAGCGCAGGATGCAGGCGCAGATTGGATCGTGCTGTGCGATACGAACGGAGGAACGCTGCCAACCGAGATCCAAGAGATCGTCGGCCGCGTGCGTTCCGAGCTGACGGCATCGATCGGCATTCATACGCATAATGACTGCGAGCTGGCCGTAGCTAACACGCTGGCTGCCGTACTGGCCGGGGCACGTCAAGTGCAGGGGACGATCAACGGATACGGCGAGCGCTGCGGCAACGCGAACCTCTGCTCGATCCTGCCGAATCTCCAGCTGAAAATGGGCATGCGCTGCTTGGCAGACGATCAGCTGGCCCAGCTGACCTCGGTAGCGCGTTATGTCAGCGAGATCGCGAATGCGCATATGCCGGTCGGACAACCTTACGTCGGCAACGCGGCTTTTGCCCATAAGGGCGGCATTCACGTCTCGGCCATCCTGAAGGATTCGAAGACGTATGAACATGTATCTCCGGAGCTCGTAGGCAACAAGCAGCGGATTCTCGTATCGGAACTGGCCGGACAGAGCAACATTATCTCGAAGGCGCAGGAAATGGGCCTTGACGTGAACGCGAACAACGAGCATACGAAGTCGATTATCGACCGGATCAAGGATCTCGAGCATCAGGGCTACCAATTCGAAGGCGCGGACGCTTCGCTGGAGCTGCTGCTGCGCGAAGCATTCGGCAGCGTGAAGGAAGTATTCAAGCTCGAATCGTTCAAGATGCTCGTCGAGAAGAACGCCGGCCAGATGGTGGCCGAAGCGATCGTCAAGATCAATGTGGACGGCGAGACGGTGTATACGGCCGCCGAGGGCAGCGGTCCGGTGAACGCGCTCGACAACGCGCTTCGCAAGGCGCTGGTGTCCTATTACCCGAGCATTATGGATGTCGTCCTCTCCGATTATAAGGTGCGCGTCATCGACGAGAAGGATGCAACCGCCGCGAAGGTCCGCGTATTGATCGAATCGACGGACTTCAACAATACCTGGAGCACGGTCGGCGTATCCGACAATATTATTGAAGCGAGCTGGGAAGCGCTGGTCGACAGCATCCGTTACGCGCTGCTCAACTCAGAGAAGCTGGAGTGCGTGGACAACGCGAAGCGCGAACAGCTCGGTCTGATCAATCACTAACTTCTTGACGAACAAAAGGCTGACGTACCGAGCTCAAGCTCGGATACATCAGCCTTTTGTCCATGCTCAGAGCCATCGATCGATGATCGCTTCCCACTTGACCTTCGGGATGACGCCCGTAATCCGCTCGCGTACGACGCCATGGCGGTCAACCAGCAGCGTCGTCGGAAATTGGGCGATCTTGTACACATCGGTCACGCTCCCCTCCCGATCCATCAGAATCGGGAATGTCAGCTCATATTCGTCTACGAATTGGCGCGCTTCCCGCTCACGGTCATAATGCGTCGCATTCACGCCTAACAGCAGCAGCCGGTCGCCGTAGCGCTCATGCAGCGCTTGGAGATCAGGCGCCTCCATCACGCAAGGGCCGCACCAGGACGCCCAAAAATTAATCATCGTGAGCTGCTCCGCGCCGCCGCCGAACGTTACAGTCCGATCGTTAAGATCCGGCAGCTCAAAGCTCGGTGCACGATAACCTTTCTTAGGGCTCGCTTCTTCAAGAGCCGCAGCGTGCAGCGCGGGATCGTCTTTGCGGTTCGTATGTTGGTAATAAGCCAATCCAGTGAGGATGGCTATAATCAGCAGCATCGCCCAGCTTTTTCGCATGCTCGTCCTTCCTTCCTATTCCTTGTTCACATCTTATCATGCCCCGGAATGACCAATCAACACAGGGGGAACAATAGCATCCGAGCAGAATCGATAACAGGATGCGGAGGACGATAATGATGCAGAAAGCGAAGCCTGGGTGGAAAAGCGCCGGCGGATTCGGCGGTTCGCGGCCGCGAACGTTCTCCCAGATCGGGGGAGGCTCGCATGAGAATGACAAGAAGGACAAGAAGGAGACAGGAAACGCGGAGGGCCGCAAGTCCAAGTGGATCGAGTACATCGCGCTTGCAACCGTACCGTTAGTCATGGTTCTCGGCAATTCGATGCTCGTCCCGATCCTGCCCGATGTCGAAGAGCGGCTCGGCGTCAGCGGCTTCCAATCCAGTCTGGTCATTACGCTCTTCTCGGTCACGGCAGGGCTGTTCATTCCGATTGCCGGTTATTTGTCCGACCGCTTCTCACGGAAAGCCATCATCCTGCCGTCATTGGCCGTATACGGCGCAGCAGGCGTCCTTGCAGGCTTCGCGGCCGTATGGGAGAACTACCCACTGCTCATCGGCTCGCGCGCCCTGCAGGGGCTTGGCGCTGCCGGTACGGCTCCTATCGCAATGGCGCTTGTCGGCGATCTGTACAAGGACGGCGCAGAAAGTGAAGCGCTCGGCATGATCGAAGCCTCGAACGGCACCGGTAAAGTGATCAGTCCGATCCTTGGATCGCTGTTCGCGCTGATCGTCTGGTACGCTCCCTTCTTTGCATTCCCGGTATTCTGCGCCCTTTCGCTGCTCGCGATGATGTTCCTGATCAAGGAACCGAAGGGCAAGCGCGCCCACCCGAAGCTCGGGGTCTATATCCGCAATATCGGGACGATCTTCCGCAAGCAGGGCAAGTGGCTGATACCCGCTTTTATTACGGGTTCGCTGGGTCTATTCAATCTATTCGGCGTTTTATTCTTCCTGTCTGACATGCTCGAGAAGCCGCCATATAACATCGATGGCGTAGCCAAGGGCGGCATACTCGCGATTCCGCTGTTAGGACTTGTCATCACGGCCTACACGACCGGCCGCGTCATCAAGAACAACGGGAAGCTAATGCGCATCCTGATGAATGTCGGATTGCTGCTGATGGTGGGCTCCCTTACCCTTTCCATCTGGCTGCATGGCAATCTCTATGTATTGCTCGGTCTTCTCACGCTTAGCTCGGTTGGCACCGGACTGCTGCTCCCTTGCTTGAACACGCTTATTACCGGTGCCGTCGATCGCGCGCATCGCGGCATGATTACGTCGCTCTACAGCAGCTTGCGATTTCTCGGCGTGGCGTTCGGACCTCCGATTTTCGGCTGGCTGGTCGGCATCTCGATTGAAATTTTATTCACGACAGTCGCAGTCTTGTCAGCTGCAGCCTTGGCGTTCGCCTTCTTCATGATCAAGCCGCCTCCCAAGGCCGGCGATCAGCCGCAGTAGTTCGCCGCTCTACCCCGCCTACAGCGCGTATATTATAATAGAAGCATGATCATGAATCCGCAGATGGTAATGGGGAGCCGATACGCAATGAACAGCACTGGAGAATGCTTAAAGGATAGAAAGCCAGATCACGATCACGTTCCAACAGCTATAATCACGGCCGCCGCCTATGCCCGGTTACTGGCATTGTGTGAAGCCAAGTTGCCGGATGAAGCATGCGGCGTCCTCACTGCCGATCAATCCGATGCGCCGCATGGCGCCATTGACGGCGTGCTGCCGATTCGTAACGTCGCTGCGAGTCCGACGCTTGCATTCCGCTTTCACCCTAACGACTGGATCATGACGTATTACGCAGCGCAAAAAAACCGACAATCGATTGTCGGTTTCTTCCATTCGCATCCGAATGCTTCTCCGATCCCTTCGCCAAGCGATGAATCCGGCTGGCTGGAGTTAAGCGGACATGGTCCGTTCACCTATTGGATCGTCTCTGTATGGGGGAACGCCGAGCAGCCGGCTTGCCGCGCCTATCGGCGGAGCTTACGCTCGGACGGCTCGTCAATGTTTGCTCAGGTAAGCATACAGGTCACCTAACGTCGTAATGTTGCGCGCTTGAATGATTCCCATGAACTTCTGCCACAGCTGTGCCGTCATGATCGAATCTTCCAGCGCATGATGGCGCTGCGTGATCGGTATGCCGCTGCTCATCAATAATTCGTCTAAGCCGTAGCTGTCCCGCTTGGGCTCCAGCCACTTGGCCACCATCATCGTATCCAATACGCGATGCGTAAGATTCACCTTCGAAGTCCGCCATAACGCGGTATTGAGAAATTGCTTGTCATGCCCGGAGCCATGCGCGATCAGCACTCGCTTCCCTACGAATTCCATGAAATCATGCAGCACTTGCATCAGGTTAGGCGCGTCCTCCGCCATCTGATTCGTGATGCCGGTCAGCTCCGTAATGTGGCGCGGCACCTTGCGCTTCGGATTGACTAGACTGTAGTATCGCGACTTCTCCAGGATGACGTCGCCGCGCATAAGGACGCAGCCGACGGATAGGATCTCGTCGCCGTTGTTCGGATAAAAGCCGGTCGTCTCCAGGTCGAAGACGGCCGTCTCCAATTCCTTCAGCGGCTGATCGAGGGGCGATTGCTTCCGTTGATCTCTCGTCATGGACCGAATGAAAGCCATCTGCTGCGCATTCTGCGCACCAAGCATCGACGCGATGGCCGGCGTGATGCCGCCGACCTTGTACAGATGCCACGCGCGGCCGACACCCTTCTGTTCCTTCATTGCACTCCCCTCCGCCTTACCTTAGCTTCCCTATGGTCTGCCGATATACGCTGCGCTGCAGCTTCTGCCCAATCCGCAGCACCTGCCTAAGCTGCCGCTTCACGACAGGCGTCAACTGACCGCTTGCGAGCTTGCCGTTGTTGGCATACATGCCATCCACCAGCCGACCTGTAATCATCGAGCGCAATCCCAGAATGAACCGGAACGCTTCCCTGTATTCTTCCGCCTCCGAAGGCGAGAGCCGGCCGCTCGCGGCGAGCGCATGAAGCCGGTCGAATGTCGACGATGCGCGTATGCCGGATTGAATCGACAACAGCCGAATCGCGTTCACCATCGGAATGTACGCCCCATACTTGATGTCTAGGCTGCCGGATTCTTCCCCATATCGCTCGCGGAGCAGCTGACCGAACACGCCGATCAGCACTTTGTGCCGCATCGTATTGTCCAGCATGCGCCTAACGATAATCGGATTGTCCAAGGCATCCTGATAGTAATGGTCGTACAGCCGATCGGCTAACGCATCGTCACCATGGACGATCCGGCCGTCCGCCACGATGAGCAAGTAACGAACAACCTCCCAATGCGCCTCCTGAAACCACCGATCCAGCTTGGCGCGCCAACCGGATATGGAATCGCACCATTCCGGGTTCGTGCTGATGACTTCCCCTTCGCAAGGCGGATAACCGATCGATTGAAGCGACGCTACGATCTGCTGCGCCAGCGCAGCAAAATACGCCTTCACCGCTTCGCTATCCACACCCGGCGCCGGGTCATCGTACAATAAACCGCTGTCTTGATCGCTGGATAGCGTCTGCTCCCGCCTGCCGCCGCTCCCGAACAATAGATACGCGTAAGGCACGGGGGGAGAACCCATCCCCACCCGTGCCAGCGTGTGCTCTGCGATCTGCACGGCGCGCCGGATCAGCGCGTCGTGCACCTCGTTCAGATCGTGATTGAATTGTTCAGGCGTGTGCAGGAAGGAGAGCGACTCCAGGTATGTTCCCGATTGATCCCGTAGGCTGCGCAGCTCTTCAATGCTGTCGGTCTCCCCGATCTGCAGGAAAAGTCTCGCCAATACCGGATCCCCCATGCCCCTCTCCCCCTGGGACCAATTGTGATCGCGAAGCGGATGCTTCGGAGCTTATTCGGCATCGAATCTTGAACGCTAGCGAGAATTCCGGTGCTCATGTAGCTTCATCTACACTGCGCTCCTCATTCTCTACTATCGTCCAACCTTCTCGGCGCTGACAATTGGTCGTTAATAAACTAATGTTGATCGGCTTAGCCTTGCAGGTTTTGTTGTGCTTTTTTCATTTGCTCCGGGTAGCCGTAGTTGCCGTGTTCGCTGAGGTCGAGACCGATGATCTCTTGCTCTTCCGTAACGCGGAAGCCCATGACAGCCTTCATGATCCCCAAGATTAGGAAGGATGCCGCCAGAACAAATGCGCCAGCGATGACGACGGATTCGAATTGAACCCACAGCTGATGCCAGCTGCCCGTATCGATCAGGCCGCCTTGGCCTACGCCGACTTTGGTTGCCAGTTCTTCCGTTGCAAAGATACCATTCGCCAGCGTGCCCCAGATCCCTGCAATACCGTGTACAGACAATGCGTAGATCGGATCGTCGACTTTGATTTTCTCGAAGAACTTGGCACTGAAGAATACGAGTACGCCTGCGATCAGACCGATTACGACAGCCGCCCAAGGATCAACGAATGCACAAGATGCCGTGATGGCAACCAGACCGGCCAGCGCGCCGTTCAGCATCGTCGTAATGTCAGCTTTGCCGAGCACTGCCCAAGAAATCAAGAGTGCTGCTACCGCGCCTGCTGCCGCGCCGAGCTGCGTATTGAATGCCACGAACCCGAAGAACCCGTCGCCTACGCTGAGCGAGCTGCCTGCGTTGAAGCCGAACCAGCCTACCCACAGAAGCAGTACGGACAGCGCCGTATAGACTTGGTTATGACCCAGAATTTCATTCGAAGAGCCGTCTTTGTTAAATTTGCCGATCCGCGGCTTCAACAATACGGTGGCCGCGAAGGCTGCCAAGGCGCCGGTCAAGTGAACGACCGTGGAGCCTGCAAAGTCTTGCGCGCCGTCTTGAGCAAGGAACCCGCCGCCCCAGATCCAGTGCGCGACGACCGGATAGATAATAGCCGCGAAGAAGATCGTAAAGATCAGATAGGAGGACAGCTTAGCGCGTTCCGCGAATCCGCCCCATGCAATCGACAGCGAGATCGTAACGAACATGCACTGGAACACGAAGAATGCAGCGGATGCGAATCCGTCCGTCTCCGTCCCGGCCAGCGGCGGGCTGTAGAAGAAGTCGCCGAGTCCGAAGAAGTTGTTGCCTTCCGTCCCGAATGCGATGCCATAGCCGAATGCCCAATAGATGAGCGAAGCGAGGCCCATCGTGAAGATCGTCTTACCGGCTACGTGGCCGGCGTTCTTCATGCGAGTCGATCCGGTCTCGAGCAGAATGAAGCCGCCTTGCATCAGGAGGACCAGAACACCAGCGAGCAGTACCCACAACGTGTTTAGTCCCATGTTGAGCATTCCTGCGGACGGGGCATCCGCGAAGGCCATCGCCGGGAACATGCACAGCAATGCACCAATACCGAGTAAACTTTTCTTGACCACAACGACCACTCCCTGCAGTTTAATGTAATGTTTTATGACATCTAACGAAAGACTTATTGCCATTATAGACAGAGATCAAATGTTTGACAATAGTTTTGCATCGGTTTCCCGAAAAAAACCGCTAAAAATCTAACATTACAACAGAGTCTATGTACTAATGTTAAGTTTTCTTGCACTAATTCACCTAAACCGCTCGATTTGCAACCCGAACATTCGCGATTCCGGCTTCTACTATTCAGCCCTTCCTTATATGTATGCCGACCACGCTTTCAACCATGTCGTCAAACCTCACATCGATTTCCTTCCGTTCACAAGCATAACGTTTGACTGTATGGTTGCGTTATGGTTATCATAAGATTAACTAGCTCACGGATCATTGAAAGGCAGGTGATTCGCCCTGGATCAGACGTTATTCCGCATCGGCGAGCTCGCGAAGCAAGCTTCGGTTAGTCCGCGCACCATCGATTTCTATACGAAGATCGGCTTAATCGAACCGATTGCCCGCTCTGCCAAGAACTACCGCCTGTACAGTCATGAAACCTTGGAGCGGCTCGAACGTATTGAGCAGATGAAGAAGGACAAATATTCATTGGACGAGATCAAGGACGTACTTGAGCAGTGGAGCAAGATTTCGCATGAGGAGCACGTTCACCGTAAGCTGACCGATCTGCAGCTTCATCTGAAGCAGCTGCAGCGGGAGGTCGAAGAGCTGGAGCCCGTCATCGGCAAGCTGAAGCCGCAGCAAGCACGCAACGTCTACAAGCGGTTGATGCCGCAGACAGCCGCTTGCATCGAGGCGCTCATGCTCCTCATTAACAAAGGTCCGCTCATCTAGGGACTAAGGACCGAACTGTGATCGCGAAGTATTCTATTGTAGCCGAGCTTATTCAACTACCTGGAGGGGATCCGCAGACATGTTTTTTCATCCAATGGACTTTCTGATCTTAATCGCATTTGCCGTATCGATCTGGGCGCAATTCCGCGTAAAGGGGACATTCAATCGCTGGGCCGAAGTGCCGACAGCGAAGGGATTGACCGGCTACGAGGCAGCGCGCCGGATGCTTGACTCGAACGGCCTGCATGACGTGCCGATCGAGCCGGTGCCCGGAAGACTGAGCGACCACTACGATCCGATCCACCGCGTCGTGCGCTTATCGGAGCCGGTCTACTACGAGAATTCGATCGCAGCCGTATCCGTCGCCTGCCACGAAGTCGGTCATGCCATCCAGCATAGCGTTAGCTACCCGATGCTCGTGCTGCGGCACAAGATGTTCCCGCTCGTACGCATCACGTCCGGCATCGCACCGTTCCTGCTCATCGCCGGCTTCCTGTTCGCGGCGGCGAACCTGATCGGACTCGGCATCCTCTTCTTCTCCGCCGTCGTCGCCTTTCAGCTCGTCACGCTGCCGGTCGAATTCAATGCCAGCAGCCGTGCACGAGATCTGATGATCTCGGAGGGCTTCATTACGAACGATGAAGAACGCGGAGTCGCCAAAGTGCTGAACGCAGCTGCATTGACGTACGTCGCCGCAGCATTGATCTCGCTCCTGGAGTTGATCAAGTACATTATGATTTTCACGTCGTCCCGCGAATAACATCTCGAACATCCTGCACGACGAAGAAGGCGTCCACCCCTCCGGGGGCGGACGCCTTCTCTCTTTATCGCTATCGTTCTCGTTGCAATCAATCGTTCGTATAGGGCTTCGCGAAATAATCGAGCAAATACTGATGGAATACCTTCGCCACGAGCGGCAGCTTCTCATCCGAGCGATGAATCAAACCAATCGTGCGGGTCACTTCAGGATTGTTGACGGCCACCTTCGCAGGCTGCAGCGGCCCGCTCTGCGTCAACGCCATCTCAGGTAACAGGCTAACGCCCATCCCTGCTGCCACCAACCCGCGAATCGTATCCGTCTCTTCGCTCTCGAACGCGATCCTCGGCGTGAAGCCTGCCTGCTGACAGGCATCCCATACGATCGGCCGGAGCGAGTAACCTTCCCGGAACAGGACGAACTGTTCGTCCTTCAGCTGATGAAGCTCGATAGACCCGGCTTCCGCAAGCTGATGACCCGGCGGCAGGATCGCGTAGAGCTTCTCGGTTAGTACCACATTGCCGCATATATATTCTTCGTTCTCCGGAATCGGCGAGATGAAGGCTAGGTCAACCTCACCCTTCACGATATCCTGGATCAGCGATGGATACATCCCTTGCTTGAACCGAAAACGAACGTTAGGGTGCGCTTTACGGAACATGGCTACGACCTTCGGGATGAGATGGGTGCCCAAGCTGTGCGGGAAACCGAGGCGGATCTCGCCGCGTTCAGGATCGATGAATTCATGGATCTCGATAATCGCCCGTTCCAGATCCGCGATGATCGTTTCCGCACGCTTCAGGAACAGCTGCCCCACCGGCGTCAGCTGCAGGTTACGCCCCTTCTGCAGGAACAGCTTCACGCCGAGCTGTTCTTCCAACTGGTGAATCTGCCGGCTGACCGCCGATTGCGCGACGTGCAGCTCTTCAGCCGCCCGCGTGACATGCTCCCGCTTAGCTACTTTTACGAAGTAGTACAACTGTCTGAGTTCCATGGCTTCCCCTTACGTTCATTTTCGGCTGGTTAATAAGAATGCGCGCATCATCGCGAAGCCGGCAATGCCGCCTCCGATATGAGCCCAAATATTAATTCTAGGCGAGATCAACGAATAAATCAAACCAAAGATGAGAATCGCGAAGATCGTCTTGCGCGAAGCTTCGTCCATGGCACGCTTCCGGAATAACGCAAGGTATAAGTACGCACCGAATACGCCGTATATGGAGCCGGAAGCGCCGACAGATATGTTGCCCTCCGACGCATGGATGACGGCGCTGATCACGTTGCCGAGCACGCCTGCCAGCAGGAAGAACAGCAAGTACTTCCGATGCCCCAATAGACGTTCCAGAGGCGGCGCGAACACAAGCACGGAGAAGCAATTGTACAGCAGATGCTCCAGATCTGCATGCAGGAATATCGAAGTGGCATACCGCCAAGGCTCGACAAGCCCATACCGGTCGTATGCGGGATGCTGGAAGAAGAAGCCTCGGTCGAGCAGCGGCGTCCCCGGCAGCACGAGATCCAGCATATGAACGCCGATGAACAGGCCTAGCAGGACGGAGGTGACGGGATACAACCGCAGATAACCGCGGAAGCTTTCGTAGCGCAGGAATATCAATTGGCATCGCTCCTTGCTCATATTTCCAACGATTGGACAATGGGCTTCTCAACCGATTATAATAGGGTCGAACGCAGCAATCAAATTAAGGGAGGAATCACGTTACATGGCACAAGAACGTACAGGCGTCGCGAAGCTCAAAGGCAATCCACTCACTCTGCTGGGTCCTGAACTGAAGAAAGGCGACAAAGCGCCTGATTTTCAACTGAACAAATCGCTTGTCGACGTTGCGAAGCTGTCGGATTACGCCGGCAAAGTAAAGCTCGTCAGCGTCATCCCTTCGATTGATACCGGCGTGTGCGACGCGCAGACGCGCCGTTTTAATGAAGCGGCATCCGCGCTCGGCGACAACGTCGTCGTGCTGACGGTCAGCGTAGACCTGCCAATGGCACAATCCCGCTGGTGCGGCGCTGCAGGCGTCGAGAACGTCGTCATGCTCTCCGACTACAAGGACAACAGCTTCGGCGAAGCGTATGGCGTATTGATCAAGGAACTCCGCTTGGACTATCGCGCAATCTTCGTTATCGATAGCAACGACGTCATTCAATACGTCGAGTATCTCGGCGAAATGACCGAGCACCCGAACTACGAAGCGGCAATCGAAGCTGCGAAGAGCCTGATCTAGAACATCCCATCCCATACAAGAAGAAGCGAGCGCAGACCATCGGTCCGTCGCTCGCTTCTTTATTAGGTGCTGGATGGATTATGGCTTCTCCGTCTTGTACGACGCAAGCTTCTTGTCCAGCGTACGGTATATATCCAGGATGACGCGGTAGTTCGACCCCAGATCGCCGAGCGAACCGCGGGATGCCGAGTAAATGTCGACAGCGGTCACGATCGGATTCACGTTGATGACCGAGACGGTGATATCCATCATACGTCCCATCGCTGTGCGCTTCTCCAATACGATCTCGCCTACCGACGGCACTTCGTGGAGCAGCTTATAGCCCTGCATCTTCTTCAAGGTCGATACGACCTCTTCCCAAGCCTTATCCTTGGACATCTTATAATAATGGGATTTAAGCTGCGGATCTTTCGCTCGGTCCCCGCTCTGTTCGAAACTGCGAATCAATCCGATCAGCGTACGCTTCAACAACGGATAATCTCCCCCTCCAGCATCTCTTTCTGCTTCTCTCTATGATAACATGAAAAAGGTTCTGAAAAAAGAACAAAAACCTTCAAGGCTTCATCCGAATGGAAGAAAGCACCTAAAGGCCATGTATTCGCATCGTCCTGAAGCGGACAATCATGGAATGTAGAAACCCGCCTATGCCGTCCGACTTTCTTGTTTCTGAACCCGCTCTCGCAGGTGGGTGTCCGCAGAAGCGAATTTGAAGTCCCCTTTAGGGGGCATGTCAGCCGCGCTTCGATATGGGTCTCCCTAGAAACAGCCATTGGTTCAAAACAACGTAGAGCCGTAACGAACATCGCAGGAGGTATTCTTATTATAGGGTTATTCCGGTCAAAAGTAAACGGGAGCCGCGGTCGAAAAGCTTGGTAATTAGAAGCATCCGACTATCGCTTCGTCTCCTGCTCCGCCATCTCCTGATCAGCTGCCTCTTGTTCTTCCTCCAGCGCTTGCTGCTGCTGTCGCTCCAGCTGATCCTTCAGCTTCAGGTAGATCTGATAGAAGTTGAAGAACGCCATATACGCGATCGCAACGCCCGAGAAGAACGGCAGCAGGAACGTCCAGCGCGTGCTGAACCACATGATCGCGAACGCGACTACAGCAGTCGACAGCGAACGGAACGGCCGGCCGATCGTGATCAAGATCGCATTCTTCACCAGTTGGAACGTACGCATGTGGTAGTGCGTGATCATCGAGAAGAAATTGAACAACGAGATGAACAGAAGAATGCCGATGCCGAGGAAAATGTATGACAGCAGCTGCAATCCTTCGAGTCCTGACAGATAGACTTGATAATCGACGCCGATGACGACGAAAATCCCCGTATACATCAGGCCTCCGAGCATGCTCTTCACATAGTTCTCCTTATAGCCGCGGAAGAATGTCTTGAAGAGCGGAACGTCAACCTCACCCATCACCCACTTGCGTGGCAGCGTGAACATCGCCGCCGTCGCGGGGAAGAAGATGAACGGAGCCGCAATCGCCGAGACGAACAGTCCGGTGAACAGCTCTTCGCGTGTCGAGAACGTAAAGAGCGGGATAAGAAACAAATACCAGAAAGGCAGGGAGCAAATGATCCATAATATATTCGTTACCGAGAATCGCATGATCCATTCCGATATCTTATAGAAGCCCCCCATTAGGCCTCGCATTTCCATCCTGAATCCCTCCGGTGCATATGGCTGGTAGATTGTCGCGCACGCGGCCAGCGTTCTTCCCGTGAAGGCGCTTACCGCTGGGCACGCTTAGAAGCCGCGATAATAGAGTGAACCGGGACGTCCCCCGCATTGCTGCGACGGACTGACTCCCGGTTCTTCATGCTGTTCGGTTATTCCTCGGACGTTCCTCTCGGGCGACCGGCACCGTAGCTGCTGCCGCCGCGGTAGCCGCCGCTGCCGCCGTCACGGCCTTCGCTGCGACCGCGGTAGCCGCCGCTGCTGCTGCTGCTGCCGCCGCGATAGCCGCCGCCGGAGCGGCCGTCACGCGAACCGCTGCTGTTGCTGCCGCGGTAGCCGCCGCTGCCCGATGGACGACCGCCGCCGCTGCCGAACGAGCTGCCGGAGAACCGGCGCCCGTTGGAACGCACGTCCGGACGACGCTTCTTGGCACGAATCGGATCCTCAGGCGTAAGCTCGACGTTCACGTCCTTCTTCTCGCCCGTGATCAGCTTAATCGCCGCGGCAAGCAAGTGAACGGAATCGTACTGCTCAAGCAATTGAATCGAGATGCCCTTGTACTCTTGGAATTCTTCGTTCTGCACGACCTCGATCAGGCGCTCCGCCGTGAGGCGCTGCTTGCCTTCGATCGCTTCCGCGAGGCTAGGCAGCGGCTTCTTCGCGATCCGCTGGCGCGTCACCTTCTCGATGAAGTGAAGGTGATCGATCTCGCGCGGCGTGACGAACGACCAAGCCGTTCCTTCCTTGCCTGCGCGGCCGGTACGGCCGATACGGTGAACGTAGCTCTCCGGATCCTGCGGCAGGTCGAAGTTGATGACGTGCGTGACGCCGGATACGTCAAGGCCGCGGGCTGCTACGTCCGTTGCGACGAGCACGTCGATGCTGCCGTCACGGAACTTGCGCATAACCGCATCACGCTGGTTCTGCGACAGGTCGCCGTGCAGGCCATCCGCGGAGTAGCCGCGCTTCTGCAGCGCTTCGCTCAGCTCATCGACGCGGCGCTTCGTGCGGCCGAATACGATCGCAAGCTCAGGCGACTCCATGTCCAGGAGACGGCTGATCGCTTCGAACTTCTGGCGCTCGTGCACTTCGATGTATGCCTGTTCGATGCTTGGCGCGGTAATGTTCTTCGGAATGACCGATACGTGCTCCGGATTGCGCAGGAATTGCTGCGCCAACCGCTGAATGTTCGGAGGCATCGTTGCGGAGAAGAGCATCGTCTGCCGTTCCGTCGGCACCATGCCGAGGATCGTCGTAATGTCCTCCATGAAGCCCATATCGAGCATTTCGTCTGCTTCGTCAAGCACGACGGTCTGTACGTCGTCCAGCTTGATCGTCTTGCGGTTGATGTGGTCGAGCAGTCGACCAGGCGTACCGATAATGATGTGCGGACGCTTCTTCAACGCGCGGATTTGACGTCCGATATCTTGACCGCCGTAGATCGGCAGGGAACGAACGCCTTTGTAACGTGCCAGCTTGCCGATCTCCTCGGCAACCTGAATGGCCAGCTCACGCGTCGGCGTCATGATGAGCGCCACGATCCGATCTTCGCTGACCGGAATTTTGTTAATGAGCGGGATGCCGAATGCTGCCGTCTTCCCCGTACCGGTCTGCGCTTGTCCGATCAAATCCTGACCGGTCATCGCGATCGGTACTGCTTTGTCCTGAATCGGGGTCGACTCCTCGAAGCCCAATTCCGTGATTGCTTGAAGCACTTTCGCTTCCAGCCCAAATTCTGCAAATGTTTTCAAACTTTTCTCATACTCCTTCTATTCTGTGCCTACTTGAAAATATCCCAATCATTATAGCACAGTTAAGATTGTGAATACCAGTGAACGGTAATTGGGGATACTGCTGCTATCCAATACGTCCCTGGAAAGGAGACCGCCGTGAAACGAATTGCCCGTACTTGCGGGACGTTGCTGGCCATGACGTTCGCTTCGCTATTCATCGCCTTCGGGTTCAATATGATGCTCGTCCCCCATCGCCTGCTAAGCGGCGGCGTCTCCGGCATTGCCCAGATGATCGGTTACGCAGCAAACCTCAATATCAGCTTGCTCTACTTCTCGCTGAACTTCCCGATTCTAATATGGGGCTGGTTCGCGCTCGGCCGCCAGTTCGTCATATGGAGCGTCTATTCCGTCGCCGCCGCCACGCTGGCGATGCAATTCATCCCCGTGCGGGCCATCGCCTTCGACCCGTTGCTCGGGGCCGTGTTCGGCGGCGTGATATTCGGCGCCGGCAGCGGGCTGGCACTGCGCTTCGGCGGCTCTTCCGGCGGGTTCGATATCATCGCTTCGATCTTGACGAGACGACGCGACATCCCGATCGGCGTGCTGCTGCTTGTACTGAACGGAACGGTTATTGCCGCGCTTGGCCTGACGACCTCGGATTGGGACGTGGCCATGTACTCGATGCTCTCGATCTTCACAGCCGGCAAGGTAATCGACGTCCTCCATATCAGGCATGTGAAAGTGACCGTGTTTATTATAACCAGCCAATCCGAAAAGTTATTGGAGAAGCTGCTGAAACTTCCGCGGGGCGTAACGATCATCAAGACGAGAGGCGCATATTCGCAAGCGGACAACGAGATGCTCATGACCGTGACGACGAGATACGAGCTGGCCGCGCTGCGCAAAACGATTCGATCCCTGGACAAAAACGCGTTCGTCAACATCGTCGAGACGGTCGGCGTCATGGGGCAATTTCGCAGGGATTGACGCGCGGCAACGGCACGGCTCAGGCTTATCCGATGCCGCCGGCGCATGAATCCCGCGCATAGACCTGTTATTCATGTCAATTATCTGCTATACTGGTACTGTTTCTGGAAGTGTAGTTTCATGCCATATGATTCCCCTGTTTTCTACGAACCTAATTCGAGGAAAGGGTGATGCAAGATGGATATGGAAACTGTTACATTGTCTAGGATCGCTCAGAAGCTGGCCCCCGAATTGGTCCCTTTCCTAACCGACCGGGAGCTGAACATGAGTATCGTGCTTCGGGAAGGACTGGCCCTGCTGGAGCCGGAGGATGCTGTCGAGATCGTTCAGCACAGCATTTATGAGCATCAGAAACAAATCATGCTGCACTAGCTTTACAGAGGCGGGAACGGATTCATCGTTCTCGTCTCTTTTTACATTCGCGGCCTGCCGGGATTCATTCGACAAGAACATCCAGCATTCAACAAATCCTACAAAATACCTGTGTCTGCGGGCTCGAATCTGCTCTATAATGGGAGAGAGATCAATTCGGGGAGCGTTGACAATATGGATTGGGTAATCGCGATTATATTGTTATTGTACGGCACGTTAACAGGAGCACCGACGGAGCAGCCTGCCCCGCTGGTCAAGCTGTTCGAGCAAGCGCACGCGGCCGTCAACCCTTCCCTCGCGGAGAATGCAGGCGGCGGAACGACTGTTGCAGGCACCGACGGTGAAAGCGCTGCCAACCAAGTAGAACCGGCTTTGCCACTCGGCTCGGATCCCCAGCCGGATGCGCCGAAGATTCGCGGCGTGTACGTGACTTCTCACAGCGCAGGCGGCGCCCGCATGGAGACGCTGCTCCAACTGCTGCGTGATACGGAGCTGAACAGCATGGTCATTGACGTGAAGGATGATTACGGTTATATCACCTATCCGACGACGAATCCCGAGCTGCTAAAGCTCGGCACGGCGAAGAAGTACATCAAAGACATCGAGGCCATGATGGCGAGGCTGAAGGCCGAAGACGTGTACCCGATTGCCCGGATCGTCGTGTTCAAGGACACGGTGCTTGCCCGTCAGCATCCGGAGCTGTCGTTCAAGCGCGGGGACGGCACGGTCTGGGAGAATAACAAGGGCGACAGCTTCGTGAATCCCTACAGCAAGGAAGTGTGGGATTACAACATCGCGCTTGCGAAGGAAGTCGCGGCGCTCGGCTTCAAGGAGATCCAATTCGATTATGTGCGATTCCCGGAGGGCTTCGAGAAGAAGGCGGACCATCTGCAATACGCCAAGACAGAGGAGAGCCGCGTCGATATCGTGGCCGGCTTCGTCAAGTACGCCAAGGAACAGCTGGAACCGCTCGGCGTACGGGTATCGGTCGATATTTTCGGCTATGCCGCATCCGTTCCCGCTGCCGAGGGCATCGGTCAGGATTTCGTGAAGATCTCGGAGCATGTCCACGTCATATCGCCGATGGTGTACCCGAGCCATTACAGCACCGGCTGGTTCAACGTGAAGGATCCGGATCGCGATCCTTACGCGACGATCAAGGGATCGATGGAGGATACGCACGAGAAGCTGGCGCCGATCGCGGACCGCAAGCCGATCATCCGGCCTTGGATTCAGGATTTCACGGCCAGCTGGCTGGGCAAGGGCCACTACATCAAGTACGGCAAGGCCGAGGTCGAGGCACAGATTCAAGCGCTGCACGACACCGGCGTCGAGGAATACCTGCTCTGGAATGCCGGCAACAAGTATTCGGAAGGCGTCACGTACAAGTAATTCGCAATTGCACTCATACCTAACAGAGGCAGCCAAGCGAGTCGCAAGACTCCTGGCTGCCTCTTTCATGCCTGTATGCACGCATGAATCGCAACGCCTTCCCTGCTCTTCGCCGACCGACCAGCCCCCCACCTCACTGTCATTTAGTTCGGATTTACCGAACTACAGCAGATACTGCAGACGGGGATGCTGCAATAGTTCGGTTTTGCCTACTTAGAGCACCCAATACTGTCGATAATCCCCGAAATGTCCCTTCCAGTTCGACGAATCCACACTACAGCGTTCCCTCGCCGAGCGGACCGTCAATAATTCGACGAATCCGAACTGCATGCGTTATCTTGCTTTCCTCGCTCGTTGACTGGGGGGATTGCATACGAAAAATAGCCGCGTCGGGAGCGTACCCGCGCGGCAATCGTGCAACCTCTTACTGCGACAAGCGCAGCGCCAGGTTGTACAGGTCCATATTGAACGGCTTCTTCGTGTTGACGACCTTGTCGATGTCCGTCAGCACCATCTTGTTGTCGATCACGCCGCAAGACTTGCCCGACTCGCCGGCCATCAAGGATTGTACGGCAAAATCGCCCAGCCTGCTTGCTAGAATGCGATCGTTATGCGTCGGCGATCCGCCCCGTTGAATGTGTCCGAGCACCGTGACGCGCGGCTCGATGCCGTTGCGCGCCGTGATCGCCTCGGCGATATTGTCGCCCGTTCCCGCGCCCTCAGCGACGACAACGATGCTATGACGCTTGCCGGCTTGGAAATTCTCGCGCATCCGCGTCGAGATCTGATCGATGTCATATGCAACCTCCGGCACGATAATCGTCTCCGCGCCGCTCGCAAGCCCTGCGTACAACGCGATGTCGCCGCAGTGACGGCCCATGACCTCGACGACCGAGGAACGCTCATGCGAGGTCATCGTGTCGCGCAGCTTGTTGATGGCGTCGACGACAATGCTGACTGCCGTATCGAAGCCGATCGTGAAGTCGGTGAACGGAATGTCGTTGTCGATCGTTCCCGGCAGCCCCATCGTCTTGATGCCGAGCTTGCTCAGCTTGTTCGCGCCTTGATAAGAACCGTCGCCGCCGAGGACGACCAAGCCGTCGATGCCGTTTGCGCGCAGCACCTCTGCCCCGCGCTGCTGGCCTTCCGGCGTCATGAATTCCTTGCAGCGGGCCGTCTGCAGAATCGTGCCGCCGCGCTGAATGATATCGCCTACGCTCCGCAGGTCCATGGAGCGGATATCCTCGTTCAAGAGGCCTTGATACCCCCGCTGCACGCCGCACACTTCAATACCATGATAATGGGCGCTCCGAACGACAGCCCGTACGGCTGCGTTCATCCCTTGCGAGTCGCCGCCGCTGGTGAGTACCGCAATTTTTTTGACTGCTGACATGGTAGTTCCTCCCTAATCGAATAACTTGCGAGTTAAGACTATTGAGAATCGGGCCGGCTCGACTGCTGCTTGGCCCGGATCCATACACTGTTCAGCCAGAAGAAGATCCGCGTAGCTGGACTCCTCCGCATCAGGACACGCGATACTTCGCGGACGTCCGCTTGCCTGCGTGCCTTCGGATCCGATAGATAGAGCGCCATCAGACCCTCGATGATCATCCGATGGAAGGCCGATGCAGGCAACTGCCTCACGTCAGCACGCGCACGCTCCACGATGACGCCGAACCGTCTCAGGAGCTCTTCCTTATCGGCATAATAGCTGCAGAAGTTCAGATCGCCGCCGATGCGGTCTTCCTCTTGGTCAATCAAGTAATCCAGCATAATATGCAGGCTGCATACATGCGGAAAATACCCTTTCATCGTCCGTTCGGCCTCCGCTTCCGTCAAGCTGCCCCGGCAAGCTTCCAGGAACAGCATGAACATGCCGAGCGTCGATCCGGTTGCGGCCGCGAATTCGTTCCACTGCAGCCCGGGGCAACGCTCCTTATGGAGCTCCCACCATGATTGAAGCGAATCGAGCCTGAGATCCTTGCGAATATGCTTGTACACTTGCAGATCGCCGTACAGGCCCACCAGATAAGTGACATGCGGCTGCACCTTCGCGTAACCCGGCAGCTGCGCGACGCAAGCCTGGCAAGTGCGCACGAGCGACTGCAAGTAACCGGCGTCCTCCCGCTCCGTTCGAAGCGCATAATAATCCGAGAGAGGCGCGGACGGATCTACGGCGTCCAGCATGGACTGATGCAGCAGGCGAAAATCTTCCGCAGACAGCGACGTGCTGCGATCGCACAGATTGTCCAAGTAATCGCTGATCGTCTGAAGCGCCACGATCAGCGGGATCAAGATGTGCCGGTCCTCGAGCCTAGCAGCCGCATAGACCGCGCCGCCCTCGCAATGGAACTGCTTGGAGGTCATGCTCGCGATCGCTTGGGTGCGAAGCTCCGGATCGGGTATCGCCTCTGCCTTCTCCCGCCACCTCGCCAGCTCGGCGTGGACGTCGGGGAAGATATACTTATATAACCGATACATGAGGCTTACCGGTCCGCGCGGCATCATGCGCGCTTCGATCGTTATCGCATTCAATAGTAGGCGCCTCCAGGTTTCGTCAGGAATGGCGCCGCGTTTCAATCTCTTGATTGATGCGGTACCAGATATGCAAATCGTTGATGCGGCTGGCTAGTTCGGCTATATCGGCATTCAGCCTGCAGGTCTCCTCGAAGTCTTCCACCTCGAAGACGAGCGGCTGCAGCGCGTTGATCTGCCGCTCAAGCGCGATGACGCGATCCGGAATGGTCCCGCGTTCATGCTCCCATCGCTCCAGGATCGCCAATCGGTCCGCTGCCGAATAATCCTCCCAATCCAGCTCCAGAATCGGAATTTCAATCCCCAATCGCTTGTCAAGCGTAAAAACATAATTCCCCATTGTAAACCTCCAACAAATAATGTACCATTTCAGCACATACAAATCCAGCGTCGGATTCGTGTATTTGCGGCCGAACTTATGGGAGCTGATTCAGCATGCGCGCTGCATCCGATACGACTCAAGAGAGATCCGTCCGCCGTACGGCCGCGAAGGAAGCTGCCGTCCTGCGTATCTATAGTTATGTATTCTATTCGACAATGGCCGTTCTCGTCTCCTATTTTCCGCTCTACTTTGCCGACCGGGGGTTCAGCGCTTCGCAGATCGGCCTCCTGTATGCTGCCGGACCCGCGATCTCGATCGCCGCGAATCTGTTGACCGGCATGGCCAGCGACAAGTACCGCACGATCCGCAAGCTGCTAATCTTGCTCTTCGCCGGCCAGCTCATCATGCTTGCCGTGCTGCTGCAGGCCGAGTCGTTCGGCTTGGTCATCATCGTCATGACCGCATTCTACTTCTTCCAGACGCCGATCCAGCCGCTTAGCGACAGCCTGACCCTGCTCTCCGTATCGCATACGGGACGCAATTATCCGTCGATTCGCATCTTCGGCTCCATCGGCTTCGCGGTGTCCGCCTACCTCATCGGCATGGTGTTGAAGCAGCAGGGATCGGGCTTCACCGTCATGATCGCGATCGGGCTCGTCGCCCTGTCGCTTGTGCTCGCTTGGCTGCTGCGCGATTATCAAGGCCGCTTCCGCGCCATGGACTTCTCCGGCTTCTTCACGCTCGTGCGCCAGCCTCGCATCCTGTTCTTCTTCGGCACGGTGCTCGTCCTGTCGATCAGCCATCGCATGTACGAAGGCTTCCTGGCTCTGACGCTTCGCGAAATGGGTGCCAGCCAGCAGCTGGTCGGCACCGCATGGTTCACGAGCGCCGTCAGCGAGATCCCGATCCTGTTCTTGCTCGGCCGCTACGGGCATAAGCTGCGCGACCTGCCGCTCTTGGCGTTCGCGAGCCTCATGTACGCGACGCGTTACTTCCTGATGTCCTACATCGAGGACCCGATCTATGTCATCGGCCTCCAGCTGATGCACAGCGTCACGTTCGGCATCTTCTTCTCGACCGCGCTTCGGTATATGACGCATCTCATTCCGGACGAATACCGCGCATCCGGACAAGCCCTGTATGCCATTGTCTGGGCCGGCATTGCCGGCGTGATCAGCGGTACGGCAGGCGGCGCATTGTTCGAGGCGTACGGTTACCAGTCGTTCTACTCGATCGCTTCACTCCTTGCGGCCGCAGCCTTTGCCGGCTTCGCCCTTATGACCGCCTGGGCGCGCAGACGATAAATCGCTTTAAGTTTCGGGCGAATTCTCCTATAATGATTGGGAAAGGAAGGTTATTAACAGATGGACTACTCGAACTTCAAGCAAATCGTGCACGACCGCAGAAGCGTGCGCAAGTACCTCGACAAGCCGGTATCGACCGAGCAGATTCGCGAATTGATCGATTGCGCGCGTTATGCGCCGAGCGACACGAATTCGCAGACTTGGGAATTTATCGTGATCGTGAACAAGGACAAGATCCGCGCGATCGAAGACATGACCTGGCAGCAGCTGCACCTCCGGGCCGAAGCTGCCGAAGCGCAAGGGCTCTCTAAGGAAGCCCGTCTCTTGACCAAGTCATTCGGCCCCTACGCAACCGCGTTCTCGGATGCGCCGGCCTTGATCGTCTGCCTGGCTACGCCTTACAATTCCAAATTCCGTGAGCGGATCTTCGATCCGATCGCATTGGTTCCGGACGAAGTATGGCGCGAAGAAGGCATCAAGAGCAGCTGCCTCGCCTCGCAGAACCTGATGCTCGCCGCGCACGCGATGGGACTCGCAACATGCCCGATGACCGGCCCTGTCCTGCTCGCCGAAGAGCAGCTCAAGGAATATCTCGGCATCGATGCCGACCGCCAGATCAACATGGTCATCGCCCTCGGCCATCCGGCCGAACAGCCAGGCAAGCTCCCGCGTAAGGAAGTAGACGCGATCCTGACTATATTGGAATAACGGACGGATCGTCTAGCTCTGGGTCGATGGGCAGGCCATTTGCGAAGCAATAGCGCTATTAAGGTATGTTCGTGCGCTATTCTCGGACCCTACGGCCCTTCCTAGCCCATTAGTGTATAAAATGCGCTAAATAGCGCATGACGGTTCGCAAATTAGCGATCTCAAGCCATTTATGCATCCAAATGTAGCAAAGCCCTTTGAATTAGCGCATCTGTGTGCGTTAACAGAGCAAATGCTTCGCTATTGCTTGCGAGCCGTTCGCCGGAAGCAAGTGCTTGTCGCCAGCGTTCGCGATCACAATCGGTAAAAGAAAAGGCCGGCTCATATCCGAGAGGATAGGGCCGGCCTTTATGCGTGGGTCCGAAGCTATATGATGGGAATGATCCCAGATCTTATAACTTGACTACGTTAGCTGCTTGTGCACCGCGGTTGCCTTGCGTGATGTCGAACTCGACTGCTTGGCCTTCGTCCAGGGACTTGAAGCCTTCGCCTTGGATCGCCGAGAAGTGAACGAATACGTCTTCGCCGTTCTCAACCGAGATAAACCCGTAGCCTTTTTCTGCGTTAAACCATTTAACTGTTCCTTTCAAATGAACAACCTCCTAAAAATGACGCCGTTATGACGGCGAATACTTCCATTATACGCACCAGCCGTCCAAAACGCAAACGCCGGACAACCCATTTCGAAAAATTAATGCCGCGCTTCCTTTTTCGCCAGAATGAGCACGTCCGTGGACACGGGGATGAACGGCAGGTTCGTCGGCACGAGCCGGCTCGATGCCCCGCAGCGTGCGACGGCAGCCAGCAGTTCGTCCAATCGGGAATACGGCTGGAACGCCAGCGTAACGAGCGGATAGATCCGCACCTCTCCCCCAGGCTTGCATACCCGCAGCAGCTCCTCGATTGCCTGCTCATGGAAAGCATAATCGAACTGCTCGCCGTATAGGAACAAGAAATGACTGCACAGCACCAGCTTGAAGCGCCCCTCTTCGAAGGGCAGCGACGGCAGCGAGGCAGCCGTGTATCGGTTAGAACCATAGTGGCTGGCGTAATCCGCCGAGAAGCGGGCAAGGGATGCCTCCCGCATCGCGCGATGCCGGTCCATGTCTCCGTAATAACTGAAGTCGAAGCGATGCGTCAGACCGCTCAGCTTGCTCGTCGATGTCTCGATCTCCTCGCGGGCTTCCTGGATGAGCGCCTCCGGATGCCGCGCATAACGCGGATCCGCGGCCGCGGCCGGCACGCCTCTCGCATTCAGATCCGCCGTCAGCGAGGAAGCGCCCGCTGCAACGTCCAGCACCTCTCCGGCCATCAGCTGTGCCTCGTCCAGCGCGAACATGCGCACATACTCCTCGTAACCTCTGCAGGTAACGGCAACGCCGACCTGTTCATACCTCTCGTTCATGGCTCATCTCTCCTCTTCTCATCTGGTGATTCGCTCGTCTTGCATGCGCCGCCTGCGCCGCGCATACCCAGCCCGCTTCCGGACTTCTTCGCAGTATACTACGAAAACAAGTTGATTTCCACAGATTGGTTGGCTATGATGGTGAAAAAATCAAGCAATCAGGGGAGCGGCAGCCATGTTCAAAAAATACGAGATCTACAAGCGCGACAAATATAATATGTTGAATGTAGAGGTGCAGGGCAAAACGTTGGTCGTGCGCGAAATATCCGACCAATGGGGCGAGGAATGCCACACGTTCGTCAGCCGGCAGGAAATGATCCACTGGGCGTCCAATCGATTCCGCGCATCGGAGCTCGAGGGCGGGGAAGAGGAACGGGAAGCGATCATCGCGGCATTCCGTTCGATCTGATCTGACAGACGAGCCTAATCCAACATTGCCGCATGCAGGAAAATGCTTCCTCTCCGGCGAAAAGGATTAGCTAGAGGAGGAATCGCATATGGACACATCCGCAACGCTCATCTTCATCATTGCCGCATTCTCGCTGGGGGCGATCGTCATCATGAAGCGCGATTCGATCCCGCCTTCTATGCGCCGCGGCGTCTCGCTGGTCACGATTGCGCTGATCGCGTTCGCTTTTTTCCTGATCGTATTCAGTTTCTTGAATATGGGCGGCTGACAAGCTGGCATACTAGAGGGTAAAAACAAGGAGTGCGGCCATGAAATGGTTCCCTGTCCTTCTGACCCTCGGACTGCTGGCATCAACGACAGTCGCAGCTACCGCAAGAACGCTGGATGATAGAGAGACGACGCTGCACAACGATATTGAAGCCATGAGGAGGAGCCCCATGAACCAATTACCGAAACGTTCCGAGATCAGTACCGATCACCGCTGGAAGCTGGAGGACCTGTTCGCATCCCAAGCCGAATGGGACCAAGAATACGCCGAAGCCAAGGAGCTAATCAAGAAGATCGCAGCCTTCCAAGGCAAACTGGCCGATCCCGCGCAGCTCAAAGCCTGCTTCGAGCTCGAGGATGAGCTGTCGCTCCACGTCGAGCGTCTGTACGTGTACGCGAACATGCGCCACCACGAGGATACCGCGGAACCTGTCAACATGGCCTTATCGGATAAGTCGAAGAAGCTTAGCGTCGAATCCGGCGAAGCGCTGTCCTTCATTACGCCGGAAGTGCTCAGCCTGCCTTCCGACGCGCTCGATCAGATGATTGCCAATCCTGATCTTGCCAAGTTCAAGTTCACGCTCGAAGAGATGCGCCGCGAGAAGGCACATATCCTCTCGAAGAGCGAGGAATCGCTGCTCGCGCAGGTCGGCAACATCAGCCAGGCGCCGAACACGATTTTCGGCATGCTGAACAACGCGGACCTGAAGTTCCCGAAGGTGAAGGACGAGAACGGCGAAGAGATCGAGCTGACGCAAGGCCGTTACATCCAATTCCTCGAGAGCAAGAACCGCGACGTGCGCCGCGAAGCGTTCAAGGCGATGTACGATACATACGGCAAGATGAAGAATACGCTCGCCTCGACGCTGAGCGCGAACGTGAACAAGAACATTTTCTATTCGCGCGCGCGCAAATATCCTTCCGCCCTGGAGATGTCGCTCTACGGCGACAACATCCCGAAGGAAGTGTACACGAACCTGATCGGCACGATTCACAAGCATCTGCCGCTCATGCATCGTTACATGAACCTGCGCAAGAAGCTGCTGAAGGTCGACGAGTTGCATATGTACGATCTGTTCGCGCCGCTGGTCGAGGAATTCAAGATGGACATCACGTACGACCAAGCGAAGGCGACCGTGCTGGACAGCCTGAAGCCGCTCGGCGACGACTATCTCGGCGTGCTGAAGGAAGGCTTCGACAACGGCTGGATCGACGTGTACGAGAACGAAGGCAAGCGCAGCGGCGCTTACAGCTGGGGCGCCTACGGCACGCATCCGTACGTGCTGCTCAACCACAAGGATAATCTGAACAGCATGTTCACGCTGACGCACGAGATGGGTCACGCCCTGCACTCGTACTATTCGGATACGAACCAGGACTACCGTGACGCGCAGTACACGATCTTCCTCGCCGAGGTCGCCTCGACGCTGAACGAAGCGCTGCTCATGCACTACATGCTGGAGAAGTCGACGGATCCGAAGGAGAAAATGTACCTCCTCACCTACTACGCCGACCAATTCCGTACGACGGTATTCCGTCAGACGATGTTCGCGGAGTTCGAGATGCTGATTCATCAGAAGGCCGAGGACGGCGAATCGCTCACGCCGCAGGAGCTGTCGAAGATCTACTACGAGCTGAACAAGCGTTACTACGGCGACGATATGGTCGTCGACCAAGATATCGAGATGGAGTGGGCGCGGATTCCGCACTTCTACACGAGCTTCTACGTGTACAAGTACGCCACCGGCTTCTCGGCCGCCACGAGTTTCTCCAAGCAGATTCTGGAGGAAGGCGCGCCTGCTGTCGATCGCTATCTGGGCTTCTTGAAGAGCGGCGGCAGCGACTATTCGATCAATATCCTGAAGAAGGCAGGCGTCGACATGTCCACGCCGGAGCCGATCGAGCAGGCGATGAGCGTGTTCGAGGATCTGATCGGACAGATGGAAGCCTTGACGAAGTAAGAATAGCAGGAAGAATCGATAAGGATCGGCCGAGATGGCCGGTCCTTTCGCATGATCATGCTGAACGGGAGAGTGAATGAACGTATGCCATTCGTATTAAGACATGAATCCACGGGAGAGATCGCGGCGGCCATGCTGCGGAATACCTACGATTTTACGTACTTCGGGGTAAAAGCGTGGGATGCGCCAGAGGAAGCGGAGGCTGAACGGGAGGCTTTTCTGGCACAGTGGCAGTATGAGGACACGCCTCGCTGGCGCGTCATCGAGATCGATGAGAGCAAGCTGAAGACGCTTAACGTGAAGCTGAAAAATAGTCCGGCCTATCTGGTCACGCTAGATGCTGCGGGCGCCGTTCACGCGAAACTTCGCGAAGAAGCGTGAACGGCGCCATAGGCTTCTGTCCCTTACCGGACAGAAGCCTGCTAGACGCTGAACCGGTAGCCGGCTCCCCACACCGTATCGATATATTGGGAACGTGAGGGGTCCGACTCGATTTTCTCCCGGATCTTGCGGATGTGCACGGTGACCGTCGCGATGTCGCCCATCGCATCCATCCCCCACAGCTGCTCGAACAGCTGCTCCTTGCTGAACACCCTGTTCGGATTCGAAGCCAGGTGGGCCAGCAGATCGAATTCCTTGGTCGTGAATGCCACCTCTCGCTCGTTCACGAATACGCGGCGGGAGGTTTTGTCAATGACTAAGCCCCGAATCCGAATCTCCTCGTGCTTCTGGGCGCCGCCAGACAGCCGCTCATAACGCGCCAAATGCGCCTTCACGCGCGCGACCAGCTCGCTCGGACTGAACGGCTTCATAATATAATCGTCTGCCCCGAGTCCCAGCCCGCGGATCTTGTCGATGTCTTCCTTCTTGGCCGATACCATCAGGATCGGGATGTCGAGCTGCTCCCGCAGCCTGCGGCAGATCTCGAATCCGTCGACCTTCGGCAGCATCAAGTCCAGAATGATCAGATCGTATCGCCCCGTAAGGCCTTCCTTCAGCCCCAAGTCCCCAAAAGATTCGATGTGCACGTCGTACTGGTGTACCGTCAAATAGTCCCGTTCCAGCTCCGCGATGCTCACGTCATCCTCGATAATCAAAATACGCTTCATGCCGGTCGATCCTCCCGCTGCTTCTGTAGAGTGATGGTGATCGTCGTACCGCTGCCGAGCCGGCTCGCTGCCGCGATCGATCCATGGTGTTCTTCGATTATCTGCTGCGCAATGGAGAGCCCCAGCCCGCTGCCGCCGGTATTCGGATTGCGCGCGGGATCAGCCCGGTAGAATCGGTCGAAAATAAATGGCAGCGCATCGGCCGGTATCCCTTGACCGTTATCCGCGATTTCGACGGCGTACGCTTCTCCCGCATCCATGATGCGAATGCGGATCCAGCCTGCATCCTTATCCATGTACTTGACCGCATTCTCGATGATGTTCACGAACACGCGCTTCAGCTTGTCGCGGTCTGCCGATATGACGGCAGGCAGCAGCTCCGGCTTCAGCTCGTTCGACAGCTCCAGCGTCATGCCGCTCTTCTCCACGTCCATCAGCTGTTCATCCACGCAGTCTTGCACGAATGCGGCCAGGTCGATCCGTTCGTAATGAAAGAGCAATCGTCCCATATCGAGCTTGGAGAACAGCGACAGCTCGTCGATTAAGCGATCCATCTGAACGGCCTTGGCGTAGATCGTCTTGACGTAGCGATCCATCTTCTCCGGCGTGTCGGTGACGCCGTCCATGATCCCTTCGACATAGCCCTTAATCGATGTTACCGGCGTCTTCAGATCATGCGAGATGTTGGAGATCAGCGTCTTGCGGTTCTCCTCGTATAGGAGCTGCTGGTCGACCGATTGCTTCAGCCGCAGCCGCATCTCCTCGAACGCAATGGCGAGTTCGCCGATCTCGTCCCTTTTCTCAGGCCGCACCTCATAGGCAAGGTTGCCTTCCTTGATCTCGCCTGCCGCTCGCCTCAGCGATCGAAGCGGCCGGATGATGCCCCGCGAGACGAAGTACGTGAGGATGCCGTTCGTCACGACCATGATCACGAGCAGCGTGATGAAGATATATTTCATGAAGCTGGTGAAGAACCATTCGATGAAATTGAGATTCGCCAGGATGAATATCTCGCCTGTTGCCCCGTCAGAGAGCGTGGCGTTATACCTGCGATTCACGATCCAATAGTGGCTGCCGCCGTTAAAGCGCTCCTCGTCCGTGCCCAAGGCCGGCAGGTCGCTTAGCGCATTCTCGTCGATCGCCGGCGTAGCGAACAGGATCGCATTCTCCTTGCGCACCACCAAGCCCATGTTGATCGCTTCCAGCCGTTCGTTGTAGTCGGCTATTACGCGCTCGCTCATTAACGAGTCGGGTTCTGACCTTAAGCGCATCCGAATATCCGCAGCGACGTCCGCTTCCTGGTTGATGACGGCCGCGAACGGATTACGATCGCCGAACTCCAGCTTGAATAACGGCTTGATATCGCCGATGGATACAATCACGATCACGATAAACGCGATGCTCATCAAGAATAACGGGATAAGCAGCATCGCCACGTAGGACAGAAGCAGACGGACGCGAATCGACATCGAGGGTATTCTCCTATACTTCTTTGGTATCGAACTGGAAGAGTCCTGCTGTATAGAACACTATACCGCACCCGAGCAAAAAGCTAAAGACTGTCATCACGCCGCCGGATGAAATTGCAACGCCGCTCCCGACCAAGAACGTATGCCAATCCATGTAAGTCGTCGGCGAGTAGCTCGCGGCGGACGGAAAGATCACGGCTAGCAGCATCGCGGCTCCGTACAGCACGATGCTGACAGCTAGCGCGCCGGTTGCATTGCGGAATAGCTGGGCCACATATGCGGCAATGACGCTTAACACGAATAACGGAACAGTGGCCGCGGCATACGCGAAGGCTGCATCCAGCAGTCCGCTGGCATAGCTGCTGCCTTGCGCTGCGGGCAGGAACATAGCGGCTGCGATCGAACTCGCCGCACCGACTGCCAGGTGGGCCAGCAGCAGCGCGAACATCGCCAGCTGCTTCGACGCATAGATCTTATAGCGGCTGACCGGGCGTACGATGGTCGCTCGCAGCGTCCGGTCGCCTGCCTCGCCTGCATAGAGATCGGCAGCCATCATGAACAGATGGAGCGGCAGCAGATACTTGGCGAGCAGCGTAAGGTAGGTCAACGGATAGTCCGCGGCCGTGATTCCCGTAATGCCGAGTCCGCTCTGCATGCGCGTCACCACGTATAGGCCGAGGAACGGCAGCAGCGCAGTCATGAACAGGAACAATCGTGTCTTCTTGCGCGTTGTCAGCTTCACCCATTCATTAATGGTAGCCGATAGCAGCAGCTTCATAAGGCTCCCCCCCTCTCTCCATCCGCAGCTGCGTCACATAGTACAATTCCAGCGATTCGCCGGTCTCGCGAAGCTCATGCATGCTGAATTCGCGAATCAAGCGCCCTTGATGCATAATGCCGATCCGATTGCAGACGCGTTCCATCTCGGCGATCAAGTGGCTCGAGAGGAAGAACGTCGTCCCCTCTTCCCGCGCAAGCTTCGCGATCAGCTCCCGCATCGCGACCATGCCCTCGATGTCCAAGCCGTTCGTCGGTTCATCCAGAATCAGCAGGTCGGGCTTGGATAGCATGGCGGAGGCAATGCCGAGCCGCTGCTTCATGCCGAGCGAATACCGGCCGACCTTCTCATGCTTATTCGCGCCTAGTCCCACCAGCTCCAGCACTTCGTCGATCCGGCTCTTCGGCAGCTCCGGATACAGCCTTGCCGCGATAGCCAAATTCTTGTAAGCGCTCATGTACTCATAGGCTTCCGCCTTCTCGATCAAGACGCCCACGCGCCGCATCGCTGCTTCATGCTCCTCCTGCGCATCGATGCCGAACAGCCTTACCCGGCCTCGGTCGGCGCGGCATAAGCCCGCCACGATCTTCATCACGGTCGTCTTGCCGGCGCCGTTCGGACCGAAGAAGCCGTATATATCGCCCTTGTTAATGCGCAGCGTGATCTGATCGACGCCTCGCTTCGAGGCATATTGCTTGGACAGGCCTTCGATTTCCAGAATCGTTTCCTTCTTCATTGTCGCTCACGCTCCTATCGATCGAGCAGCCTTAGTCGTGCTAAGGCTGCTCCGATTCTTATGCAGTGCTGATTTAGTTCTGCTTGTATTGCTCCAAATCGACCGTCTCCACCTTACGTCCGGTCAAGTCGATCACGTCGGGCTTCGTCGCGTTGCGATCCGTCACTTCGACGCTTGCTTGCAGCACGATGGTGTGCGCCTTGCCCGCCTCGTCCGTGCCGCTGATCGTGAAGCTGAAGTCATGGCTGTCGATGACGTCATTCGCATCCAGTTCGGCTTTCAGTCCGACGCGATCGATGTTCACGTTATCCGTCAGCCGCGGCATCGAAGCGCCTAACTGCTCCAAGTCGATGCCAAGCAGATCACGGACATCTTCGTACGCTTGCATATCCTGCGGTTCAGGGGCCTGGTGCTCGGCGTTCATCGCTTCCTTAATGATCAACGAACCGATCGTGTTCGCAATGGCCGGGATCTGCGAACCGCTCAGATCCACGTTCACGACAGCTCCACCGTCCGCCTCCTCCTCAAGCACGAAGCTGTTCTTCAAGTTGCCGACCAGCGCATCGACGATGCGCTCCGCGCCGTCTGACATCGCAGCGTGCTCGCTTGCGTCAAGGCTGTCATCGTGACGAGCTCCCCAATCGTCTGCCGGCTCCTCGATCAATCGATACGTATCGCTGTGCGAGGATTTCATGACCGTCTGTCCGTCTGTATTGTAGAATTCGTAAGTACCGGCATCTGCCGCACCCGTACGAAGCGTCACGCTGCCGCTTGCAGCACCCGAAGCTTGATCATCCTTCACCTTCGCCTGTACCTCGAGCAGCGAATTGCCATTGTCCGTCAGCGTAACCGTCACGTGCTGCGTCGCGTTCGTGATGCTCGCCGACGCCTTAAGCGCATCCTTATACGCCTCGTAGCCTTCACTCCCGCCGATCCCCGCGAATGCGGACGTAATCAGGAGCGCGCTCCCTACCGTTAGACCTGCGCCAATCATCATGACCTTCTTCTTCATCTTCATCTTCATCAACCTCCTAAGATTCGTGAAGCTCTCTCGCTTCCTGTTCCTTATTTTGAACGATGAATCTTAACTGGCGAGAAACGAGTATTAAACGCGGCGAAAAGAAAGATTAACAAATTCTAAACTGGCTCCAAGTAATGGAAGTTCAAAAATAAAGATCGGCCTGGTGAGGCCGATCACGGTTCAAATCGAATATCAGTGTAAGAAAGTACATCTAATTGAGTCGAGTAGCAGCTAATAGACCATTTAGCGTAAAAAAGTACAACTAATTCCTAGAGGTACGTGGTTTACGGTGCGTAGGTGCGAAAATAATGGTAGGATTTGCAGTTATCCACCAATATACAGCATCTTGACTGCGATTAGTGGTACGTTTCTACACTACGACATACGACCGTACATGTTCTCTGGAGCAGAACGAGAAAGGGATCGGCCTGGTGAGGCCGATCCCTGGTAACAATATTCGATTACACCTTGACAACCGGCTTCTCCTCCGGCGGATACAGGATGATCTTCCCTTCCTCCATCTGCACGCGGACCTTATTCACGTCCTTGAAGCCCTCTTCACCCAACATGCCGGACGGAATCTGCAGCCGGCCCGCCTTGTCGATGACCGCATATTCGACATGGCTCTCTTCCGCTTCTCCCTGCTCGCGTTCCAGGCTCTGGAATTCCTCCAGATACGACTGCCTTCGGATGATCTCAGCCGACGTCTTGCCGTCGCGGATCTGCACGACACGGTCAACCTTGCGCGCCAAGAGCGGATCATGCGTGACGATGACGATCGTAATGCCGATCGTCCGGTTCAGCTCACGGAACAGGTCAAGCACTTGGTTCGACGTCTTCGTGTCGAGCGAGCCTGTCGGCTCGTCGGCCAGGAGCAGCCGCGGTTCGTTCGCAAGCGCGATCGCGATCGCGACCCGCTGCTGTTCGCCGCCGGACAGCTCGCTCAGCCGGTTCTTCATGCGGTGGCCCAAGCCTACCGCTTCGAGCAGCTCGATCGCTCTGGCGCGTCGCCTCCTGCCCCGGATCAAGATCGGCAGCTCGACGTTCTCCAGCGCAGTCAGATAAGGAATCAAGTTACGGGCATTGTTCTGCCAGACGAAGCCGACGCTCTCTCGCTTGTACTTCACGAGATCCCGCTCGCCGAAGGCGAGAAGATCCTTACCGTCGACGAACAGCTTGCCGGCTGACGGGCGATCAAGCCCGCCCAGCATGTTCAGCAGCGTCGACTTGCCGCTGCCGCTGTTGCCGATGATCGCCATCAGCTCGCCGGCCTCGACCCGCAGGTCGAGCCCTTGCAGCGCAACGACTTCCAGGTCCTTGGTCTTGTAAATTTTGACGAGTCCGTCGCAATGAATCATGCTGTCACTCCTCTCCCAGCTTGAGCGCTTGGCTAATCTTCACGCGCGACAATCGGTAACCGAGCACGAGCAGGCCGATCGTCAGCATCAAGCCGACCATGCTGTATAGCTGCAGGTAGTCGCCGAGGTTATACACGATCTCGAACGGCGGCACTTGCTCCGACGGATTGAACGAGAGCTCGAAGAGCGGGACGAACATCTCGCTGACCACGTTCCCCATGAGCACGCCGATCAGCACGGCCGCCCCGGAGGTCAGCAGCTGCTCGCTTACGAGCATGCCGATAATCTGGCCGAACGGAATGCCCATCGCGCGCAGCACGCCGAACTGCAGCGTCCTGCCGGACAGTGACAGGATCCAGAATACGAGGAAGCCGAGGAAGCTGATCAGCATCGAGATGACGAAACCCAGTGTCATGACGCCGTTGATCGCGAGCCGGAACGGGTCATTCTTGGACTTGACCAACTCCTGCGTCGCATCCTGCAAGGATAGAATCGGGATGCTCTGCTCCTGCAAGTCTTCGTATAAAGCCGCACTCGTTGCGCCGTCCTTCAGCTTCAGCCATACCTCATATGGCTCCATGGCCAGCCTGTTCTGCAGCGTGTTCAAGTGCGTAACGACCAGCTTGGGCTTCTCCTTGTCGCCCGGCTTCGCCAGCGGATTCCAGCCCGGCCAATAGTCGACGATCCCGAATACCGTAAGCAGCGTCGCATCCAGCCCCTGCCAACCGACATAGATCGGATCGCCGACCTTCACGTTGAACTCGTCTGCGACAGACTGCGAGATCAATACGGCTCGCGGGTCGGAGGACAGCAGGTTCAGATACGTGTTCAAGTGGTAATCGAGCAACCCGTTGTTCATCCAAGCCACTTGCCCGAACTCGAACGTCTCGATTCCGTAGAGCGTCGTAACTGCCGAGCCTTCGGAAACGTTGAGATTCGCGTCCTCCTTAACGAACACGCGGGTTGCCGTCTCCACGCCGGACAGCTGCGTCATCGGCAGGAACGGAGGCTCCGTATACTGCACGCGCTTCGTCGCAGGCGCCGCAGCATCGCCTTGCGCCTGCGGCGGTCCTTGCGGCGGACCGGGCGGAGGCGGCGGAGGCGCATCGTTCTCCCAGCGGATGTTCAGCGCGACATCCGCGCCGATGCCGTATGCGATCTTATTCTCCATATTGTCGTTGATTGTGCGAGCCGCGTTGGCGCTGAACAATCCGGTCGCCACGGTCATGATCAGGAACACCTTAATCGTCAAGTATTGCCCGGACGAACGGCTGATCTGCACCATTGTCGAGTAGAGTGCCGGCGGCCACCACTTGCGTCCCAGCCAGTACAATAGCCGGATGAACCACGGATAGATCCGAAGAATCAACAATCCGCCGCCTAACGCGAGCAGTGCCGGCATGAGGAATAAGAGCGGATCGACCGACAATGCTCCGACGTCAAGCGCCAGCTCTCTCATCTCCGCCACGCGCTGGCGAAAGCCGACGTACAGATATACGGCCAGCGCGACCAGTATGATATCCATGCCGATTCGATGCCAGAACGGCATCCGCTCCAGCCTCGCCATCTGCTGTTTATGGCCGACGATCGAGACGCGCGTGGCGAGTACCGCCGGGAATAACGTCAACAGTATCGCGCTTGCCACGGCGATCGCTGCGATCCGGTAAGCATCGCTGCCCAATACGACATCGAGCGCCGCTCGATTGACGAAGGACATGAAGCCGTCCGATGCACCGAGCACGCGCGTGAACAGCATCCCGAGCGGCGGTCCTATGGCAAGCGCGGTCACGCCAAGCACGAGGCCTTCTACGACGTAGGCTAGCATAATCTGGAGCCGGCTCGCACCGCGGCTGCGAAGCACCGAGATCTCGGTCTTCTGCCGCTCAATGATGAGATTGGACGTCATGTATAGATAGAAGGCAAGCATCAGCATCACGGGCGCATACAAGGACAGCAGCGTGTTATCGAGCCTCTCCTTCTTATCTAAGTACGTCTCGATCGTCTTGAGTGCCGGCAGATGCAGTTCCGCGTTATACGAGAACCGGGAAGAGAGGTAATTGCGCAAATACTCGGATTGCTTGACGAATTCGTCGATGCCTTCCGTCTTCATCTGCGTATAGTCGAGACCGAATACATATTGCGTCGTCCCGACCTTAGCCTTGCCTGCCCCGAGGAAGTCCCGTTCGAATACCGAGTAAGGGATAAAGAACGACGACTCGTTGCTCATCAGCGGGAAGGGCGCGTAGGGACTGCCTTCCGGCAGCATATCGATGATACCGACCGGCAGGATCCGGTAGGTCTGTCCGTTCGAACGCACTAGTCCGGTAATCTCTTCATCCAGATCGCGCTTGACCTTAATTAAGTAAGATTGCGTCACGAGAGCCTCATAGACCCCGTCATTGCGATCCGGGTTCGGCATACGCCCGTCTACCAGCCGCACTTGCTCTTCCAGGTTCGATACGGCACGGAATGAGCCGACGACGGTAAGCTTCTGGATTTCCTCCTCCGTCGCGTCAGCGCCGTACACTTTCATCGATCCCGTCGAACGGTTGACATACTTGGCCTTCACATCCAAGCCAACGCGGTCGGGGAATCCGGCTACGTAGCGATCCAAGCTCGTGATCGTGCGCGCCAACTTAACCGGGTCCTCCTGGTTCACGAGTGCATTGACACGCATGTAACCTGGGTAAGTATTGTTAGTTAACTGCTGCTGCTGAAGCTCCTTATACAGCGTCCGCTGCAAAATGGCGTTCGAATATAGCGGCATCGAGCTGAACAACGCGACGCAGACGATCAGGCCGAACAATAGGTTCAGCTGAAGCCACTTGTTATTCGCCATCTTGCGCAGAATCATGGTCCATAATGCCAAGGCCGCTTCCTCTCCTTCGTCTTCCCCGTCCGCGGACGCTAATTATTCATAATAATCTGCGCGCCTTCTTCCAGTCCGCGCGTGATCTCTACTTCGATGGATGTCCTGAGCCCGACTTCCACGTCGACTTCCTTGCGGCGTTCGCCTTCCGCGACTTGTACATACGTGCGCCCGAGGTAGTTCCTGAGCCCTGAGCGCGGAATAACGATGACGTTCTCCCGCTTCTCGAGCGCGATCTCGAAGTCGGCTCTGTCCCCGATCTCGACGCCTTCGATCGGATCGACCAAGCCGATGATGAGCAGCTTCGCATTCCGATCCGCTTCCGACTTGTCGAGGGTCAGCGGCGCGCTGGAAGGCGATTGCAGCACCGTTCCTCTGTACTCCTGCTTGTCATACGTAACCTTGACTTCCATATTGGCATGAACGGGGTATAAGTCCGCATCCGACGGCGCCTGGTAGGACAGGAGGACCTGATGAGGATCCGCTACCGTCACGATCGGCTGATAACCGGTGACGGAGTCGCCTGGCTTCAGATCGGCGAGATACGTAATCTTCCCGGCCATCGGCGATACAAGCTTCGAGCGCGACAGCTGGCTCTCCAGCGCCTCCAGCGAGATGCGCTCGCGGTCCAGATCGATCTCGCGAAGCCGCAGCTCATTGCCGGTCAAGCCTTCTCGCACGGCTTGGCCGAACAAAATCTCCGCGCGTTCGACACTGAGCCGCTGCAGCTTCGCGCGCACCTCCAAGTCGCCTACATCAAGCTCAATGACGGTCTGGCCGGCTTCGATCATCTCGCCGACTTTCGCGACTACGGTCTTGATCCGCCCGCCAGACTCCTTGAAGAACAAGGGTTCGGTCTTGCTGGACGTGAAGGTAGCCATCCCCTTCAGGTAGGTCTGTATATTGCCGCGAGCGACTTCCACTACGTCGAAGGCTTCCTCCTTCGGCTTCACGAGCGGCGGCGCAAGCGCCTCCTCCTCGCTCGGCAGCATCGAACAGCCTGCCGTAAGGGTGACCGCGAGCACGACAGCCGCCGCTTGTTTAACCATACGTCGGTATGATTGCATCCGGTTGCTCTGCAATTGTTCCATCCTCCAATGCGATGACATGGTCGACTAGCTCCATTATGCCGGGATCATGCGTCGTCAGGACGACGGTCATGCCGGTCCGCTTGACGAGATCCCGAAATACTTTAATAATCTGCAGCCCCATCTTGCTATCGAGTTCGGCCGTCGGTTCGTCGGCGATCAGCAGAACGGGCTCGTGCGCGATCGCTCGGGCGATCGCGACGCGCTGCTGCTCGCCGCCCGACAGCTCCGTGGGGCGATGCTTCATCCGCTCCTTCATGCCGACCCAATCCAAGGCACGCTCCGCAGTCGCGCGATTGCCCTTCAAGCCCGCGACCCGCATGCCGAACTCGACATTCTCATAGGCCGACATGAGCGGCACGAGGCCGAAGGATTGGAAGACGAGCCCGATCTGCTTGCGCCTGTGGGCCGCCCGCTCCTTCTCCGACCACGTCGTCATATCCATCCCCTCGAACAACACGCGCCCTTCGGTCGGCTCGTCCAGCGCGCTCAGGATGTTGAGCAGCGTCGTCTTGCCGGAGCCCGATCGGCCGATCAACGCAACGATCTGGCCTCGCTCGATCGACAGATCGATGCCTTGCAGGGCCGTCACTGCCGCGCTCCCTCTCCCGAATACCTTGCTGACGCCGATCGCTTGCAGAATCGTGCCCTCGTCCGGCTGTTTTGCCTTTTTGCTCGCATCCGCCATCCGCACGCCCCCTCTGTCTGTCGTACATAACCTCATATGAATGCGCTGTCATTTTCAACATGCTGTGAGTCCCATCTTCTTCCAGTCGAGACAGCTTTCATAGTCAAGGATAGGTTCAGGGCAATAAGATGTCAATCGTATACAATTCCAAAAAAATAGGTCGAATCCCCTAAATGCAGGATTCGACCCTCCCCGTGCTAGGTCAGCCATGCGGCCATGCCGACCGCGCATATTCCTGCCGCTGCCGAGGATGCCAGATTGACGATGTCGTTCGTCATGAAGCGCAGTCCGCGATACCGCTCCGCCGGCTTGCCGCAATGCTCGTGCCGTTCCAGCTCCATGCCGCATTGCGAGCAACGATACATGCCCTGCAGCGTCGCACCTAGCACCGAATCGACGAGCGCGCCGAACAAGCCCGATACGCCGGCAATAACGATCAGCGCCGCTGGTCCCGGGAGCAGGACAGCATCGACGAGCGCGAGCAGGGCCGCCGCTGCCCCGATGCAAGCAGCGCCTGCGAGCGCGGCTGTAGTGCCTAGCAGCGTAATGCCGCCGCTCGTGCCGGCAGGCACTTGGCGACCGCTCAAGATCGAACGCGGCATGCTGCTGCTCAGCGCGCCGATCTCGGTCGCCCATGTATCGGCATTCACGGCCGCCATGACGCCGATGTAGGCCGCAGCCAACCATGGCTCAGGCCATATGGCGTGCAAGGCGCAGACCGCAAGCCCGATGCCGCCGTTCGCCCATACCTGACCCGCATCGCGTCGCCCGCTCTTCGCATATTTGGCCTCCGCGGCCTCCTTGGCTTTATGCCGCCGCTTCCACTTCGACCAATAAGTCGAGGTCCCGAAGAAGACCAACAGGAGACCGAACCAGAGCGGTCCGCCGAGTAGGACGAACCCCGTCCCCATCACGACTGCGGACCAAGCGCCGGAGCGCGACAACGACGAACGCCGATAAGCTCCCGCTGCGCCTATGCCGCTCACGGCAAGCCCGATTGTCAGCTTGATTAACAGATCCATCTGAACACCGCCTGAATAAATGGATGATTTCGTACGAATTACGCGGAAAAGGAAGGATTTCGCCTGTCGGTGTCGAATAGTTGTCGAGCAAAGAAATGACAGCTTTCGACAATAATCTCCCAAGCTGGAAATGGAGTGTTAGGCATGGCCGATTACAATGAATTCGACCGAGAACCGCTGCTTCGAGAAGAACTCACATCCGAACAGATGCTGCGCGTCATCTTTGATTATACCGCAAAAATCGCGAACGAACGCAACCTGCAAAACGTGCTCGTCCTCATGGCGAACATGGGACGGGAAATGATTCTGTCCGATCGCTGCACGGTGTGGCTAATCGACCACAAGCGCAGCGAGCTGTATACGACCGTCGCGCACGGCGTGAAGGAAATTCGCGTCCCGCTGGGAACAGGCTTCGTCGGCAATTCCATCGAGATCGGCCAGCCCCTCTTGATTGCGGATGCCTATGCCGATCCGCGCCACAATGCGGATAACGACCGGCGAACCGGCTACAAGACGAAGGCGGTCATCACCGTGCCGTTCGTCGGTAATGACGGCAGCATCATCGGCGCCTATCAGGCCATCAACAAGATGACGGCCGATGCAGTCTTCACGGAGCGCGACCTCGAGTATTTGTCGCTTGCCGCATCCTACGCCGGCAAATCGCTCGAGTCCGTCATGCTGCATGAAGAGATCGTGGCTACGCAGCGCGAAATCATTTTCACCATGGGCGAAATCGGGGAGAGCCGCTCCAAGGAGACGGGCAACCACGTCAAGCGCGTCGCCGAATATTCCTATGTGCTGGCATTGGGCCTTGGCATGAGCGCTGAGGAAGCGGAGAAGATCAAGATGGCCTCCCCGATGCACGATATCGGCAAAGTAGCCATTCCGGACGCCGTCCTGAAGAAGCCGGGCAAGCTCACGGACGAAGAATACGATATCATGAAGACGCACACGACGATCGCGTACAACCTGCTTAAGAATTCCAACCGCGACCTGCTCAAGTCCGCCGCCTCGATCGCCCATGAACATCACGAGAAATGGGACGGCTCCGGTTACCCGCAGCGCCTCAAGGGCGAGGAGATTCACATCTATGGCCGCATCACGGCGGTGGCCGACGTCTTCGACGCGCTGGGAAGCGATCGCGTGTACAAGAAGGCTTGGGAACTGGACCGGATCATCAATCTATTCCATGAGGAGCGCGGACGCCATTTCGACCCGAAGCTGGTCGACGTGTTCATGGAGCAGCTGCCGAAGATTATCGAGATTCGCGACCAGTACTCGGACGAGAATCTGGAATAGCGAACACCTTCACGACGCTGAAATGATAAGGGGTTTCACACTGCACAAGGCAGTTGCGAATCCCCTATTCGTTCTTTTTCTGCATTTTATGACAGCATGTTCAGTGATTGTTCAGCGCAAGGTGATAGACTTTGATATAAATGAATGCCACAAGAACTCAACATCGTTCTGGAGACCTATTTTTCCACATAAGCCAGTCAGAACATAAAGTGCAGCTCTCTGCACTTGCTTGCTAAGCATTTAGGATATAAGGCCTAATATTAGCTGATCCCTTGTCGGTTGATCATGTCAAAAAGCTAATTCAGACTGTCCATGTGCTTCTCAGCGCGCCGATATCAATTATCATGACTGAAGGTCGAACAGTCATCAATTGTTCCCGCTATTGCCAAACCCTGTAACTAGTTCTATATACCTATTGCTGATATAGTTAGCATGACGTTTCTTACTATAAGTGTAATTTCTCCAATGCTTTATAATTATTTGCGCATCCATAACGAATTCGCCGCGATACGGAGGTGTCTATAATGCGAGTGCTGGTCACCGGAGGATATGGCTTCATCGGTTCCTCTGTTGCTGAACGTTTCTACCAGGAAGGCTATGATGTATTCATCATCGACAACCTGACGACAGGCGACAAGAATAACGTCGATTTTAAACATAAGGGCTATATCCTGTCCATCGAGGATTCCAAGTGCGAAGAAGTTTTCAAGAACGGACGATTCGAAGTCGTCGTGCATCTCGCTGCACAAGTCAGCGTCACTGCATCGCTCGACAACCCGAAGTTGGATACGCAATCCAACGTACTCGGGCTGACTAATATGCTGGCGCTCGCCCATAAATATGGCGTGCAGAAGTTTATTTTCGCCTCGTCTGCTGCCGTGTATGGCACGAACGAAATCTGTCCGATTCGTGAGTCGGAGATCTGCAGCCCCATATCCCCATATGGACTTGCGAAATTGGTCGGCGAAACTTACTGTGCCAAGTGGAGCGAAATCTATGGATTGGAAACATTGTGTCTTCGGTTCTCCAACGTTTACGGCCCTAAGCAGGGCAGAACCGGAGAAGGCGGCGTCATCTCCACCTTCATTGGAGGCGCCTTGCGAAGCAAGGAGCTTAATGTATACGGCAGCGGAGAGCAGACGCGGGATTTCATCTACGTTCAGGACGTCGCTGATGCTTTATACCGTGCCTCTTACTCGTCGCTAACAGGCGTCTATAACTTGTCCACGAATACGGAGACAAGCATCAATACACTCATCGGCTTGCTCCGGCAACTCGATACCAGGATCCAGGTCAGCTATCAACCAGGTCGCGACGGCGATATTTTACGTTCTTCGCTTGACAATTCCAACATCATGGCTAAGCTTGACTGGGCACCGATCGTATCCTTGGACACAGGGATTCGTCGAACCTACGAATGGTTTCGCGCTAACTTCACGGAAGACCAACTTGAACAAGAGCAAACGCGCAACAAAAGGGATTATTCCGCAATTGTAAAATGGGGCGGCAAATTGTTGCCATACGCGGAGAACTTACTCGTATTCGCCGGCACGGCATGGCTTACGTTCGCCGTGCAAGACAGCCTATACGATTTGTTCGACTTCAAGCTCATTTACATTATTCTTCTCGGCATTCTGTACGGCAACCGCCAGTCGCTCTTCGCGATTGCCCTATCGACCGCTCTTTACATCTATCACGAGTTAGAGCAGGGCCGAGAAATGATCGCGATGCTGTACGATACCAACTTCTTCTTTACGATCGCGACGTACCTATTCGTCGGTTTAATCGTCGGGTACTCAATCGAACGTAAGCTGGTGCACTTGCAAGCCAAAGAACGGGAATTGAACGTGCTGGAGGAAAAATACCGGTTCTTGAATGAAGTTTACACCGAAACGCGAACCATTAAGGACGAGCTGCAGCAGCAGATCATGAATAACAGCGACAGCTTCGGCAAAATTTACGCGGTGACCAAAGAGTTGGAAAGCCTTGAGCCGGAGAAAATATTCACCTCAACCGTCAGTGTCGTGGAATCCATCATGAGAACGAACACTGTCTCCATTTATACCGTCAATAAGTATCGCAGTTACCTGAGACTTGTTGCGCGATCGCAGAGCGACGATTTCAGCATACCGAAATCGATGAAAGTCGAGGATTACGATTATGTCAGACAGCTGATGAGCGAGAAGAACTTATATATTAACAAGCATCTGGTAGGAGAAGCTCCCCTTCTAGCTGCACCGATTCTCAGCAATGGCGAAGTGATCGCCGTTATCTCCCTCCACGGCATGAAATTCGAGAATTTCACGCTCTATTACCAAAATTTATTTAAGATCGTTGTCGACTTAATCTCTTCTTCGTTGTCGCGCGCTATGTCGTATGTCGAAGCTACGGGCAATCAGCGTTACCTCGAGGGCACGACTGTTCTTAAGCCGGAGATTTTTGCGGAGATTCTGGAAAGCAAGCAGATCGCGAGCGAGAAGCATGGCATCGAATATGTGCTGCTCGCCTTGAAGGAACAAGCCTCGGCAACAGATGAGATATCGACGCAAATTACCAAATCGCTGCGCGAAACGGATTACATTGGCATGGGCCCGGACGGTTCGCTCATGGTCCTGCTTTCAAATTCATCCAAGCAAGATGCAACATTCGTGCTCGATCGGTTTCACAAGAACAGTATTCCGATGCAGATCGTGGAAGCAGATCCGTATGTATGAAAACATTCTGCTCCTCTACATTGTCGCCTGTTCCATCGCTTTCTTACTGCGTTACCGAAATGATTGGCGGGAATGGTCCGCACGCTTTGCGCTTGCGGCATGTCTCCCCGTGATCGGTCTCTTCTTGCCTCTCTTCTGGTCCAAGAAGTGGCACGGTGGGCATGACCGATACGGACGCGATCTCGAGCTGGATATATTCCGTCACGAGACGGATGCGCTCGCCGAAGAATCGCGACTGTACTTGAAGCCCCAATCCGAGAAGGAGATCAACGTCGTCCCGATTGAGGAAGCCCTCCTCGTGAACGATCTGTCGAGCAGAAGACGCGTCATGATCGACCTTCTTAAACAGGATACCTTTGAATACTTAGAGGTACTCGGCATGGCCGTCGCGAACGAGGACACCGAAACCTCGCATTATGCTGTAAGTGCGATCGTCGAAATCAAGCGTAAGCTTACCCTATCCCTGCAAGAGCTTGCGGTGAAGTACGAAGATGAGGCTGGCGACCCCTATTTCCTACAAACTTATGCCTCCGTGCTGAAGAGCTATATGCGCTCGGGCTTTATCGACGATCGCACGTTGCTCATGCACAAGTATACGTACTCGACTGTCCTGCAACAGCTCATGGTTGCGGATGCCGCCTATGCGGAAGCATACGAGGAGAAAATAAATATCGACATAGAACTGCGGGAATATGTCAGCGCAGAGAATACCGCGTTAGCGTATTTGGAGCAATTTCCAAATAGCGAAGCTCCCTATCTCGCCTTAATGAAAGTATATTACGTGATGCGATCCTTTGAGCTGCTTCAAGAGACCTTGTCACGGTTGAAGCGTTCAACCGTTCGATTATCGAATCATGCCCTGAAGATTGTTCGTTTTTGGACGGAGGCAACACAACATGAACAAAAAGCCAAGCTTACGATTAAATCGTAACGTCTATCTCATCATTCTCTGCATACTGCTGCTCGCAGGTGCCGTGCAAGTCACTAATTCCGAGTATTTTCTCCAATTCAACCGCAACGATGAGATGACGAAAGAGATGAAGGATTGGCGGCCTCAAGCCGCCGATCAAGCAGCGTTACAGCGAACCGGTTCACCGTATTGCACGGTCTACGATCCGAACGACCCGAACCGCTATTATGAGAGAATCCATGCCAACGTCAGACGCGTGCTAGACTACATGAAGATGCCGATCAAAGAAAGTACAGCAGAGGAACTTCAGACAGACGGCTGTGCCGCGGTCATCTTGTCCTCTTCCAAATTAGAACCATTCAATCCGGCCGCTCTCGCTCGTTATGTCGAGGACGGAGGGTATGTATTCATTACGACAACTCCCGAACTTGACGATGCGTTCTATCAGCTCTATCGCAAGATGGGGATACTCAACGTCGGCGGCTACGGAACGGAGCACAGCATTGAACTTACCTCCAACGTACTTATCGGCGAACAGGGGCTCGCAATCGACGGGGATTTCATCCAAAATTTATCGCTACGCGTCGAACTGGAAGCCGAGAGCCGCGTGCTCGCTAAATCCGCTGAGGGCATTCCGTTGCTGTGGGATCATGCGTATGGGCAAGGGAAATTCATGGTATTCAACGGCACAATGCTGCAAGAAAAAACAAACCGCGGCTTAATCTCCGGAGCCCTCAGTATGCTGGAACCGGAATTCATCTATCCGATTTTCAATTCTAAATTGTTGTATATCGATTACTTCCCTGCACCGATTGCCAATACGTTCGATCCGGCCCTCTTCGAGGCATACAATCGCGACCGCGTCCGCTTCTTCAAAGACATCTGGTGGCCGGATATGCTTAAGGCCGCGAAAAAATACGACGCCGAATATACTGCCGTGCTAATGCAATCGTACAATGACAAGGTATCCCCTCCGTTTAACGATCCGATCGACGAGGATCTGAGCGGCCTCATCTCCTACGGACGAGAGGTCATCAAGAGCGGCGGCGAGATCGGCCTGCATGGCTTCAACCATCAATCGCTTGTCTCGGATCGGGCTGCTGCCGACAAATACGGAATGTCTGCATGGAGCAACAGGGGTTACATGGAACTAGCAATTGCGGAATCTTTGGACTTCGCCAAACAAGCATTTCCAGGTTACCGCTTGCTATCCTATGTCCCGCCCTCACATGCATTGTCGCCCGAAGGCCGTGAAGCCTTAAAGAAGGCTTGGCCCGACATGGCCATCATCGCATCGCAGTATGCGGAAGATGCCTCCGGTTTCTCTTACGTACAAGAATACGAAATCGCTTCGGATGGCATCTTGGAATTGCCTCGTATCACTTCTGGATATGACGATCTTTTATTCATGCGATGGGCGGGAGCGAATGCCCTCACTTCGCTCGGCATTTTCTCGCATGTCGTGCAACCGAACGACGTGCTTAAAGCAGGAGATAGCGATAACCAATCTTGGGAAAGCAAGTACGATTCTTTCACGACGATGTTGAAGCGATTAGACGATACGTATCCCTGGCTTCGGCCGCAGACTTCTGCCGAAGCTGGCATTGAAGTGGAGAAAGCATTGTCGAGAGCAGTCGATTGGCAGCGCGAAGACGGCTTGTTGACGGGCGCGATCTCCCCTTTCGAAGGCGAAGCTTATTATATTCTGCGTACGGATAAGAAGATTCTATCCGCGACGAACTGCACGGTAGATTTGATTGATGAGGGTACGTATATCGTCAAAGCCGTCAAAGCGAATTTCATAATCCGACTCGGAGGCTAGGAGCATGCATATCTGTATCATCGCCGAAGGCTCGTACCCCTATGTAACAGGTGGCGTATCAAGCTGGATCCACTCGTTGATCGCGAACATGCCCGAGCATGAGTTCACCGTATACACGATCGGCGCACAGGAACGAATGCGAAAGCAATTCAAATATAAACTCCCTCCTAACGTCAGAAGCGTGAAAGAAACTTTCCTCGATGCCTATCTGCGCGAAGAAGGAGAATGGGGTCACCGCTTTCGGCTGACGGCCGAGCAGCGCGCATCTTTCCGCTCACTGCTCGGCGGAGGAAAGGAAGTGAATTGGACCGGCATGTTCCAACTGCTTCGAACGGAGAAATTCAAAGCGGCTGCCGACTTTCTGATGAGCAAGGATTACTTCGATATCCTTGTCGAGCTGTGCCGCAATAAGTACGAACAGGTCCCCTTCACGGAGATGTTCTGGACCGTTCGTTCGATGGTTCTGCCGCTGTTTATCTCCTTACGCCACGATATTCCGCATGCTGATCTTTATCACAGCGCATCCACTGGATATGCAGGAGTCATCGGTTCGCTCGCCAAGCAGCTTCACGGCAAGCCGTTCATCGTGACTGAGCACGGCATCTACTCACGCGAGCGCGAAGAGGAAATTATTAAAGCCGGTTGGGTCAAAGGCTACTTCAAAGACTTGTGGATCGAGTACTTTTATCGTTTATCCGAATGCGCCTACGAAGCAGCAGACGAGGTCATATCGTTGTTTAACCGCAATCGCGAGATCGAGATCGAGCTGGGATGCGACCCAGCTAAGATCCGAATCATCCCGAACGGAGTCAATCTCGCCGCTTACGAGGCCATCGCGCAGGCACCGGCCTCTCCGGACGGCATCGTAAGACTCGGTGCCATCGTGCGCGTCGTTCCGATTAAAGATATCAAGACTATGATTCATAGCTTCGCCCTCGTCAAGCGTGAAGTTCCGAATGCAAAATTGTACATCATGGGCCCGTCGCAAGAGGACGAAGAATATTTGGACGAGTGTCTGAAACTCGTCGAGGCGCTTCAAGTCTCAGACGTCTTTTTCACCGGAGAGGTGCAAGTTGCCGACTATATGCCCAAGCTGGACATTATCCTCCTCTCCAGCATCAGCGAAGGTATGCCGCTTGCTGTACTCGAAGCGATGGCATGTGCCAAGCCCTGCGTCACGACAGACGTAGGAAGCTGTCGCGAGCTGTTGGAAGGAACAGATGACGAAATCGGGCACTCCGGTTATGTGGTGCCGGTCATGCATTATGACCAGATGGCAGCTGCAGTCGTCCGGTTGTGCAAGAACGAGAAGCTTCGCAAAGAAATGGGACGCAACGGTCTGATGCGCGCACGCAAGCTGTACACGCGCGAAATGTTCATTGGACGCTATCGAGATACTTACGCCCGATACGAAGGGGGATTATAATGGCAGGCATCGGCTTTGAACTCCGGAAGCTGTTCCGCGAGCAAGGCTTGATCAGCAGCGCCAAAGCATATGCCTTCTCGTCAGTCACGACGATCGGCCCTATGGTGCTCTGCATGGTCATGATTGTGATTATGCAGTGGATGATGGTACGGTCCGGAGCTGATTTCCTTGATCGTGAGCTTTTCCTGACAACGGTGGTTTACGCGTTTATTTTCTCCGTCTTGATTACAGGCGGACTGTCCATGCTCCTTACGCGTTTCATTGCCGACATGATGTATATGCGCAAGTTGGAGCATCTGCTATCATCCTACTATGGAGCAATCGCCGTGTGCCTCCCGCTCGGCATGATAGTCGCATGGACGTTCCTTCATGACCTGCCCACAAGTTTCGGCTATAAGATCGCGGCTTACTTCCTGTTCGCGGAACTGGTCGTGATTTGGATCCAGGCCGTTCACCTATCAGCCTTGAAGGACTATCGACGAATCGTTCGAAATTTCGGCTGCGGGATCGTGATTGCGATCTGTTTAGCGTGGGGATTATTGTTCCACACCTCCTATGATAACGCAGAAACCGTACTCGTTGCGCTGGATGTCGGATTTTTCATCATCTTACTGCTATGCTCTATTCATTTTGAACAGAAATTCCCGAAGAAGTCGAGTCGTGTGTACTTCGATTTCTTGTCTTACTTCGGTAAATTCCCTTCCTTGTTCTTTATTGGCACCTTTTTCTACTCGGGCGTGTATATCCATAGTTTTATCTACTGGTTCGGACCGCTGGGAGCGCGCGTAGCAGAGAAATATGCCATTTCGCCGTTCTATGACCTTCCGGTATTCTATGCGTACCTGACAGTCGTACCGACGCTCGTCACCTTCGTCGTATCGGTCGAAACCTCTTTTTATGAGAAGTTCCGCGACTATTACGATCGCATTCTGAACAGCGGCACATATTCGGATATCGAGCGAGCTAAGAAGGATATGCAGCGCACGCTGATGCAGGAACTCAGTTTTATCATGGAGGTTCAATTACTGTTCACAGTTATCTGCATCGCGGTCGGAATCAAGCTGCTGCCTGCAATCGGATTTACGATGGCCCAGCTCGAGACCTTCAATATTCTTGTTTTAGGCTATTATTTGTTCATTATTTCCTTTATCGTCTTATTGATTTTGCTCTATTTCGATGACCGAAAGGGTGTGCTCTTGATTAGCGGGCTATACGTCCTCATGAATGCTACACTTTCATACTTTGCTATGGTCAAAGGTTTCGATGGTACCGGCATGTTCGTTGCTTCCTTCCTGTTTCTCGTTCTCGCCCTCATGCGGCTTGTATTCTATGTTCGGAATATCGATTATTATACGTTTTGCTCGCAGCCTATTGCGGTCAAGAAAAAGACTCCATTCTATAAGCGTTGGGGTCGCAAGTCGGCTACCCATGCCGCTATGGTGGTTGCAGCGATCATGTTGTTGACGGCATGTACGGACAGCGTTTCAGACATCTCTTTGGCAAAGGAGTTGCCTCAGGAGGAGCCGAGCGTCGCGACACCGTCGATTATGGACAAGCTTGAAGACAAGCGACTCTATGAGCGCGATGTCGACGATTCGATCATTCCGCTGTATCTTACGATTCTCCCTGATACATCGGATAACGATACTATCGATTGGTACGAGCTTAATCGAATCGAAAGAGGAATGGCAGAAGGCGTACTAAAGATCATTATGCAAGAAGGAGCCGCAGACGGAAGCGGGCCGAAGAACGGCATGTTCGGCTACGCCGCATCCGAAGCAAACGGCAAAATTTCGCTTCGCGGTAACTCGGCTCGGTACAAATCCCAACGCTCGTACAAAATCCGGTTGAACGACCAAGCTGGTCTGTGGCACGAACAACGCATCTTGAATTTGAATAAGCATCCGTCCGATGCTTCGCGTATCCGCAATAAACTTAGCTATGACCTCATGGAGACGCTGCCCGACATGATCAGTCTGCGCACGCAGTTTGTAAGACTCTACGTCAAGGATCTATCTAGCGGCCACTTTTCCACATCCCGTTTCGAAGATTACGGTCTCTACACGCATATCGAGAATCCGAACGAGATGTTCTTAAAGAACCATTGGTTAGATCCTTACGGTCAGTTGTATAAGGCTGAATTTTTTGAATTTTTCCGGTATCCAGATGCCATTAAGTCGCAATCGGATCCTACCTACGATAAGGCAGCATTCGAGAAATACCTGGAGATACAGGGAAGGGAAGATCATGACAAACTAATTGCAATGCTGGAGGATGTCAATAATCTATCGATCCCTATCGATGAGGTCATCGCCGAACATTTTGATCTCGATAACTACTTAACCTGGCTAGCTATGAACATCCTGATGGACAACATGGATACGGACGCGCATAACTACTTGCTCTATTCGCCTTTGAACTCTACCAAATGGTACTTTATCCCATGGGACTATGATGGTGCGTGGGAATTGCAACGTTCGGTTAAAAGCATCAGTGAGTATCAAGCCGGCATTAGCAACTATTGGGGCGGCGTCCTGCACAACCGTTTCTTTCGGTATAAGAATAATGTCCAGCTATTGAAGGACAAGGTCGACGAACTGTATGCGTCAACCTTCAACAAAGAAGCCATCGCCATTCAAATCGATAAGTACGCGCCTGTTCTGCCTGTCATCACGAGTTCGCCGGATAAGGGCTTCCTTCCTATCCCCATTCACGAGATGAAGAGTGAGTTGGAGAAGATCGCGACTACGCCACTCCGTTCGCTGGAGCGATTCGCAGCAGACATCGAAAGGCCCAAGCCGTTCTTTCTTGGCGACTTAATCGTAGAACAACAAGGTTATGAATTCGTCTGGTCGCCCAGCTTCGACTTGCAAGGTGAGGAACTTCATTATGATTGGCTGCTTGCGGAGGATCCCGGATTTACAGACATAGTCGACAAACGTATGGATATTCGGGAGACGAGCGTCAAGCTGAATGAGTTGACTCCCGGAGCCTACTATTGGAAAGTCATCGCACGAGACGCATCCGGGCATGAACAGCAATCATTTGATCAGACTATGGATACAGATGGAATTACTTACTACGGCGTTCGCGAGATAAGGGTGAAATGAGATGGAATTTCTTGGTCGGAAGCTCCGGCATGAACTGAAGTATTACATTCATCCGCTCGAGTATGCCATGCTCCGCAGCCGGGTGTCTGCCCTACTTCCCATCGACGGCCACTCCGGCGGTCGTGAAGGCTATGGTATTCGCAGCCTCTACTATGACGGGCCACAAGATCACGCGCTTCACGATAAGAACAATGGGGTATTCGGCCGCGAGAAGTACCGCATCCGAATCTATAACGGCTCGGATCGCGTGATCAAGCTTGAGAGGAAGAGCAAGTTCGGGGATTATGTCTGCAAGGAGTCGGCAGGCCTTAGCCGCGACCAATACGATTGCTTGTTAGCTGGCGATTTGAAGCCGTTTCTTCGGTCAGAAATCAAGCTTGTGAAGGAATTTGTCCATGCGGTCAGCAGCCGAGGCTTTCGTCCCGTCACGATCGTAGACTACACGAGAGAGGCTTATACTTACGAAGCCGGTGAGGTTCGCATTACGTTCGACAAGAAATTGTCAGGTTCCGTGAACAGTAGCGATTTGTTCGATCCGGGTATTGCCTTTGTCGAAGCCTTGGAACCTACCCGGACGATCTTAGAGATCAAATACAATGAATTTTTGCCCGATATGATCCGGGTTCTCGCACAACCATCGAACGCGGTTCGATCAACCATCTCGAAATACGTATTGTGCCGCGAACTTGGCATGATTCACTTTCGACGGTAGTGCAATCGGCAACAGGAAGTTGCAGGTAGGTAATGGAGCATTTGAGGGGAATGGAGCTGAAGGTTTTGGGTGAGGCGATTAATTTTCAGGACATGTTCAAGAAGAGCGTCATGAACCTTGATGCGTTCAACAGCGTATCGTATTTCGATCTCCTTTCAGGTCTAGGTTCATCCTTCTTGATCGGATTGTTTATTTTCTACATTTATCGCAAAACGTTTCGCGGCGTCGTTTACAGCTATAATTACAACGTTACCTTCGTATTGATGACGATGATAACGGCGCTGATCATCATGACGATCAGCACCAACATCGTTTTGTCTCTCGGCATGGTTGGAGCGCTTAGCATCGTGCGGTTCCGAACGGCGGTCAAGGATCCACTCGATATCGTCTACATGTTCTGGGCGATTTCGGTCGGGATCGCTTCCGGGGCCAAACTATATCCGGTCGCGTTATTCGGTTC
>JAEWJS010000018.1 GCA_023386495.1 Bacillota bacterium | reverse complement strand
TGGCTGGAAGGCGGAAGGTCAGGGGGCAGGCAATCAATCCTGATTGAAAGGGATTATGGCTAGAAGGAAATTAGGATCGCCATGATTATTCTGATCGGACGGGGTAGTGGCTGGGAGGCGGAAGGTCAGGGGGGAAGGCAATCAATCCTGATAGAAAGGGATAATGGCTAGAAGGAAAATAGGATCGCCGTGATCTTTCTGAACGGACGGGATAGTGGCTGGAAGGGAGGACGAGGGTAGTCACAACTTCCTGATCGAAAGGGATAGTGGTTAGAAGATGCGAGGGAGGGATCTCCGTGTCGTGGTCACGGATGGCCATGACCGACCGACCGCCTCCCCCCAGCTGATCATTTCCGTATCGTGACGCGCGTTCCGACTGGGACGAGGTCCTTGAGCTGCAGTACATCCGGATTATACATGCGGATACAGCCATGGGAGACTTCGCGTCCGATCGATGCGGGTTCGTTGGTGCCGTGTATGCCGTAATGCGGTTTGGACAAGCCCATCCAGAACGCCCCGAACGGTCCGCCTGGGTTCATCTGTTTGTTGATGATCGTAAATTCGCCTGTCGGCGTGCGCGTGACCATTTTTCCAATGCCGACCGGAAAACCCCGCACGACGCGGTTGCCGTCCAATAGATACAGCCGTCGATCCGATAAATCGACGATGATTCGGTACGATGGCATCGCATTCACCTCATCCATAGCTTATGCAAGTGCGGAAGCAATCGACGAAGATGCTTGCCTATACGAGCAGCCGGACTATTGCAAGCACGGCAAGATGGGCAGGGTAGAAGGTGCGCCACACGATGCGCGGAATGCGGATGCGGTCGAAGGCTTGCAGGACGTACGGTGCGTACACTAGAGTCATCGTCGAGAAGATGCTGAAGAGCTGCGAGAACCATCCGATATAGATGAACAGCAGATTCAGCGCAAAATGCAGCGCTACTGCGACATGGCTGCGCGCATATCGATAGATGAGCACAAGCAGCAGGATGTATGCGCCATAGTTGAAGTGCAGCAATTCCAGCAGCACGCAACCGGAGATAGCGGCAATGGCCCCGAGAACCGGATGCTTCATACGATCCATGAGCCACAGAATACCCAGGCAGACCAAGAGAGAGCCGACGACATTGATATCGGTTCGCTCATCGGGTTCGATCAGCGCCCATTGATAGGGAAGCTGCGAGATGACAGCAATGATCGCAAGCCGCAGCATATATTTAGGAACGCTCCGGGTCATGCGATAACCGATGACCAACGCATAGGCGTAAAAGGGCATCGCAAGCCGGCCAATGATGCGCCAGCCTTGCTCGTCCGGGAACAGCACGATCCCGACATGGTCGATAAGCATCGTAAGCATAGCTAGCAGCTGCATGTGTAGCCTCCTGAACGGACATGTGGAAATATGTCTATTATAGCGGAGTTATAGCGAAGCCTCTAGCGCGATGTGTAGACGAAGCAGCCAAGCTCTATTATGATAGGTACAAAAGCTGTCATAAAAAGTCGATCCGAAGGAGGTTGGGCGAGTGGCGTCATCTCAAGACGGACGAGAGCAGCATGATGGGGTGTACCGACTCCGGCTCCTGCTGCTTAACGAGCTATCGGAGTTGGACCGCATGCACGGCGAAATCGAGCGTTACGGCCAGGAGGCCTCACTATTCACGCGCGATGTGCAGCATTGCGTACTCGCGCTGGAGGAGGTCGTAACGAATATTATTCGTTACGGCTATCCTTCAGCAGGGGCATCGAATCCGATCCCGCGCAGCGAGATCCTATGCGACCTCGTAAGCGATCGGCATCAGATTATGCTGACGGTGACGGATGACGCGATCCCCTACAATCCGCTCGACCGAAGCGATCCCGACGTGAAGATGGCGCTGGAAGACCGCGAACCAGGCGGTCTAGGCGTCTACTTCGTCAAGCAAGTGATGGATGAGGTCAGCTATGAACGGGTCGGCAACCATAATATACTGATCATGATCAAGAGAAGGACAGACGGAGGCCAATATGAATATCAGACATGAGATGGAAGAGGATATTGCGATACTGCTGCTGGAAGGGCGAATGGACGGCACGAACGCCGCCGCGGTCGAAGAGCGGTTCAACGCGCTCATTCAAGAAGGACGGAGCAGGTTCGTCATCGATCTTGGCGGACTCAGCTATATCAGCAGTGCCGGTCTGCGGATTGTGCTCGTAGCCGTGAAGAAGACGAAGGCGGTGCAGGGGCGCATTATGTTTGCCGCGCTGACTGAGCAAGTAAGAGAAATTCTCGACATGTCCGGCTTCCTGCCGCTGCTCGAGACGGCGCCTTCCCGAGAAGAAGCGTTGCTAGCAATACGCAGTTAAATCGGATCGGGCTGGAGAGGCGGATAACTATGCCATACGGTGTGATGGTTACGGCAATCGCGGCAGGTGCGGCAGCGGTGACAGCGGCCTATACGGGTTACCGTTACACGCGCGTCAAGCGAGAAATGAAGCAGGTTGAGATGCTGTTAGGCGCTGCTCTGCACGTCAACTCGACGCTCGAGAAGCGAGCGCTGCTCGATATTATTATGAAGACGGCTTCGGAGGTCGTGAATGCCGAAGCCTCTTCCGTCCTGCTGGTCGATCCGGCAACGGAGGAGCTGTACTTCGAACTAGTTATCGGCGAGAATGGAGAATCGGTCAGAGAAATTCGGCTGAAGCCCGGCGAAGGATTGGCAGGGGCGGTCGCGACGTCGGGGGAAGCCATCATCGTGAACGATCCGGCGGGCGATCCGCGATGGTCGTCCCGCGTATCCGACCGCTCCGGCGTGGCGACGCGCAATCTGCTCTGCGTGCCGATCGTGTATCGCGGCTATGTCACCGGCGTGCTGCAAGCGCTGAACAAGAAGAGCGGCTCCTTCACCGAGCGCGATAAGCAGCTTCTATCGCGTGTAGCGGCGCCAGTCGCCGTTGCGCTCGAGAACGCGCAGCTGTACGAAGCGCTGACGCACTCGATCGACGTGTTGAAATCGACGACTGCGGATAAGGATCGAATGGAGAGCGAGCTTCGCATCGCTGGCGATATCCAACTGAGCTTCCTGCCGCGGGAGCCGGTGCCCTCCCGTATGGACTGCGGCGTAAGCGCCGTGCTGCTCCCTGCCAAACAAGCTGGGGGCGATTTCTATAATTATATGGCGCTGACGGACGAGCTGCTCTTCTTCACGCTCGGAGACGTCTCTGACAAAGGCGTGCCGGCCGCGCTCTTCATGGCGGCGACGATTACGCTGCTCAAAGGCGCGGTGTTCCCAGGCATGACGCCTGCCGAGCTGCTCTCCCGCGTCAACGATACGTTATGCAAGGATGAGCCGGCGATGTTCGCGACCGTAGTCTGCGGGATGCTTAATACGGTTACCGGCGAGCTTGTACTGAGCGAGGGCGGACACTGCCCGCCTTACCTTATGAAGAAGGACGGCTCGATCGAGGCGCTGAAGCTTCCCAAGGGGATGCCGCTCGGCAGCTGGCCTGAGGCGAACTACCGCGATATGACGCTGCAACTCTTGCCTGGCGACAGGCTGCTGCTCTATTCGGACGGCATTATCGAGGCCGAGAACAAAGCCGGCGAACTGTACGGCGCGAAGCGTCTGGTCGATTACCTCGCCGGATACGGAGCGGGATCGATCAACGAAGTCTCGAGCGGACTGCTGCAGGATGTCGTCGCATACGCGGACGGCGCGCCGCAATCCGACGACATCGCGATACTCTGCGTGGCTAGAAAGGAAGCGTAACTTTGATACAGGCATTGCGTTGGATCGGCGTAAGGCAGGAGGATCGCAGGAAAACCTCGGTTTTATTGCCGATTTTCTTCTTATGCGGCATTGCCGAGCTGTTAACCTATAACGGCTTCATGACGTTGTTCAATCAACGGTTCGGCAGCGAATATCTTCCCTATGTATATACGGCAGAAGCGTTGATTCTGCCGCTCGAAGCGTGGTTCTTGTCTTGGCTGACCAGCCGGCTGGACAAGCCGACGCTGATGCGGACGCTGTTCGGCATCATGCTAGGCATCATCGCGGTCAATGCGGCCGTCATCCTCGGGCTGCAAGCCTTTGATCTCGACATGCGCTGGTATTACCCGTTCTTATTCTTATCTTCGAACTTCGTCGTCCGGCAGCAGACGATCCTGCTCTGGAGCCTGGCTGTCGACCTGTGCCCGACGCAGCAGGCGAAGCGTTTGATGCCTTACTTTGTCGGTGCGGCGACGCTTGGCGGCGCCGCGGCAGGCCTGCTCGCGCAAGGCATAAGCGGCTTATTCGGCGCAAGCTATGTCTATATCGCGGCACCGCTGTTCCTGCTCGCCGGCTCGTTCAATTATCGACGGGCGATTCAGGTCTATCTCGTGCCGCTCACGCTGCGCAGCAGCGTCGAGCTCGCGGCTCGCGCGGAAGAACCGGCCGGAAACGGCTCGGCCGGCTATTATTTCCGTCAATCGCTCCGCTCGCCGTTCCTGCTCGGCGCAATCGGCATTATGACGCTTATGCCGGCTGCCTATTTTTTGATGGAATACGAGTACTTGACGATTCTTCGCGAACGGTTCCCGGATGAGGCGGACTTCGCTTCCTACTTCGGCCTGATTACGACGGTGCTGTTCACGCTCGCCTTCCTGCTGCAGCTCGTCTATGCCAAGCTGGTGAACTGGCTGGGATCCAGCAGCATGCTTACGGCGATCGCGGCGGTATTCACGATCTGCTTCGCGCTTGCTGCAGCTTCATTCGGTTCATCGGTCCTGCTGGCCGCGATATCGATGGGCTACATGCTGCTGTATCTGCTGCTCTATTATGTAGCGGAGCCCTCGAACCAGCTGTTCTTCAAGGTGCTGCCGATCGCGGAGCGAGACGGCTTCCGTTACGT
>JAEWJS010000102.1 GCA_023386495.1 Bacillota bacterium | reverse complement strand
AGCTGGAAGCGATCATTCAGGAGCTCCATGAATGCCAGCGGGATAACGGCGGTCAATGGGTCGGTCCGATTCCAGAGAAGTATCTCCACTGGATCGCAAGCGGCAAGAGCATCTGGGCGCCCCAATATAATCTGCATAAAATCTTGATGGGACTCGTCGATGCTTGGCAATATGCTGGCAGTCAGCAGGCACTGGATATCGTCGACCGGTTCGCGGATTGGTTCGTTGAATGGAGCGGCACGTTCACGAGAGAGCAGTTCGACGATATTCTGGACGTGGAGACCGGGGGCATGCTGGAGGTATGGGCCGACCTGCTGCACATCACCGGGGCGGACAAATATCGCGTGCTGCTGGACCGCTATTACCGCAGCCGATTGTTCCAGCCCCTGCTGGATGGCAAGGATCCGCTAACGAATATGCATGCCAACACCACGATCCCGGAAGTGCTCGGCTGTGCGAGAGCCTATGAGGTCACGGGAGAAGAGCGCTGGCTGGCCATCGTCGAAGCGTACTGGAAGTGTGCCGTTGACGATCGGGGAGCGCTGGCAACGGGCGGTCAGACTGCAGGTGAAGTATGGATGCCGAAGATGAAGATGAAGGCGCGTCTGGGCGATAAGAATCAGGAGCATTGCACGGTCTACAATATGATACGCTTGGCAGACTTCTTATTCCGTCAATCGGGCGATCCGTCGTACGCGCAGTATATCGAATACAATCTGTACAACGGCATTATGGCGCAAGCCTATTATCAAGAATATGGCTTGTCGGGCAGTCAACATAAGCATCCTCACACGGGCTTGCTGACGTACTTCCTTCCCATGAAGGCAGGACTGCGCAAGGAGTGGAGCACGGAGACCGACAGCTTCTTCTGCTGTCACGGCACGATGGTACAGGCGAATGCGGCTTGGAACAAGGGCATCTATTATCAGGACGGTTCGAATGTCTATGTCTGTCAGTATTTCGAATCCGAGCTGCATTCAAGCATCGACGGCACAACGATTCGAATCGTACAGACGCAGGATCGAATGAGCGGCAGCCTGCTATCGTCGTCCAATACGGCAGGGTTCCACGCGATTAACGATACGGCTGCGGCGAATGAGAATATGCCAGACTTCCGTAAATACGATCTCACAGTATCTGCTTCAGCAGCTGCAACGTTCACGCTGCGCTGCCGCATCCCGGAATGGATCATGGCGGAAGCGTCCGTATACGTCAATGGCAGCTTGCTGGGGACGACTCGGGATAGCGGCAGCTTCTACGATATTGAGCGAGAGTGGAAGGACGGCGATACCGTCTCGATCTTGCTGCCGATCGGCATTCGATTCATCCCGCTGCCGGACGATGAGCAGCTTGGCGCTTTCCGTTACGGACCGGAAGTGCTGGCAGGCTTGTGCGATACCGAGCGGCAGCTCGATGTGGAGGATGAGGATGTCGCAGCCGCCATCGAGCACGAGAATGAACGGGAGTGGGGGAGCTGGCGGTATTTCTTCAAGACGGTCGACCAGGATCCTGCCATCACGTTCAAGCGCATACGGGATATCGGGTATGAGCCTTATCAAATTTACTTTAAGGTAAGGCGTGCAGAACGCTTAACGAGACCGTAAGCAAATCTATTGCGAGAGACCACCGTAATGTAAGGTATACGGTGGTTTTTCTCATGTGGAATGTTACAATAATATGGAAGTTATAGGCGAACGGGAGTGATCGACGATGAAATACTCACGAACCGGACTTACAGCGTCTATCGGATGTTTGCTGCTTAGTGTTATTCTAATGTTCTGGAATCCCTATTCACATGTTCCTGCTCAATCTGGCACAATAATGATCATTACAGCGATGGTGGTAACACCCGCAGCAATTGGCGTACTCGCCTCTTTGTTAAGGAAACGATTAATCATGTTAATTACCCTGATATGGTCAACACCCTATTGCCTTTATCTTGCGATCGCTCAGATCCCGAGTCTATGGAACCTATATGCAATAGTTCTTGTGTTGTATCTCGTGGCGATTCTTACGATGAAGAGGAGGTAGAGATCGCAACTATTCCAGAATCGGCGCGTATTTTCTACATAATGGAAATAGGGGCGCAGGAGGGTGAATGAAAATGAAGTGGAGTATAATCGCTGTTGGTGTGCTCTCCATGGTTACGGGATGTCTCTATATCCCAGTGGTCAAGGCAATCACCGGCTTTGAAGTAATGGAATTTTAGCCTCTGAGGTTGGCTCGGAACGAGCAACTGTAGCATTGTGGTACCCCGTATCACTCCTACTTGGCATTGCAGCACTGTTATCCGCAGGCTATCGAATCGGTGGAAGCGCAACTGCTTCATTTTTGTTTACAATAATGGCGTTGACTGCACTTATTCAATTACCGCCTCTATGTCTGTGGCTGTTCTTTTTCTTCGTGGACATGACATATTCACCAGGAATATTGATGATCCTGTTGCATGGAATTAATCTGGCGTTGCCAGTTATGCTTTGTACGCGGCTTATTAAGCACATTAAGGGAATACCGTACCGCTAGGAAAGAGGTTTGATCGCAATGTCTACCTATACAATGCCTTCCATATTGGACGAGATCATGAAATGGGAGAACGAGGTCCGCGAGAATTTTTCGGAATTGGAATGGCCTTCGGGGTATTTGCTGCGGTTCGATCCTTCAGATAACGGTGGATATCCGTGTTCACCAGCCGATGCCATTCAGTTCGCAAATACGGGGATGGACGGCATTCACTTCGCCTTCTTGACGGATTTCGGCATGGTGAAGGACTTGAATAGAGCGCCGATTGTGGTGGTCGATCCAATGAATTTTGGGAACAGCGTGCGAATCGTTGCGAATGATATTCGCGGGTTCTTCGAACTTCGCTTTTCCGGACATGAAGGATTGCTAATGAACGATTTCGCTTCCCGCGAAGATTACACTGCATTCTTGTCAGAGGAAGGAAAGGACCATTCGACCCCATACTTCGACCATTCGAATTGGAAGCGGCAAAAGGAGGAAGCAAGTGCCATGGCGATGGCCCGCTTCGGTCTTCAGTCGATTGAAGACGGATTCGCCTATGTGGAGCAAGCACGGTTAGCGCGAAGGGAGCGTTGCGTGCTAGATTCATCTGGGGGAATTGGGGTCGCGATCGGATTGGAGACCGGCTTGCTGGGCGAGGTGGTACCTCATCCCTGGCATGAAGAACGAATTCCTGAGCACAACGTGGACGAACTGCTTGCCTACATCGACGACGCGGAACAGGTCGGATTGTTCGGTTTCATTCGCGATTGCCAAGCGCAAGGCGTGACTAATGCAGTCGTCGTCCGTGCGCTGTGCGACAGGCTGGAATCGATCGGACTGTCCCTTGAGGCCAAGAAGCTATTGCACTGCCTGGACTAGTGAGCGTATAACTCCTTTTTTTACGTATTACCACCAATAAAACGCGCTTTTCTATATCAGGATATTACTGTCTTTGAATCTGTTGATTATGCACTTAGGGAGGCTGCGATGACCGAAACCGCATTTGACGAAACATTATTAGCAAGCTCGAAGCCGGGCTTAACATCGTTCTGTTACCGAATGCTAGGCTCCATGGACGATGCAGACGATGCCGTGCAAGAGACGAGTATTCGGGTCTGGCAGAGCTGGAGTACGTTCAGACAGGATTCCTCGTTCAAAACATGGGTCTATCGGATTGCTTCCAACCTGTGCTTGGACAAGCTGAGACAATCCAGACGGCGCGCGCTTCCAGTTGACCTGGCTGACCCGGCCGTTGCCATCGTTGAGCCGCGTAACACGTTGCCGGACACTGCCTGGATCTGGCCGTCTCCTGACTTTGGTGGCGATCCTGAGGATCGTCTCGTCCGCAGCGACACCCTTCGACTGTGCTTTATCGCGCTCCTGCAGACGTTGCCTCCCCGGCAGCGCGCGGTACTCATTCTAAAGGATGTATTCGAATGGTCCTCCAAGCAGATTGCGGAGGCGTTAGCAATGTCGCCGGCAGCGGTGAACAGCGCCTTGCAAAGAGCCAGGGAGACGATGGACCGGGCGCAGCTTCGCTCGGATGAGCTCAGCAGCATGCAAGCCCAACCGGACCAGCAGTTGCTGACCCGGTATGTGGAGGCCTTCGAGCGATTCGATATTTCGGCGCTCGTCGCGTTGTTCCACGAGGAAGGCTGCATGTCGATGCCGCCCTTCGAGATGTGGATCCGCGGCAAGGACGATCTGTCTGCCTTCTATTCGCTTACTCGTTGGCATTGCGAAGGTTCGCGATTTGTGCCCATTACGGTGAATGGCGGTTATCCGGCGTTGGCCCAATATATGCCGGACAGAGAGGGGACTGGGCTGGTTCCCTGGGGCATCCACGTCATCGAAATCAAAGATAATCAAATTCTGCATGTTCAGAACTTCATACATCCGCCATTATTTTCGCGATTTGGACTTCCTGAGCGAATGGACCGATGAATTTCATTATGGATTTACGTCTATAAGATTGAGAATATCCAAATGAAGATAATTAAGAAAGAGGTGTCTGTTAACAATGGAAACAAATCAACCGACGAAAGTAACTGTGCAAGCCGTCATTCAAGCCCCTGTTGAGAAGGTATGGCAATATTGGACCGAGCCGGTTCACATCACGAAGTGGAACCAAGCGTCCGAGGAGTGGCATGCGCCGAGAGCCGAGAACGATCTGCGTGTTGGCGGTAATTTTTTGACACGGATGGAAGCGAAGGATGGCAGCATGGGCTTTGATTTTGGCGGTGTCTATGATGTTGTGAATCGGCATGAAGCGATCGGCTACATCTTGGGAGACGGAAGAAGAGTGGACATTGCTTTCGTTGACCAAGGGACGGAGACGAAGGTCATTGAAACGTTCGACGCGGAAAGCTCCAATCCCGTCGAGTTCCAACAAGCAGGCTGGCAAGCGATCATGGACAATTTCAAGGCCTATACCGAACAGAACTGAACATGGAAGAAGACGCCGGAGAAGATGACCGGCGTCTTTCTTTGTGAATAGTGATAAGTGAACTTAACCTTGTGCCGCATTCATTCGCTCGACGATTAGCTCTAGAACCCTTGTCTCCCGTTCGATTGAGAAGCCCATCGATGCTTCCTGATTCGTGATGACTTGACGATTATGTGCGATTGCTTCGTGAATATTGACCCACACGGCAGACGAGCCATTCGCAATCTCATAATCTTCGAGCTTTGCCTCGCCGACCTGACCGATCTTGCAGTAATAATAATAGGAATGCATATGGATTAGGTCGTATTCCGGCTTATAATGCGGTCGAAATTCCTCAACATAACCGAGTTCTTGAATCACTTCTACGTGCTGCGCGCCTGTCTCTTCGGCAATTTCTCGATACAACCCCGTTAATAGGTCTTCATCCGGTTCAAGTCCGCCGCCAGGGAAGCTGTAATCATTATACCTGCGTGTATAGAGCAGGAGGATCAGATTTCCCTCCATGATGATCCCTCTGGCCGAGCGCCTTTCGAAGATAGAACCTTCCTTACGCTTCACATCTTGATGGATTAACGTCATTAATTTTATCAAAATTATTGCTCCTTTGAAGTGGATGCACTTATCTGTTTGTTCATTGTAGCATAGTAGTAGGAACGAATCGTTCATTACGCATAATCTCATCTGGAGAAAGACACCATAATGTGATGACCGAACGGGAAAGATATATCTATTCAAACGTAACAAAAATTAGCAAGAAATAAAAAAGGGTGATGACCATGCAGGCGAGGTGGGTTATGTTACTATTATGCGCCGCTCTCATTTTGTCAGGCTTTGCTGAGCCGGAAGTGAGGGGAAACCAACGAGCAGATCTCGTATTCGAATTTGCCAAGACGCTCTGCTGGCGTAACGACCGCAATAAAGCAATGCAATACTTAGAGGACTATGCTGAAATTCCTGTAATTCGAGAAAAATCTAGGGTAGGGCAGCTTCAAGTCGTACCTTCAACCAAAGAAGGCGTGAAGATTCTGCTCGCTCATTTCAAAGACGAGACGCTTCAGGGCGAGCGGCTGGCCTTCATCTGGGAGATTGCCGTGAAGAACGACCGAATCACCCAAATCCGTGTCCTATACGATGGGACAAACCCACTTGTTGACGAAGCACGGTTAATCCGGGAATACCAGCAAAAGTATAAGAAGCACGTGCTTGTGCCGACAGCGTTTCCGTTTGACGTAACCCGGTTTGACGGCCACATGGAGTCCGACGGTACGCTTGCACTTATCTATCGAAGTGACGAACTGCGCGGTTTCTTTCGGGTAATTGCTTCACCGGTCACCGTAGAATTGGATCAATATAAGGGAAAACACGACGTCTACTACCAGTTGAAGGATGGGACGCAGGCGTTATTCCGACCGAATTTCGAACAGGGTTATGAACTTCGGTTCCAGAAGGGCGGCATGCAATATACGCTCGCGATCGGCAATAAGAGATTGCTGAAGAAGAAATTCAAGGCCGAAGATCTGCTTATGGTCGCAAACGGAATGGTATAATCGGGTTGAGATGAATGGTGGGGGGAGATTATGCATCGTTTCTATTTATCGTTATTCGTATTCGTTGTTTCATTATTATTAGTAGGATGTAGTGAACATCAAAAAATCTCTTTTACCGATACTGTAGACTCCGTAAAAGAACACGAATTGATTGTTAATTGCTCTGTCGCAGTTAATAAGGGAAAAGAAGAAGTAGATGATATCGGATACTTATGTAGTGTTCAAATAGATTCGACCACAACGTTAAGAGACGAACAAGGCAACACGCTTCAATTAAGTGATATTTCGAACGGAGATGAAGTCAGAGTCACGCTTCTGAAGCCAGTGAATCTCGAGGAAAGCAGAAGTTTTCCCGCGAAAGAAGTGCTTGTATTGAGAAAAGCGTTAATAGAATGACAGTACAACGAAGCAACTATTACGGGTTCGAGGGGAAATGGCGGTACCGGTCAAGATCGATCTTCCCGCTGTCGTCGACTTCTACACCTTCCTCCATGAGCATTGCCATCTGGATGCTGCGTTCGGGCTCCGAGGGAATAGCAATCTCGCCGCGCGCGTTGATGACGCGATGCCAGGGGAGCTGATGCGATCGACCGGTTGCGTGCAGAATGCGCACGACTTGGCGGGCTGCTCTAGGCTGCCCTGCAAGCGCGGCGATCCCTCCATATGTCATTACCTTACCGTGCGGAATGGCTTGAATGATCGCGATGACTTGCAGCGTGAACGGTGTCAGGCGTTTCTCCTCCTAACTTAATTGGGTCCAAATAAAAAGGCTCGCCTATTATTGGCGAACCTTAACCTCTTAGGATAAGTATAGCATAATCAAACGTTCAGCTACAGGTTCATCAATAACCATAAGGCCACCTCCGAAGTGTGATCATCACCGATCGAAACAGCGCAATATACATCTCATTCTCCGCAGAATACATCATCATTTCCATGTGTCGATCCCCTATAATTATTGGCATTCTACACAATAGCGTTCTGGAGGCGACGAGATGTATAAAATTCTGGTTGTGGACGATGAGCCGATGGTCAGCACCGGTATCCGCAATTTTCTGCTATCTTCGGATCTTCAGATCTCGCATGTAGAGACTGCGCTGAATGGCTTCGAAGCGATCGATTGCCTGCGAATGGAGAGCTACGATCTTGTCCTGACGGATATTCAGATGGGCAGAATGAACGGACTGGAATTGATGGAAATCATCTGTTTGGAGCAGCCTTCACTCTCCGTGATCGTGATCTCGGCGCATGAAAAGTTCGATTTTGCCAAGAAATCGTTGCAGTTAGGCGCGAAAGACTATATCGTCAAGCCCGTGAAGCGGCCTGAACTGCTGAGAATCGTCGGGAAGGCGCTTCAGGAGAAGGAAGAGAAGGGCAAAAATTCGCTGGCGCAGTCCGTAAAGGAACAAGATAACAATAAATCAAGCAGCAGCAACCGCAATGACTTGCTTCTGGAGCTCATGTCGGAGAGAAGCTTGAATCCGCTGCAGGTCGATGCGCTTCGCGAGGCACTGGGCATAGGCAACGGTACGCATTTATTCGCCGTCGCCTCGCTGCGGCTCGATCTAAGCAGAGGTGGGTTCAGCAATCAGGAGATCCGTATTCATGACCGCAAGCTGCTCAAGTACGCCATCATCAATCTTGTGGAAGAGAGTCTGAAAGAGTGGGACGGGATGGTATTCGACGGCTTCGGGAATGAATTGATCGCCATTGTCATGCTGAATACGAAGGCAGATTCCGATGATCAACTGCCAGGACCGTCCACGCTCCAGATCATCGGACAGTTCATCTCGCTCAATGTGAAGCAGTATCTTAATATCGAAACGACGGTCGGGATGAGTACTCTGAATAGCGAAATCATCATGCTACCTAAGCTGATGGAAGAGGCCAAGTCGGCGGCAGAGTGGCGCAAGCTGCTCCCCGGACAGAAGATCTTCTATTACGAAGATAGGGTCGACCAAGAGAAAGTGCATATCGTGGAGTGGTTGGCATGCGTTGACGAGTATATTGAGCTGCTCAAAACATGCAGCAACGACGATAAGACCGTGGACTCCTCGCAAGTCATTCATACGCTTAAGGAGCTGGGGCAATCGTCAGACATGATGAGCAGCTACTTCGGCATCCTCGTCTACCGAATCTACGGACTGATACTGGAATACAGCAAGGGATTGGGAGAGATTTCGCTTCACCGGTTCTCCCCCGACCATTACTTCCGAGGATTATCAACGCTGGAACGCCTCGAACAGTTGCAAGCCTATACGGATGAAGCCGCGAAGGCGATCCAATTGATGAACAAGGAACGCAATCTCTCGATTCTTGAGCAAGTCAAAGGGTATATCCGGTCGAATTACCGCAACCCGGGTTTGAAATTGCAGGACATTGCATCCGCCGTGAACTACAGTACCACCTATCTCTCTCACTTGTTCAAGCGGGAATACAATACGCACATTTGGGACTATGTAACGGAGATGCGAATCGAGGAAGCGAAGATGCTGTTGGTCTCGTCGGACAAGAAGCGATATGAGATCGCTTATCAGGTGGGCTATGAATCGCCGGAACACTTTAGCCGCATGTTCAAGCGATACGTGAACTTCAGCCCGGCCGAATATCGCAAAGAATATCAGGGGGGATCGGATTGAGGCTGCGATATAAGGTTACATCTGCATTCTTGTTGTTCATCGTAGGCCCTTTTCTCATCGTAGGATGGTTCTCGGCGAACCGAACGGCGGATACGATGATGAACGAGGTCGGCAAGACGAATCTGCAGCTTGTCAGCCAGAATCATGTCACGATGGAGAAGACGCTGATGTCCATCAATGACAAAATGCTGACGTTGCTCGATAATGACTTCTTCAGCAATCCCGAACAATACCAATTCTGGACGAATGTCGAGACGGTCGGACAGATCAGCGAGGCGGACAAAATCCTCGAGCGGTGGTCGTCAGGCGGTACGAACTATACGATCTACATGAAAAACGCGAACGATATTGAAACACCATTCGATCTATCGGCCAAAAATCGAGGCTATAAGCATTTCGGGGATTCGTTAGCCGAGCTGCCCGATTCGATGAAGGAAGCGTTGGAAGAGAAGAGAGGCGGAGGCTTGCTCCGTCTAGTGGAGCAGAATGACGGCAGTTCGACGGTAAGTCTCATTCGAACGATCACGAACCCCAGTTCTTTTGATGATACTGTCGGCTTGCTCGCGGTATCGAACATGGAGGTGCTGCTTAATCGCGACTTAATGTCCGTGCAGATGCCGGCAGATGCCGGCATTTTTCTGTTGAATCGGCAGCAGGAGATGATCATGCACGCCGGTTCTGCCGAATTAACGTTGGGAGAGCTTGTCAGGGATCCTAGCAGCCCGAACGCCGGTTATTACTTCGCCAATCAAGGAGATGTAAGGTGGCTGTACGCCTATTCATACAGACCGGCCTTCAGCACCTTGCTGGTCTACAAGATCCCCTTCGAATCGATCCAGGGGAATCAGACTGCCTTCCAATGGACAATGATCGCCATGTCGGCCATCTATCTAGCGTTAGTCCTTGCCTTTGTTCTCTACCTGATTCGTATGATCGTGAAACCGCTATCAAGCTTGGTTCATATGACGAAGGTATACGAGCCGGGCAAACCGACGAATCTGGAAAATAAGGAGTTGCTGCGCAACGATGAGTTCGGGCTGCTCTATGGGGCGTTCGTCCGAATGACGAAGCGGCTCGATCACTCCATTGAAGAAAACTACGGGATGATGATCAAGCAGAAAGAAATCGAGCTGGCTACGCTTCACTCGCAAATCACGCCGCATCTGTTGTACAACACATTGGATTCCATCTACTGGTTCGCGATCGATAGCGGGAATGACGATGTTGGCGAGATGGTAAGCGACCTGTCTATGCTGCTCAGGATCGGACTTAGCAAGGGGAGGATGATTATTACGATCGCGGAAGAGATCGAACATGTTCAAGCCTATTGCCGGCTTCAGATGAGACGGTATCAGAACGCGTTCCAAGTCCATTACGATATCGATGCTTCGCTTAGCAGCCATGTCACGCCGAAGGTCATCCTTCAGCCGCTGGTCGAGAATGCGATTTTCCATGGCGTGAGCGGGATGGATGGAGAAGGCGTGATCGGGATCAGCGTGCAACGTGTCGATGATAACGTGGTCATGACTGTTGAAGATAACGGTTTCCTTGATGTCGATATGGATCGGCTGGACGAAATCTTGCGAGGAGAACGCAAGGACAAGGGGTACGGGATCCGGAATGTGCACCAACGGATAGCGCTGCATTACGGGGACGAGTATGGGCTGCATTATGAGCGTAAAGAGAGCGGAGGGGTACGGGCCATTATACGACTGCCCCTTGAGCGAGAGGATCCAAGGATGCATGAATCGAAATAACATGAATGGAGGTATGATTAAATGTATCCTTGCAAGCGAAGCTTGTTCGGGTTGACCGTCATGGGTCTCATCGTCGCATTGTTCTTGCAGGCATGCTCGAATATGAGCAATGACAGCGGCAATCCCGCACCATCGAAGGACGGAAGCCCATCGGGCACGGACACGATAACCATAGGTCACGACCTTGAGCCTTACGAGGTCTTGATCACGTATCAGGAAACGCCTGAACGGGATATCCCCCTTGTCGAAGAGAAATTGAATGAATATCTGAAGGGCAGAATCAACGCGACAATTAAGCTTAATCCGATTGCCAAAGCCGAGTATAAGCAAAAAACGGAGCTCATGATGAACGGCGGAGAGAAGATGGATCTCGTGTTCACGGCATCGTGGCTGGATTTCTTCTCGAATGTAACCAAAGGTGCTTTCCTGCCGCTCGACGAGCTGCTGGAGAAGCATGGCCAGGGAATCATAGCGAACTTGAATCCCCTCTATCTGGAGTCGCCGAGGTTCGAAGGAAAGCTGTACGCGATTCCTACGAACAAAGAAATTACACAAAGCAAAGCCATTACCTTACGTAAAGATCTCGTAGACAAATATGACATTCCGGTCGAAACGCTTAAAAAGATGGAAGATATGGAGCCGTATTTTCAACTGATCAAAGAGAATGAACCCGATATTATTCCGTTCTTCCTGGCGGGCGGGCTCAATACAGGCGATGGAATCATGTATGAATCCCGATCCAACTATCGTCCGGTTGGCCCCGTAGCAGCCAAAACAGGATTATTCTTCTACGATTACACCATAGCGAATAACATTCAAATCAAATCCGTACTCGACCCCGAGATTTACGAGATTAACAAAGCAGAGCTGGAAATCACCCGTAAATTTTATGAGAAGGGCTATATCAACGCAGATGCCGCAACGAATAGAGTCATCGACACCGACCTTGGCAAGCTGGGGAAAACATGGTTCCACCGCACCGTATGGAAACCTGGAACCGAGGTTGAGTTCAGCAACGCCGTGAACAATCGCTACGAATATGTGTCGAGCGTAATCGATGAACCGCTCATTACGACAGATTTGACGCTAGGCGCGATGTTCTCCATCTCCCGTACTTCCGAAGACCCGGAGCGTGCGATGATGGTGCTGAACTACTTGCATACCGATCCGTATGTCGTTAACCTGATCGTTCACGGCGTTGAGGATGTCCACTATACGAAGGTCGGGGATAATCGGATCGAATTAATTCCGGACTCCGGCTTCGGCGCCGGCGGAGCCGGATGGGTGGTAGGCAACCAGATGCTCAACTATCTGAAGCCGGGCCAACCGGACGATCAGTTCACGAATTGGATCAAGTACAATGACGAAGCGAAGCGTTCGCCGATCCTAGGCTTCGTATTCGATGATCGTCAAGTCAAGAGAGAACTTGCCCAGCTTGAGGCGATTGCGAGCGAATACATCTCCATTCGCTCTGGTAGTGTCGCGAATCCGGTGAAGCTTCTCGAAGAACGAAATAAGAAGTTCGAAGCAGCAGGTCTGAGGATCGTCCAAGCTGAGGTGCAAGCCCAGATTACGGCATGGGAAAGAGCCAATTAGTCCTGTCTCAGATTAGAACCAATACAAGGAGCTGCCTTTGTCACTGACGAAGGACAGCTCCTTGTGTGTTCATTGCCGTTATTGACAATTCCCTTCAAGAATGATGCCTTCTAAGACAGGTGCACCTGATGTGCCGGCCAACGAATGGATAGGGCGTACGAACACACGCGAGTACGGCGTAACGGATGCGGCGGTAGGAAGTTCGATTCGGGTTGACCAAGTAGGCGGGTCTTCGGGAGTAGCAAATAACGGGTTACCAAAGCTGCCGGTACCGGGAATCACGATTTCACCTGCATACCGATCATAATTACCGAATACTTGAGGCTGCGGTAAAGTCGCCACTATGCTCACAGCCTGACCGCCTCTTGGACCAACATTTACAAAAGCTACGCCGCCTGTACCGAATGGAACACGCCCACGGGACTGTAAAGACGTACAGCAGGGGAAAGGAATTAATCCAGGTACACAGAGGACATCCCCCGGAAATATGACATTAGGATTCGGAATATGGGGGTTGTTGACCGCGAGTGCTTCTATTCTTACCCGAAATAGCTGTGCTATGGAATAGAACGTGTCTCCCGGAATTACGGTGTATCGACCTAAAAATCCTTGCGGACAGTTCCCTGGTATTCTGGCTTGCTGCCTATACATATAAATTGCCTCCCAATCGTAGAAGCCTAATTATATGGTATGTGGGAACATTCAAAATGGTTATGCCTATTTGATCGATCGAAATGCACGCTCGTTTATCCTCCTCCTTCGAGGGAGATAATGGGAAAGACCATTCGGGTAGACAGCTAGACCTGTAATCTGTCAGAAAGGATCAGTGAATATGGATCAGAATAAACCGACAAGCGAAACCTCAAAGCAGCAGCAATTGAATGAATATCGTGCAAGTCACGGCGGAGAAGCGCTCACGACGAATCAAGGCGTGCCGCTGTCCAATGACAACGACTCTCTGAAAGCCGGGTCACGGGGGCCGACTCTGATGGAGGACTTTCACTTCCGCGAGAAAATGACGCACTTCGACCACGAACGCATTCCGGAACGGGTTGTTCATGCGAGAGGATTCGGTGTCCATGGTTATTTTCAAGTGTACGAGCCGATGGGGGAATACACCATGGCGAAATTTTTGCAAGATCCCTCTGTCAAGACGCCTGTCTTCGTACGATACTCCACGGTCGTCGGCTCTCGAGGCTCGGCAGATACGGTGCGCGACGTACGAGGCTTCGCAACGAAGTTTTACACGGAAGAAGGCAATTATGACCTGGTGGCTAACAACATGCCTGTCTTCTTCATCCAGGATGCGATCAAATTTCCGGATCTCGTTCACGCCATCAAACCGGAACCGCACAACGAAATTCCACAAGCATCCGCGGCTCACGATACGTTCTGGGATTTCGTCGCCAGCAATTCGGAGTCCGCTCACATGATCATGTGGCTGCTATCCGGCCGCGGTATTCCGCGGAGCTTCCGCATGATGGAGGGTTTCGGCGTCAACACGTTCCGGTTCGTCAACGCTCAAGGCATTGCAAGGTTCGTGAAGCTTCACTGGAAGCCTACGCTCGGCACTCACTCCCTCGTCTGGGACGAAGCGCAGAAACTTGCGGGTAAGGATCCGGATTATCTCCGTCGTGATCTATGGGATGCCATTAACGAAGGGGAATTCCCGGAATTCGAGCTTGGTGTGCAGATGATCGAGGAGAAGGATGAATTCAACTTCGACTTCGACGTTCTGGATCCAACCAAGATTTGGCCGGAGGAGATGGTTCCGGTTAAGTTAATCGGCAAGATGACGCTCAACCGCAACGTAGACAATTTCTTCGCCGAGACGGAACAAGCCGCTTTTCATCCAGGTCACGTTGTTCCAGGAATCGATTTCAGCAATGATCCGCTGCTGCAAGGTAGGCTGTTCTCCTATACGGACACGCAGTTAATACGCTTAGGAGGGCCGAATTTTCACGAGATTCCGATCAACCGCCCCATTGCTCCTATCCATAACAATCAACGGGACGGCTACCATCGCATGACGATTGATCGGGGCAACACCAGCTATTGGCCAAATTCCCTGCAAGAAAATTCTCCGGGGCCGGTGGCGAACGGCTTTGCGCATTATGCTGAAAAAGTAGAAGGACGAAAGGTACGCGAACGAAGTCAGAGCTTCGCCGATCACTATAGCCAAGCTGCATTATTCTGGAATAGCATGACACCGGTCGAGAAGAAGCACATTGTGGATGCTTTTCATTTTGAGGTTGGCAGCGTGAAAGACAAGAAGATTCGTCAGCGGATTGTGGACATGTTCAATCATGTCGACGGGCAACTCGCGGTTCAGATCGCACAGGGCGTCGGGGCCACACCGCCCTCACCCCCAGCAAGCGTGCCGACAACGGCTTCTTCCCCGGCTGTCAGCCAGTTGACCAACCCAGTCAGGATCGCCAAGACACGGAAGGTTGCCGTGCTTGCCGAGAACGGTTACCGGCATTCGGAATGGACACAAGTGCAGTCGGCCCTACAGAACGCTGGCGTAAAAGCGGAATTCGTCAGCAAGAACTTAGGAGTGTTAATGAGCATGGAAGGGCAGCAGATGGAAGTTGCCAAGACGTTCACCACCGCCGGATCGATTCATTATGATGCGGTGTACGTGATCGGCGGGCAACAAAGCGTAGATGCTTTGACGACGCAGGGGGATGCGCTGCACTTCGTGAACGAAGCATTCAAGCATGCCAAGACGATTGCTGCGACGAGCGAAGGCGTAGACTTGATTATCGCCTCCCAGATTCATGGCTTGACCGTTGCCGGACCGAATTCGGGTACAGACGTATTCCATGAATACGGCGTTCTCACGATCCGGAACAGCGCGGATCTCAATGCGTTCAATGAACGATTGGTGCAGGATATCGCTCAGCACCGTCATTGGGATCGCGACATTCAGTTGAAAGGGCAGGTGCCTGGCTAAATCAGCGGTCGGAATGTTAGTTAGGCACCAAGAATGATAACGTCCAACAGCTGGGGGACAAGGAGCCGCGTTAATCGCGGCTTTATTTGTTTATGTCAAATATACATCCTCAGATCAGGTAGATAGATCATAGCATTTTATGATGTAGTCTTATATGTTAAGAAAGTCTTCTTATGAAGGGAGTTATTAAATGAATAATCAAAAATGGTTAAAACCTGAGGATAGCAAGTTGTTTACACCTTGGACAGATCCTGTATCGGGAGTGACCAGCTATATCTTGACGGAGCGGGTCGCTGCTAATCAGCAGGCCTTCTACTTTACTTCGCCGAATATAACAGAGGATGGGCGTTATGTGTGGCTCTATTTATCGTTTCCGCCAACTCCTGGACACATACTTGGTGTGCTGGATATGAAGGAAGAGTCACTGCGAATGTTTCCTGAAAGCAGTTTCGTTGCAGAGGCCCCCTTCATTGATCCGAAGACAGGCTATGCAATCTGGGCGTCTCGAAATGAAATTTTCATGAGGGGGCCGAGGCTCGACGATCATACAAGCCTCTTAGGCCGGATTGATGCTCCAGGGAATATGGCTGGCTCACAAGATTATAAAGGCATTCGCAGGCTAACGACGCATCTAACGAGATCAGCTGACGGTAAGTGGCTGAACATCGATATGATCGCAGGAGATGAATGGCATATCGGCGCCTTCCATATCGAAACCGGGCGGTATGAGCATTGGCAAACCTTTGACGCGTGCTACAAGCACGCACAATTCTCGCCAACGGATTCCGATCTGATGATGATCTGTCAAGATCATTGGCAGGATATTAAGACAGGGAAGTTTAATCCCTATGTGAATCGGTTGTGGTTGATACGCAGAGGAGAGACGGCAATGCCAATCTTTCCGAATGTCGTTCGAGGAGATCTGCATGCGCATGAATGGTGGGCAAAGAACGGCAAAGGTATCTGGTACGTGAATTATGAAGGAGGCACGCACTATGTCCCGTTGGATACGATGCGAACTGAACTCGTATGGCCAGGCGGCACTTGTCATTCCCATTCGAGCACAGATGATCGATATCTGGTTGGAGATATTAATGTGTATCAGTGGAACGAGAAGCCCGTAAGCGTCATGTTCTACAACCGTGTCACGGGCAAGGAAGTAACAATCGCAACAGCGCTTCCTGCGCCAGTCACCAGATCGAAGTATCACGCTGATCCGCATCCGCAGTTTGTGCTTCATGATGAGTTCATCGCTTACACGACGACTGTTCTCGGTGGACTGGACTTTGCATTAGTGAGAACTTCGGACTTGATTGGAGCAACGAAGTAACATCTATGTGGTGTTCCTGGGCGGTATCTCGACATGGAATGGACAAGTTAAACGGTAAATATGAGGTCAAAAGCCTATCCTGCGTGCATTTGCCGCTCGGATGGGTTTTTTACATTCGAAACGACTACCTTTACAACATAAGTGAATAATTATATATTTATATTCGGGTGATAAGAGTGTCATTATGGGGATCGCCTGGGTGGTCAAAAAAATCGTTCGCAGCTGGTATCGGCCAACGTTTGCGGTTTGGAGGCAGTCATGACAGTCATTGCGGTTATCATTTTTTTGCTTACGTTAACGTTTGTTATCTGGCAGCCTAAAGGGCTGAATATCGGGTGGTCGGCATCTGCTGGCGCTATACTTGCCCTGATCTTCGGAGTGGTAAATTTCGAGGATGTCGGTACGGTTACCGGCATTGTATGGAATGCGACTTTAACTTTTGTAGCGATCATTCTGATCTCGCTAATCTTAGACGAAATCGGATTCTTCGAATGGGCTGCCCTTCACATGGCGAGGTTGGCACGCGGCAAGGGCAAGTTGATGTTTACGTATGTCATTCTTCTGGGGGCCGCAGTTGCAGCATTCTTCGCCAATGATGGTGCAGCCTTAATTCTTACTCCAATTGTGTTAGCGATGGTTCGAGCACTAAAGTTCCAGGACCGAATGATTCTTCCGTTTATAATGGCGAGCGGATTCATTGCGGATACGGCTTCGCTGCCGCTCATCGTAAGTAACTTGGTTAACATCGTTTCAGCGGATTACTTTCATATCGGATTTGTAGAATACGCAAGCCGCATGATCGTTCCTACGATCTTCTCGATTGCGGCAAGCCTGGGTGTGCTGTTCTTGTTCTTCAGAAAGGACATTCCAGCCGACTATGACATCAGCAGCTTGAAAAAGCCGTCAGAAGCGATCAAAGATGTTCGTATGTTCAGACTATCGTGGGTGATCCTTGGTGTATTGCTGGTAGCTTACTTGATCAGCGAATTCATCAATATTCCTGTATCGATAATTGCCGGCGTTGCCGCTCTCTTCTTTATCTTTTTCGCTCGATTCAGTCATGTCATCGAGACGAAGCGAGTTATCAAGGAGGCACCTTGGGCTGTCGTCATTTTCTCGATTGGCATGTACGTTGTTGTATATGGGCTCCGGAATGTCGGCCTCACGGATATGCTCGGAGACGTCATTCAGGCCGTCGCAGATCAAGGCTTATTCGTCGCAACGATCGGTATGGGTTTCATTGCAGCTATTCTCTCGTCCATCATGAACAATATGCCGACTGTTATGATCGATGCCCTGGCGATTCAAGGGACAGATACATCAGGGACTCTCCGCGAAGCTCTAATCTACGCGAACGTTATCGGTTCCGACCTCGGACCTAAAATTACGCCAATTGGCTCGTTAGCGACCCTGCTATGGCTTCATGTCCTCTCTAGGAAGGACGTTAAGATTACTTGGGGCAATTACTTTAAAGTCGGTATCGTTCTGACCATACCCACCTTGTTCATTACGCTTGTTGGATTGTACGTATGGTTGATGATTATATCCTAATTTACTAAACGAAATGAGGTCATTGAAATGGACAAAAAACTGATTTACTTTCTGTGTACTGGAAATTCCTGCAGGAGCCAAATTGCCGATGGTTTCATGCGAGCACTGGGCAGCGATAATTTCGAAGTGAAAAGCGCAGGGCTTGAAGCGCACGGTTTGAATCCACGCGCGGTTCAAGTCATGAAAGAAGCCAGCGTAGATATCAGCGAGCATACATCCGATGTCATCGACCCTGAAATTCTCAACCGTGCCGATTATGTCGTAACGCTCTGCGGCCATGCCGACGAGCATTGCCCGGTCATCTCGAATCCCAATGTAGTGAAATGGCACTGGGGATTTGAAGACCCTGCGAAAGCAACCGGTTCGGAAGAAGAAATCATGGCACAGTTCCGTAACGTGCGTGACGCCATAAAGGATCGTATCAGCAAATTCGTAGCAGAAGGCAAATAGGCGAAACGGAGGTACGTCAATGGCTATTAAACGTATGCATGTTGCCATTAACTGTTCGAATCTTAACAAGTCGTTAGAATTTTATCGTCACTTCTTCGGCGATGAGCCAACCAAGGTGAAAGACAATTACGCGAAATTCGAATTGATTGAACCTGCGCTGCATTTTTCTCTTAACGTCCGACCTTTCGAGAAGAAGGGCGTACTCAATCATCTTGGTTTTCAGGTCAATAACACGGATGAAGTTCTAGCGATGGGCGAACGCCTGCGTCAATCCGGGCTGCTGTTAATCGACGAGATGAATACGACGTGTTGCTATGCCGTACAAGATAAGGTGTGGGTCTACGATCCCGACGGCAATGCTTGGGAAATCTTCTATACGAAAGAGGATTCGGAGTTCGAGTCAGCTGGTGATCCTCAAGATCTCTCGCTTTGCTGCGCTCCTCCGAACGAACCTGTGCGGGTAGAATTTCAATCATTTACGAAGAAAGAATAGAGGGTATATTTTGTGACGCAAGAGCGATCAAACCATTCCTTCGCATGAGGAGGGGGCATAGCTATGGATCGACTCCATGAAGTGGCCGAGAAGCTAAAGATGCTTGGTGATAAAACAAGGTTAACAATGCTCACTCTCATGAAGGAGAAGGAGCTTTGTGTCTGTGAATTCGTTGATATCTTAAACATGTCACAGCCTGGAATCAGTCAGCATCTTCGAAAGCTAAAGTCTCAGGGTCTCGTAAATGAATCCCGAAGAGGCCAATGGGTATACTATTCGCTTAATGTTGAAGATAAACCCTATATTAAGGGTGTTCTTGATCATATGCCAAGCATGGTTCATCTGCTGCCGGATGACAATGGGCAATCAAAATGTAATTAGAATTGCTTCAAAACAGAGGCTCCTGCAAAAATTTGCAGGAGCCTTTGTTTTTAACAGCATGCTTCAGCTGCTTTCGCTTTACTTTCCTCGTTGTTGTTGCAGCCACATCCGCTTTCTCCGGCCGCCTTCTTATCGGCATCTTCCACGCAACATGCAGCGACTCCTACAGGTGCAGCAACTCCGCAACAGCCTTGTGTTGAACCACCAACTACCTTATTTTTTTCGTGCTCCATGCGTAATTCCTCCTTAAAGAGTTCAATTGGGTTACACAAGTGAAGACGGAGGAATGTCGGGAAAGACGCAAACATCTAGTTAGACGAGTGTCTGCTACTCTCCATACAATTCGTTACACAGGAATCGGTGGATGGTTCCTCTCGCTGATGATAGTCGAGAACATTGCCATATTTATCGAGCTCGACGTGGCAGCATGCAGTGATAAGGTCCTTTAACTTTTCTCTTCCTCGCTGTACGCGTGATTTCGCACCGGAGAACGATATCCCTAATTCCTCACTTAGCTGCTTCTGGGACATACCTCCGAGCTCCACGAGTTCCAATGCCTCTCGATATTTGTCAGGGAGTTGATGGATCATTCCGCGGAGACATCGAGATAGTTCTTGCGTGAGGTAATTGTCATCCGCGGCATTGTCGAACAAGAGCTCATCCGGCAATGAGGCGGTTGGACGTACTCTGCGGTAATGGTCGATGATCGCATGACGGGTAATTTGAAACACCCAGTTTTGAAATTTCCGCTGATCCTTAAGCTCATCGATATGAAGATAGATCTTCAGGAACACGTTTTGAACGATATCGTCGACTGATGCAGCATCGCGTACTCTTTTGGCTACGTAGCTTTTAATGGGATTATGAAATTGATGCCAGATCAGGTCAAGCTCCATATTAACGCCTCCAAGCGATTTCGATTCATAGCTATTCATTAAGACGCACAAAACTTAAAAAAGACGCAAACGTCGATCCATTCCATTTTGCGTCTTTTATTTTCATATGCCGTCAGTACCTTGTGAATAGCAAATACAAGGAGGCGTCATGCATGTTAAACAAATTCCCAGTTGCCATTATTGGGGGCGGTCCCGTTGGTCTTGCGGCTGCCGCTCATCTAATCAAGCGGAACATGAAGTTCGTGTTGATCGAACAAGGCGCATCCGTTGGAGCCTCCACTCGGGAGTGGGAGCATGTTCGCATGTTCTCGCCATGGAAGTATAACATCGATCAGGCGGCCGAAGCACTTCTATTGGCGAACGGATGGAAAGCTCCGGATAAGGAACAGCTGCCAACAGGCGGTCAATTGGTGGATGATTATCTGCTGCCTCTCTCTATGTTACCAGAAGTGGAGCCACAACTTGTATTGCATACCAAAGTGGTTGGCGTTCAACGCTACGGGATCGATAAAGTGAAGACAGCAGGACGTGACACCTTCCCGTTCGAAATAACGATGGAATCGAGAGATGGGCAGCTTCGTCAACTCTTAGCATCAGCCGTGATCGATGCTACAGGTACATGGCGAACCCCAAACCCGGCAGGCGCTAGCGGCTCCCATGCAATCGGCGAGTTAGAAGTCCATAATCATGTGACTTACGGCATCCCGAACGCTGTTGGACCTGAGAGGGGGCGGTATGCCGGCAAGCGAGTGGCTGTTATCGGAAGCGGACATTCCGCGATCAATTCCATCCTCGAGCTAAGCAAACTGCAAAACGATGAGCCGGCAACTTCCATACTCTGGGTGCTTCGCAAGGGAGCCGTGGAAGACACATACGGTGGTGGGGCAGCGGATGCTTTACCGGCACGAGGACAGCTCGGCATCGCTATCGACGACCTCGTCCAACAAGGACGAATTGCAGTCGTTACTGCATTTCGTACCCAGAAGATCGAGCAGCATGCTGGTAAGCTGAAATTAATCGGCTTGCGTCATCATGAATCCGTCGAGCTCCTGGATATTGATGAAATTATCGTGAACACGGGGGCGAGACCTGACTTTTCATACTTGCGTGAAGTGAGGTATCAATCGGATCCTGCATTGGAAAGCGTACCTGCGCTAGCTGATCTAATTGATCCGAACGTGCACAGCTGCGGAACGGTCCGTCCACACGGAGAAGCTGAACTGCGTCAGCCTGAGCCGAACTTCTATATTGTCGGGGCAAAAAGCTACGGCCGCGCACCTACGTTCTTGATGGCCACCGGCTACGAACAGGTAAGAAGTATTGCCGCAGCATTAGCTGGTGATTGGGACGCTGCAGGTAGAGTTGAACTGAATTTGCCGGATACCGGTGTATGTAGCGTTAGCAGCATCCCTGAATTAAGCAGCACATGCGGTGGAAGTTCTTGCTGCGGATAGTGCCGCCCGTTCAGATTCGACTCATTGCAGGGATTACTGCAATCTGTCTATTCGGAGAACGAATCCCGATTCATCCATTGGTGGGATGGTTTTACGAACGCTATAGCTATAAAACTGGGCTAACGATTGCAGTAGTCCTAGCAGGACTTACGACTGCCAGTTACGGCTTGCTGCACTCGTTCTGGTTGCTGTTCCTGATGCGCTGCTTGTGGGGGATCGCATGGGCGCTGTTTAAACAAGCAGGTCAACTGGCTGTTGTCGATGCCCTGCAAGGAGAACCTACAGCATCAGGAAAACTCAATGGGACGTTTAACGGGATTGTAGGAATTGGCGGATTAGTAGGCATGCTTGGAGGTGGAATCCTAGTTCAGCATGTCAACATAGAGCTAGTCACATCTATTTTTGGTCTATGCGCGTTTAGTTCCTTGATTTTGCTAAGAAGAAATACCTTCAATATCCCGACTGCGTTTCATGTAGATACCAATTCTAAAGGAAAGGCCAGGCATAATCTTATCCATAACTTAGCTTTAACCGTGTTATTGCTGGAGAGTTTCATCCTAGCATGTGTATTTATGGGAATTTTCAAGTCCTCGTTAAGTTACTGGATTGATCTCCTTGACATCGATAATGCAATTATCACCAACCTACTCGGTGTAGCAGGGCTCGCGGGTCTCATCCAAGCGATAAGGATGGTTGCGGAGCCATTCCTGGCACCATGGATCGGGAATTACAAGCTTCACGATCCGATTGGCATCAATTTGTTTCGAGATTTCTCATGTCTAGTGACATCGGTGCGGCTGTTGGACCATTGATTGGCTTTATCATCGCTTCTATTATGTCAGATATCTACCTAATTGGATGTACGATCATTTTACTCGCTTGTGCTGTAGCTTTATCAATGAAGTTGAGAGCCCTGAGGGGCTCTGAATTGCCGGTTACAGAGACCAACAATTTGAATGCTTAAGAGGGAGAATATCAATGAATTCACTGTTAGATGCAATTGTCATTGGTGCTGGTCAGGCTGGGCTAGCAGCGGGATATTGGTTGAAAAAGAGAGGAATGTCCTTCAAGATCTTAGAGATGAGTGGTGACTCAGCGGGGTCATGGCCGAACTATTATGAGAGTCTCAAGCTTTTTTCGCCAGCCAAGTACTCGTCTCTGCCAGGCTATCGATTCCCAGGGGGAGGAAATCGATACCCTTCAAGGGATGAAGTCGTTCAATATTTACGCAGTTACGCAAAGGAAAATAATCTCCCGATTGTTCATTATAGCCGGGTTGTCGAGGTCAAAAAGGACGTATCCGGAACCTTCCAAGTCACGACATCCAATGGTGAACGGTATTCATCAAGAAATATTGTTTGTGCAACAGGTTCATTTAGTCGACCCTATGTCCCAGATATCCCAGGTCAAGATCGTTATGAAGGAGAGGTTATCCATTCATCTGCCTATATGAGCCCTGAGCCGTATCGGAATCGATCTGTTATCGTAGTCGGGAGAGGAAATTCGGCTGTCCAGATCGCAACGGAACTAGCAGACTTCACGGATACGACGCTTGCCGTTCGCGAGCCTGTGGAATGGATGCCACAGCGTATTCTCGGGCTGGATATTCATTTCTGGCTTAAAGTGACGGGAGTAGACACCTTCTGGCGCATTGGCCAATCATTTGCAATTCATGCGTCGGCTGTCATTGATTCTGGCGGATATAAGAGGCGGTTAGACCAAGAGAAGCCTCCCCAGAAGCAGATGTTTACCGCATTCTATCCCGAAGGCGTCATTTGGTCAGATGGTTCGAAGGAAAAAATAGACAGCATTATTTTTGCAACCGGCTTTCGTTCCAATCTCCCGTTCCTTGATGGAATGGGAGCGTTGGATGAGAACGGCAATCCAATCCATCGATCCGGCGTTAGTCCTACGGTAAAAGGATTGTATTACGTCGGTCTGACTGCTCAGCGATCGTTCGCTTCAGCTACGCTGCGCGGTGTAGGTGCTGATTCGAAGTATGTCGTCAACCGGATGAGATAATTCATATCACTTTGGCGGTGTAAGGACGTGTACAGCATAGGCCGCATTCAAAGCGGCCTTTTTTGCGTTCTACCGTATGAACCCATTTGACAAATCACCTGCAGAAACATAATATAATAATCAAACGATTATTAGATTGAGGTGATTCAATTGGAACGTGGAGATTCGTGCGAAATATTCTGTTACGACGAGGATAAGGTCAATCGGGTTCAGCAGAAAATAATGAATCATGATTTTCAAGATATGGCGCAAATCTTTAAAGTGTTGGCAGATCATACTCGACTCAAAGTTGCCTATGCGCTTTGTGATGAGGATGAGCTGTGCGTCTGTGATGTTGCCAATATTATTGGTTCAACCATGGCAACAGCATCCCATCATTTGCGATTACTTCGCAACATGGGAATCGCCAAGTATCGCAAAGAAGGGAAGCTTGTCTTCTATTCGCTCGAGGATGCACAGCTGAAACAGCTGATCAGGCTTGCGATTGAACATCAGAAAGAAGGTGTCAGCGTTGAATAAAGATGACGAGCGCATCGACAATGAGAACATCTTTCGTGTAGAAGGCTTCTCTTGTGCAGGCTGTGCAGGGACCTTCGAGAAGAATGTGAAGCAGCTTCCCGGCGTGCGTGATGCCAAAGTAAATTTCGGCGCTTCAAAGATCGCTGTTTATGGTGATGTAACGATCCCGGAACTTGAAAAAGCGGGAGCATTCGAAAATTTAAAAGTAACACCAGACAAACGAATCCAAGGGTCAAAGCAAGAGGTCAGGGAAGCAAAGGTTCCGTTTATCAAGAAGCACAGTACCCTTGTTAATGCAGGCATATTACTTCTGCTTGCTTATTGTTCCCAGTATGTGAATGGCGAACACAATCTTATCACTTCTCTGCTATTTGCAGTCTCGATTGTGATGGGGGGCTTCTCCTTATTCAAAGTAGGGATTCAAAACTTATTCCGTTTAGAGTTCGACATGAAAACTCTCATGACTGTGGCCATTATCGGAGCTGCAATTATCGGCGAATGGGCAGAGGGTGCGATTGTCGTCATTCTGTTCGCAATAAGCGAAGCCTTAGAACGGTACTCCATGGATCGGGCGAGACAGTCGATTCGCTCCTTAATGGATATCGCACCCAAAGAGGCTGTAGTCAGGCGTCAAGGTCAAGAGAAGACGATTGTTGTGGATGATATTGTTGTAGGCGACATCATGATCGTCAAGCCCGGACAGAAGATTGCCATGGATGGTGTGGTTGTCAGTGGTTACTCTGCCGTTAATGAGGCCGCAATAACTGGGGAATCCGTCCCTGTGGAGAAATCGATCCATGACGACGTCTTCGCTGGCACTTTGAATGAAGAAGGCTTGCTTGAAGTCAAAGTAACGAAGCTTGTGGATGATACGACGATCGCGAAGATTATCCATCTGGTTGAAGAGGCGCAGGGCGAGCGAGCGCCTTCGCAAGCGTTCGTCGATAAATTTGCCAAGTACTACACACCGGTAATCATGAGCGTGGCAGCTCTCGTAGCAGTCATTCCTCCGTTATTCTTCGATGGCGGCTGGACAACTTGGATCTATCAAGGACTTTCCATACTTGTAGTCGGCTGTCCATGCGCACTTGTTATTTCGACCCCAATAGCCATCGTATCGGCAATCGGCAACGCTGCGAAGAAGGGGGTGCTGTTCAAGGGCGGCATTTACCTTGAAGAAATGGGCGCGTTAAAGGCCATTGCGTTCGATAAAACAGGGACGCTCACTAGAGGCGTACCAGCCGTTACGGACTATCATGTCTTTCATCATGCGACCAATCAAAGCGAGCTTATGTCCGTCATTACGGCATTGGAATACCGTTCGCAGCATCCCCTCGCGTCAGCTATCATGAGGCAAGCGGAAGAGGAGGGCATCCCCTATAAGGATGTGAAGATCGATGATTTCTCCGCGATCACAGGTAAAGGCATTAAAGGTACAGTTGACGGAATGACGTACTATGTCGGTAATCCGAAGCTATTCACCGAAATGTTGTCTTCTCCTCTCAGCATTGAACAGGAACAGCATGTGTCCACCCTGCAGAACCAAGGCAAGACAGCAATGCTTGTAGGTACGGAGCATGAAGTGCTTGCCGTGATCGCGGTAGCAGATGAAGTTCGCGATTCAAGCAAGGAAGTCATTCAACGATTACATCATCTTGGCATCAAAAAGACGATTATGCTTACTGGCGATAACCAAGGAACTGCTACTGCGATTGCCGGTGAGGTAGGCGTGTCGGATGTTCAAGCGGAATTGATGCCGCAAGACAAACTAGATGTCATTAAACGTCTGAGGGCTGAATATGGCAATGTCGCCATGGTGGGGGATGGCGTTAACGATGCGCCAGCGCTCGCAGCTTCAACCGTTGGAATCGCGATGGGCGGCGCTGGTACCGATACGGCACTCGAGACGGCAGACGTCGCGTTAATGGGTGACGATCTACGGAAACTTCCGTTCGCAATCAAGCTCAGCCGCAAATCCCTTACGATTATTAAGCAAAATATCACTTTCGCACTAGCCATAAAAATCATCGCGCTGTTGCTCGTCATACCTGGCTGGTTAACCCTGTGGATTGCCATTCTGTCCGACATGGGCGCAACCTTACTGGTTGCACTGAACAGTATGCGACTCATGCGATTAAAGGAATAGCCAACGAACTGTGGGCCGTGGCGAATTCGCTACGGCCTTCTTCATATTTCAGAATAAGATCGAGGATGATACCACATGTATGACGTCACAATAATCGGGGCAGATCAATCAGGTCTTGCAACTGCTGCGTACTATCGAGAAACCCCCTCATTTGAAATAAAATGAAAGTTGATGAGGGGATGAAAGACAATGAACCGATACGAGGATATATGTTCTTCAGGGGTTGACGGATATAGCAATTGAGTATATAGTATCAACATACCCCAAGGGGTATTGATGAATGCGGAACAACGCGTCGCGAGATGCTTATTTTTTTACCTCAATTAATACCCCGTAGGGTATTAATTGAGGGTGACAATTGAGCTGGCTGCATCCGATTGTTCGCGATGTACCGCGGAAAGGAGTACCCATGGACATTGGCTGGATTATCACGCTGTTCGCAATCGGATTCGCGGGGTCATTCATCTCCGGGATGGTGGGAATCGGAGGATCGATCATTAAGTATCCAATGCTGCTGTATATTCCGCCGGCACTCGGCTTCGTCGCTTTTACAGCACAGGAGGTATCAGCAGTCAGCGCTGTACAAGTATTCTTCGCTTCTTTGGCTGGGATATTCGCCTTTCGGAAAGGCGGGTATATCAACAAGGCGCTGGTGCTTAATATGGGGATCGCGATCGTGGCGGGCAGCTTTATCGGCGGATACGGATCGAAATTTCTCCCGGATGAAGCGATCAACCTCACGTACGCTGTACTTGCGCTGATTGCCGCCGTGATGATGTTTCTGCCGAAGAAAGGGGACGAAACAGCTGACTTCACCCAGTTGCGATTTAACAAACCGCTCGCAGCGACATTGGCCGGGGTCATCGGGATTCTGTCCGGTATTGTAGGCGCAGCAGGGGCCTTTATCACGGTTCCCGTCATGCTTGTTATCTTGCGAATTCCGATTCGTGTCGCCATTGCATCATCGCTTGCCATCACATTCATCTCATCGATAGGTTCAACAGCCGGCAAGCTGATGGGTGGACATATGCTTCTGATTCCGTCGATCGTCATGGTCGTCGCTAGCACGATCGCTTCACCGATTGGCGCCGCCATCAGCAAGCGAATGAACACGAAGGTACTACAATGGCTTCTCGCTGCTCTGATCCTAGGTACTGTCGTTAAGATATGGCTTGATATTTTGACTTAAAGGGTGAGAAATTCATCATTCTGGATGATCGAGAGCCGGATTGATGGGCTTCCAGACATATTCCAGGGGCGGCCATGGGTTACAACGTGATCAATATGCCGGGCGGCATGACCGCTTGGCAAGGCGATATGGAGTAAATTAGGAGGGGGAACTTGCCAATGACAACAGCAACGTTGAAAGCGAATCGTACGCTTGAATGTGAAGGGCTTGCATGCCCGCTGCCGGTCGTGAAGACGAAGAAGGCAATCGAGGAACTGAACAATGGTGAAGTTCTTGAGGTCAGAGCGACCGATAAAGGCTCTGTGGCTGACCTTCAGAGCTGGAGCAAACGTACCGGGCACCAATACATTGGGCTTAAAGAAGAGGACGGGGTTTATCGTCACTATATCCGCAAAGCCGATCCCGCTGAGGTGAAGGACGAAACGAAGTTTCCGCATACGGCTTCACTGGACGAGATCAAGGCTAAGCTCGCTGCGGGTGAAAAACTGAACATTATTGACGTACGTGAGCCTGCCGAATATGCTTTCGGGCGGCTTCCAGGGGCCATATCGGTACCTGCGGGTGAACTGGATGCACGTATGCAGGAGCTTGATGCTGACAAAGAATACCACGTCGTATGCCGAACTGGCAGTCGAAGTGATATGGCATGCAGCATGCTGGCCGACAAAGGCTTCAAGAATGTGAAGAACATTATTCCGGGAATGACCTCTTGGAAAGGCGAAGTCGAGAAAGACGTTTAACCTTCACAGCACAATTGCCTGACGATGGACGTCATGAACTTGACGAAGGGAGATTTTATCGAAGGGATCGACGTGGGTGGAGCAGTTACGTTTCTAGACATTGCACAGGACGCGAACGTCACGCAGACATTTTAATGACTACTAGGGGGAAACCGCAATGACAATGACTACGATCAATAAGATGTCGGCAAAGGAAGTGGCACGGCAAGTCATCGACGGCGCCGAACTGTTTATCCTGGATGTGCGTAACGAAACGGACTTCGCGGATTGGAAGATTGAAGGGGAGAACGCGCATATCGTCAACATTCCGTACTTCGACCTCCTAGATGGCATCGATCCGGCATTGGAGAAAATTCCTGACGGCAAGCCGTTACTCGTCGTCTGCTCGAAGGAAGGATCGTCCCTGTTCATCGCGGAACAGATCGCGGAGGCAGGACGTACGAATGTCTCTTATCTCGAAGGCGGCATGAAGTCTTGGAGCGAGCATCTCGAACCCGTCAAAGTCGCGGATTTGACCGGCGGCGGAGAGCTGTATCAGTTCGTTCGCATCGGGAAAGGCTGCTTATCTTACGCGGTCTTGTCGGACGGTGAAGCGGCGCTCATCGATACGAGCCGGATGATCGACCAGTACGAATCGTTCCTTCAGGCGAAAAACGCTAAGCTGTTGCACACGATCGACACGCATCTGCATGCCGACCATATTTCCGGCGGACGCGCGCTTGCGGAGATGCACAGAGCGACCTATCATCTGCCTCCGAAGGATGCCTGCGAAGTGACGTTTGCGTTCGAGAAGCTGGAGGAGGGCAAGGACATCACCGTCGGGATGGAGCGAATCGTCGTGCAGCCGATCTACTCGCCTGGCCACACGGTCGGCTCGACGTCCTTCATCATCGATAACCGCTACTTGTTATCCGGCGATATCTTATTCATCGAATCGATCGGTCGTCCTGATCTTGCCGGCCTTGCGGAAGACTGGGTAGGCGATCTGCGCGAGACGCTTTACAGCCGTTATAAGAATCTGTCCGATGATCTGGTCGTACTGCCGGCACACTTCGGCAAGGTGACCGAATTGGGCGAGAAAGGGCTTGTATCCGGCCTGCTCGGCGATCTCTACAAGCGTAACCCTGGTTTGAACATCAAGGACGAAGGCGAGTTCCGTAAGACCGTAACAGAAGGATTGCCGCCGCAGCCGAATGCGTACCAGGAAATCCGCCAAACCAACATGGGTCGGATCCATCCGGACGAGGACGAGCAGCGTGAAATGGAAATCGGTCCGAACCGTTGTGCGGTTCACGACAACTAATCATTGACTAAGTGGAGGGAAAAACAGCATGAATAGCGATAAAGTGTTAGATGCATGCGGATTGGCATGTCCGATGCCGATCGTTAAGACTAGAAAATCGATTGAGGAATTGACGTCTGGGCAAGTTCTCGAAGTCCACGCAACGGACAAAGGGGCCCTGAACGATCTGACAGCATGGGCGAAGAAGACGGGGAACGAAATGCTCGAAAGCAAGGAAGAGAACGGCGTGTATAAATTCTGGATTAAGAAAGGCTAAGCTGCGCCGGGAGAATGGCATCACCGCCATTCTCCACCCTCTCACTGAACGCCTGTCTTTGCCCCCAGCGATCTCCGATTGATTCGTATACCCATCGGGGTGGTTAAGGCATAGCGATTCATAACACCGCAATAGAGGAGGCGGTCAGCATGGCGACAACACTGGCATTCGCGGCAGCATTCATCACAGTCTTGCTACTTTTACGAAGATGGCAGCCGGTTCAGGGATTTCACATCTCGGATCAAGACGAACATTCTGATCGAGTGGCGACTATGGGCATACAAATCCTCGACATACGAGATCCGATCGACTTCGAGTCGGAGCATCCAAGGTTCATATCCGGCAATTGTCGGAAGCGTCTTTATTTTTTTGAAATCATGATTACCCATACAAGTATGTGTATCAGAAATAGAAAGGAATGAGATAATGACACAAACTAACTCCCAAGAAAAGACGACGATCGTACTCTTCAGCGGCGATCTCGACAAGGCGATCGCTGCGTTTATTATTGCGAACGGCGCTGCGGCTTATGATCATGAGGTTACGATTTTCTTCACCTTCTGGGGGCTCAATACGCTTCGTAAAGATCAGAAGGCAGCGGTAAACAAAGGTTGGCTCGAGAAGGCATTCGCGTGGATGATGCCTCGCGGCTCCAAGAAGCTCGGCCTCTCGCGCATGAATTTCGCAGGTGCCGGTCCGGCGATGATCAAGCACGTCATGAAGAAACATAATGCGCTTAGCCTGCCGCAGCTGATCGAACTAGCGCAGGAGCAAGGCGTGAAGCTCGTCGCTTGTACGATGACGATGGACCTTCTCGGCTTGCAGCAAGAGGAACTGATCGACGGAATCGAGTATGCGGGCGTAGCAGCTTACCTGGGTGACGCAACGGAAGCGAAGGTCAATCTGTTCATCTAATGGCGTTCACATCATGCCCGATTGATCATTCCGTCTTGTGAGCCGAGGAATAAATGTTCATAATAGCCTTATATGAATAACGAACCGGAAAGGATGATCAATCATGCAATATGATGATGACGTTAAGCGTCGGCTGAAGCGACTCGAGGGACAAGCCCGCGGCGTGTTGAACATGATGGAAGAAGGTAAACACTGCAAAGATGTGGTGGCACAACTATCGGCCATCCGGAGCGCGGCTGATAAGGCAATTGCTTATATCGTTGCGGTTAATCTGGAGCAATGTCTCGTTGAACAGTTGGAGCAAGGAAAAGAGACAGGACAGGTCGTTAAGGAAGCGGTAGACTTACTCATCAAGAGCAGGTAGAGGCATAACGAGAGGAGAACACAACATTGGATATGACGACCATAATCTATGTGCTGTTCCTGCTTGCCATCGTCATCTTGTTCTATATGCGGATGGCTCCGGCGAAAGGGTTGAGAACGCTCCGAACCGATGCCTTCCAGACGGAATTGCGTGACGCGAAGAATGGCATACTGATCGATGTACGCGAACCTGCCGAATTCCATTCGGGGCATATCCCGGGGGCCGTTAACATTCCGTTGTCGCAGCTGGGCAGCAAGACCGACAGCATCTCTAAGGATAGAAACGTATACTTGTACTGCAGAAGCGGAATGCGCAGCAAACAAGCTGCACGTGTGCTAAGGGGACAGGGATACGCCAATCTCGCGCATCTTCAAGGCGGTATCTCAGGATGGAACGGACAAGTTAAACGGTAAAAATGAGGTCAAAAGCCTATCCTGCGTGCAATTGCAGCTCGGATGGGTTTTTACATCTTACAAGCGTAACCATCGTATAAGTGGGCAGACTACGGTTATTCATTCTTCGAATTGGGGAGGGATTACCAATGTTTCACTACACTGTTGAAACATCCAAAACGATCGATGAAGCGATCAACGAATTGGAACAACACCTGAAGGAAGAGCAATTTGGGGTTCTGTGGAAGTTCGACCTACAAGAAAAGTTGAAGGAGAAGGGGCTCGACTTCAATGAGAAGTATAAGATTCTAGAAGTATGTAATCCCGTAGAAGCACACCGCGTATTGCTCGCAAACCGCCTAAACGGTTACTTCTTGCCATGTAAGATCGCCGTTTATGAGCATGAGGGCAGAACTGCAATCGGGATGCCCAGGCCGACGTCCTTAATCGGTATGGCAGGTGATACCAGTGAAATGGCGGCTTTGGCCGCCGATGTAGAGAAACGTTTAATTGCTTGTATCGATAAGTGCAAATAAGCGGGTAGACAACATGGATGAAATGATGATTGACCGATCTAATGAGACGCAGCTCGTTCAACAACATTTGGCCAACGAGCGTACATATCTAGCATGGATACGCACTAGCATTACGATTATCGGAATGGTATTTTTGTCAGCAAATCTAGTCTTAGGTATGACGAAAAATGAAGTATTGGCTCATACGATTGCAGTTATTGCCCAACTAAATAACGAACTATTCTCTGGGTACAAACTCATCAAAGTTGATGGTTGTGATTTATCTGGGCATCGCGAACCTTACATTGTTGTTGACGTTGGTTATTGGGAACGTGAATATTGGGCATTTACGAATGAATACGGGCAACTAGTGCGTGTCATTGCTGACGAAATCATTCTACAAGATGACAGTAATGAGTCTGTCTCAACGTCTGGTAGATATTGCTCTGATGAGGCAAAGGTTCCTGGCGTCGAAAGTGATGTTTTGGATGAAGGACATATCATTGCTGATTCTCTCGGAGGGGTATCGAATGCATATATTTTCCCAAACAGTGGATTTTGTGTAGTGAAGATTAAACAGATATAAAGAATTGTTTGATTGTGACACAAGCCATAATAATTCTGGACATGAACTTAGGTTACGCACTTTTAGATAATCCATGGACATATGTACAAAATACGGATTTTGTGCAAAAGTAATACCTGAGATGTGGTGATTCCGTAATGCCACTCTACAACTGAACATTTACGATATCGGCTATCCGTCTTTATCGCTAATGATTAACTGTCTAGTTCGGATCTGCCAACTTGCGCAACCTCATTACCCTGATAACGCTAGCGCAAGTCAGATTAGCCGAACTAGAGCCAAGAATTCGTGCCAGCGGCGTGCATCATGATCCTGTAAGTCGATTAATCATCACTGCAGCAGCACCCGGGCTTGAAGAACTGCTGTTAAGTTGACGAATCCGACTTGTAGGCACAGCCAACGACGGGAACTCGCTGATACGTACAAATGCGTTCATCCAAACCAAGTTATTGCAAGCTTTCGCTTGTCAATCTCCGAAAGCCTGCAATAGATATACCCGTTATTGTATACAATCCCGATTAATCGTAATCATTATGAATAATGGGAATCGTGACTTATTATCATAACATCCCTGTTACAGCGCTTACCAATGCACGACGACATTGCCGCGTTTATGTCCCTGGTCGACGTACCTGTGGGCTTCCATAATCTGATCGAAGGTGTAGCGACGATCAATGACCGCTCGAAGTTCCCCTGCTTCGACTAGCGTTGCAAGGAACTCTAGCGCTTCTGCGGTTTCAGGCGAGTTTTGTCCCAGTATTATCCTCTTCTTGCTCGTCATTCTCTCCCAGAGCATCTGCAGACTGGGGAGCGGTTCTGTAATATTGATATACGCCCCACCCTCCCGCAACGTCCTCATGCATGCCGCGAAGGAGCTTTTGTTGACTGCTTCGAATATGACGTCGTATTTCGTCCCGTTGGCGGAGAAATCCTCACGCGTGTAATCAATCACTTGATCGGCTCCCAGCGAGGCTACCAGCTCGAGATTAGTGGTGCTGCACACGCCCGTGACATGCGCGCCGAAGTGTTTGGCGAGCTGTACAGCATACGTGCCAACGCTGCCTGATGCGCCATACACAAGCACGTGCTGTCCGGGCTTTATGTCCGCTTTTCGCAAAAAGTGAAGCGCCGTTCGAGCACCGATCGGCAGAGCTGCGGCTTCTTCATGTGTCGTATTCGCGGGCTTGATGGCAACGGCACCGTCCGCAGGCAGACACTTATACTCGGCGTACGCACCAAAATCAGTCAGTGTAGCCGCAAATACATGGTCGCCTTTCTTAAATCGAGTCACAGCAACCCCGACGGCGTCTACCACACCTGATAATTCCATTCCCAATATGGGGCGTCTCGGCTTGCGGATCCCGAGTGCCATACGAGCAGGAAGCCACACCGAGCGCGGAACCCTAAAGCTGCGCGTTCTGCTGTCGGCTACCGTAACCGTTGTCGCATAGATGCGGACGAGCAACTCATCATCCTTGGGCACGGGCCGTTCTAACTCTGTCATCTGAAGCACTTCCGGCGCACCATATTTCGTACAGACGATCGCCTTCATTCCGTTTCCTCCCACACATTCTCATTTTCGCTTATAAGCCTCATTGTAATGCCACGGGATTAACTGCTAATAAAGGAAGGATTAAATAAATCTAAAAATCATCTCTGCCTTCAATTCATAATAAAAAAATGACTTTCCCGTCGTATACACGAGAAAGCCATAACGCATCATTTCTATTAATCTAACCCATATAATTAACAACGTTAAACATAAATGACCCTACATTATGGTCGGTACATACAGTCATGCTGTATTCGGGATCGAGTTCGATCTGACGCAGCTTCCACGTCCGACCCGACGCATCGCTGCAGGTCACCGCGGACTCTCGCAATCCCTCTTCGCATTGAACGGTCGATGCCACGCAGAACGAATCCAACGGAATCGATAAACCAAGCCCACGTGCCTTGATATAACTCTCTTTGCCCGTCCAGATCGCATAGAAGCAACGTGCACGAGCCTCAACTGGCTCCCTGCACAAGGCTTCGTATTCGCTTCTCGCGAACATTGTCTCAGCCAGCTGCAGGTCCGCTTCCCCGATCCGCTCGATATCGACGCCTACCGGCTCCGTTGCATGGAATGCAGCGGTCACCCAATCGCCGGAATGCGAGACGTTATACTGTACATCCCGCCCGATTAATGCCGGCTTGCCATAGGCGTCGCGCCGATGAACGTTGCGCTCCTCCGGAATCCCGTACTGTTCGCGCAGCACATAGCGCACGAGCCGATCCCCTGCAAGTGACCGCCACTGATCCTGCCAATGCCGCAACCGAGCGATTCGCTCGGCTCGGTCCTGCGGCACGAGAGTAAGCCAGCGCTCAACCTGTTTCATGGCAACTGTCTGTTCCCCCATACGCACGGCATAGACATGCACGGGTCTCATGCTTGGCGCAAGCTTAACGGCGTCAGGTCCTTCCAGACCAGCTTCACGTAGGCCAAGCATTCTTCCTTATCGCCGCTCTTGCCGGAATCCTGCCAGCCGGCCGGATTGGCTAGATAGGACGGCCAGAGCGCATATTGCGCTTCTTCATTGATGACCACCTTGTAGGTGACGGGCTTCTCGATTTCCTTCTCTAATTCCATAACGCGATTCCTCCTCTAATCTCTAATCTCTAATCTCTAATCTCTAGTCTGCATCTTGCTACACGCCGACGCCCATCTGGCGATCGAGTCGCTGCTGCAGCTGATCTTTGTCACGGATGATGACGGCATCCGGCACGGCGTCCGGCAAGATTGTCTCCATGTGCCGCAGCGTCCGGTAGCGCATGCCGATGAACGCCCAGACGAACAAGATGACGCCGATCGAAGCGATCAACAACCCGATTCCTTTGCCATCCCCCGTTCCGAAAAGCCCGTTGTTCATCAGACTTGCCGGCATATTCGATGCGAGCGGCGCGAAGACGGACGCAACCAACGGTCCTGCGAGCAAGAAGCTGAGCGGCCGCATGCTGAATGCCATCACTTGATTCGTCGCCAGTACCCGGCCTTGCAGCTCCAAGCCGACCTTGGTCTGGATGAGCGACAGCCAATGCGTGTTCATGAGCGCCAGTGCCATCCCGAAGCCGAATAATCCGATGGCAGCCGTTACGAGCGACGGATAGAACCCGACGATGGCGACCGATACGCCGGTCAGCATAACGAACCCGACCATGCCGTCGGCGCGGCGATCGAAGCCTCCCCAGATGGACATGAGGATCGAACCGATTAATAAGCCCGCTCCCTCGAATGCAATGACGAGTCCGACCTTATCGGCCGACATGAATTGCAGCAGGAACGGCGTCGTTAAGACGTTATATAAGCTCATGAAGAAGTTTACGACGATGAAGAAGACGACCATGGCGACCAAGCTCTTGCGATTGATGATGTAGCGCCAGCCGCCGACGATCTCGCGCAGCATCGGTTCTTCGCGTTTCTTAAACATGAGATTCGGGAATCGAATCAGCGATAAGATCACGATCGCGCAGGACAGCAGCACAAGATCGATCACGACGATCGTATGAAGTCCGATCAGGACGACCAATGCTCCGCCGAGCGCAGGCGCCATAATGCCGTTCAGCGACATGACGAGCTGTCCCAATCCGTTCGCATGACCGAGGTAGCGCTTCGGCACTAGCTGTGCCGTCGCGGCCTGATAAGCCGGCATCGTGAACGCGCCTGCAATCGATCCGACCCCTGCGGCCACATAGATGGCCCATAACGATAAGGCATCTAGGTAGAGCATCGTCGCTAAGAATATCGTGGAACAGAGCGCCAAGCATTGCCCGGCCAGCATGACCTTGCGCCGATCGTAGCGGTCGACGACAGCCCCAGCCACGGGCAATAGCAACAGCGTAGGCAGAATCGCGTACAGCGAGATCGTGGCGTAATCCGAGATCGAGCCCGTGCGTTCGTAGACCCAGATCCCAAGCGCAAAACCGGTCAGCGATGTTCCGATTGTCGCGATAATCAAGCAGAGCGTCACCATGAGAAAAGATTTCACGCTCGGCTTCACGTCGCTCTCTATCGCAACTGCAACTGCAGCCTCGGCCTCCGACTTCCTAGTCGCTTCCGCACGACGCTCCGCTTCACGCATCAAGGCAGCGTCACGTTCAGCGCCGTATTCGCGTTCTTCCTCCCACTGACGAATCTGCTGCGACATGATTTTGGCGACGAAGTCGGACTGATGCTTATGGAAGTAATGCCCCGCATGATCCACGACATGCAATCGAACGTCATCGCTGAAGTCGCGCCACTCCATATACCGTTCCTCATAGAATTCGGTCATCCGGTCGGCACCGCCTACAATGCATGAGACCGGCGCCTTCAGCTTCGGCGTGTCCGGCAGTGCATAGAGGCCGGTGTAGTAGTCCTCCGCTTCCCGCGCGTCATGCCGCAGGTTGCGCAGCACGAACGTCTGCTCCTCCGGCGAGATCTCGTCATCGAAGCCGCCGAACGCACGGAGCATGTCGCGAGCGAACTTGTCGGAAGTCCACTTCTCCCGCGGGAACATCCGATGCCACCACTCCGTAAGCTTGAACGGCAGCCTGGCGCCAGGGAACGTGCCCGCCATGAAGATTCCGCTGACATTCACATTCGACTCTTGCAGCAGCAGTCCGGTGCGGAGCACCATGGCGCCGCCAAGGCAATGGCCGTAGAGATAGACGTCGCCCTTGACCTTGCTCTTGATCTCTTCTGCGCATCGTGCCGCAGTCTCTTCCATTGAGGCCAATGGTTGATCGGGACGGCTGTAATCGTGGCCGGGCAGCTCGACGGCGAACAGCGAGTAGTTCGCAGGCAATACCTTGGCGAGCGGCTGGAACGTAATCGCGCTCCCGCCTCCATAAGGCACGCAGACTAGGGTGATGGTCTTGCCTCCGATCGTGGACGCCTTCTTGAATTCGATGAGCAGATCGTCGCCTCTCGTTGCGCCCGATGCAAGGTGTTCGGCCAACTCGCGGACGGTCGGGAATTGGAACAGATCCATGACGCTGAACGAATTGCCCATCTTGCGGACGACCTTGATCGCCTTGAAGGAGTCGCCGCCGAGATCGAAGAATTCATCGTCGATGCCGATCTGTTCCAGACCCAGCACCTCGCGCCATACGGCGGCAATCTGCTGCTCTTCATTCGTCCGAGGCGCCGTGTATTCGCTCTCGGCAGCGCGATTCGATGCGCTTGGCGCCGGCAGCTCGGCTCGATCCAGCTTGCCGTTCGCGTTAAGCGGCAGCCGATCTAGGAGCACATAAGCGGATGGCAGCATGTAATCGGGCAGAATGCTCTTCACATACTTACGAGTCGCAGCTATGTCGAGGATCGTCTCCGCGTTTCCGGCTGCTTGCTTCTCGGGAATCAGGTACGCGATCAGCCGCTTATCGCCCGGCTCGTCTTCGCGAATGGCGACGACGGCATCTCGAACGCCGGCACACTGGAGCAGGACGTGCTCGATCTCGCCTGTCTCGATCCGATAGCCGCGAATCTTAACCTGTTGGTCGATGCGCCCGATGAACTGGATGGCGCCGTTCGGCAGATAACGAACCAGATCGCCCGTGCGATACATACGCTCGCCGGAACGACTAGCGAATGGATTCGGAACGAAGCGCTCAGCCGTCAGATCGGGCCGGCCATAGTAGCCGCGCGTAACGGCTCGACCGCCGATATACAGCTCGCCAATGACCCCCTCGGGCACAGGCTGCATATAGCGGTTTAGCACGTAGACCGGCGCGTTCGGTATCGGATAGCCCAGCGGCAGCACCGCTTGATGGTCCTCTTGCCGCAAGTCGGCGCCATCCGGCACCTCATAGGCGAGCACGGATACGGTCGTCTCCGTCGGTCCGTAATGATTCTGGATGCGGCACCCGGGACGCAGTCGCCGCAGCGTCGCGATCGTCCCCCAATGCGAGGCTTCGCCGGCGACAATTAAGCATTCGCGCGGCACAACTACGCTAGGATCCTCCACGCCGAGCAATGCCTCCAGATGGCTCGGCACGATTTTCATGACATCGATCGGATTGTCCCGGCAATAGTCGGCGAATGCATCCGGATCGGCGGCGCGTTCGTACGGAATGACATGCAGCGTGCCGCCGGTCGCGAAGGCGCCCCAGATCATCGGCGTACCCAGATCGGCTGCGAGCGTGCTCACGATCGCGAAGCTAAGTCCGTCGCGAAGCGACAGCCGCTTCATGATGCCGTCCATGTAATTCGCGTAGTTCCGGTGTTCAACCGCAACGCCCTTCGGCTTGCCTGTCGAGCCCGAGGTGAACAGAATGTACATCAGATCGTCCGGCGACGAGAGCACAGGCGGGTTGTCGCCGCTCTCGCGCGCAATCGCGTCCCAATCGCGGTCGAGCGCTACGATGCGCAAGTCTAGCGATTCGGGATCGTCGCCCGGCCTAGGCAGCAAGTCTGCAAAAGCGTCCTCCGTCACGACGACAGATACATCTGCCTCGCGGGCGATCATCCGCAGCCGCTCCACCGGAAGCTTAGGGTCAAGCGGAACGTAGGCGCCGCCTGCCTTCAGAATGCCCAGCAAGCCAACGATGATATCGACGGTCCGTTCCATATAGAGGCCGACCGTGCGATTCGGACCGACTTGCATGCTCCGCAGGTAGTGCGCCAACCGGTTCGCGCGTTCATTCAGTTCGCGGTAGCGAAGCGTCCGCCCTTCCGAGCATACGGCTGCGGCATCTGGCGTCAGCATGACCTGGCGCTCTAACAGCAGATGCGGCAATTCCGCTTCCGGAACAGGCGTGGATTCCGCATTCCAGTCGACCAGCACCTTCTGCAGCCGCTCACGCGCTAACGCTGCTAGCGCATATAACGGAAGCTCGGCATGCTCCAGTACACGTTCGACAATCATGTGATAGTGCTCGGCCATCTGCTGAATCGTGGAATTGCGGAACAGATCGCGGCGATAAGTCAACGTTACATCCATGCCGGACTCGCGATTCTCGAATACGGTCATCGTCAGATCGAGCATCCCGCCGCGCGTGCGATCGCCTGCAACCGGGACGATCTCGAGGTCTGGCAGCTCCACCTGCGCCTGCCCATGCCGTTCGAACAGGAACATCGTATCGAAGAACAAGGCATGGCCGACGATTCGATCGGGATTGAGATGATCGATGATCCGGTCGAACGGAATGGCTTGATTATCGTTCGCCTCCAGCACGGTCTCGCGCACGGACGCGATGAGCTGACGGAAATCCCCTTCCATATCGAGCTTGGAGCGCAGCGCAACGGTATTCGCGAAGAACCCGGCAAGCTTCTCGATCTCCTTCTTGCCGCGATTGGCCATCGGCGTGCCTACGACAATCTCGTCCTTGCCGTTGTAGCTGGCTAACAGCACCTTATAGGCCGCGAGCAGCAGCACGAACGAAGTGCAGCCTAGACGCTTGCTCGCTTCGCGTACGCGCTGCGAGAACGCTTGATCGAGCTTCAAGCCGTAGAAGCCGGCACGACGCTCCGTCTGCATGGATGGCCTCGGATAATCCGTCGGAAGGTCCAGCGTTGCCGGATGAGGCGTCAGCTTCTCGGCCCAGTATCGCAGCTGTCTCTCGTAATCGGGTCCGGTCATCCATTGACGCTGCCACAC
>JAEWJS010000090.1 GCA_023386495.1 Bacillota bacterium | reverse complement strand
CCACTGTTGACCGTACAGCATACCGATTTTTCCAGCAATGACATCCTCTCGGACATGATCGCCGTTCTTGAATGCGAACTCGCTGTCGATCTGTCCGTCCCGATACATCTCTTGGAGAACCCGAAGCGCTTCTCTCGTCTCCGGCTGCACGGCACCGTGTATCAGCTGACCCGTCTCATCCTCGATCCACATATTCGGGAATGCCCCGAACGCGGCCATGAAGCCGCCCACACCCATCGCAGGATCCCATAACGATTGGGTGACCGCTAAGCCATAGGTATTGCTTAAGCCGTCTCCGTCCGGATCATCATGCGTGAATGCCCTCGAGATGGCCAGCACATCGTCTAGCGTACGCGGCGGGGACAAGCGCAGCCGCTCGAGCCAATCGATTCGAATCCATAGGAATTGCGCATTCTCGATCGAGGAGCCGGTATCGGGAATGCCCATCAGCTTGCCGTTGATCGTCGCGGCTTCGAAGGGGCCCGCCCCTTCCTGATTCAAGATTTCCATCGTGAATGGCGCGGCATACTTCTCATAAGCGTCGGTCAAATCTTGGATCAATCCTGCGTTGCTGAGCTGACGCAACTGCCCGACATCGACCCGTATGACATCGGGGATGTTGCCGGAAGCAAGCGCGATGCCGAGCTTCTGGTCGTACGAGTCGCCCCGGGCCGTCCAATCATACCGAACGCGTATGCCAAGCTCTTCTTCATATAGACGGGTCCAACGATTATTGTCCAGCGTTTCGCCCGGCACAGACCGACTTAACCTCTCCAGCCCTCCGTCGACTTCCCTTACGAAGGATATCGCGATCGGCGGATCGTACTTAACCGCGTCCGCATCCGGCGAGGAATGGGCATACTCCGTCCCTTGCTTAAGTGCTCCTTCAGGCACGTTCCTATACGCGCATGCCGTCATGGCAAGGGCACCTGCGATGACGGCCAGCACGATGCTGAAAGTCGTCGTGTTCGGGAGCAATCGCCCTGCGCATCGCTGCTCGCGCTTACTGCGTTGCATGGCTTACGTCCACCTCATGCCATGTTCCGTCAGCAGCCGCTTCAAGGCCCTGGTTGCGAGGACGAACAGCTGCGGCTTGCTCATCCCTTCCCGTTCCCCGCTCGCCGACAGATGAGGCTCAAGTGACATAAAGCCGGAGAATGCTTTGCGATTCAGCGCCTGCAGCAGTTCGCCAAGTTGCCCGTCGCCCTCGCCAGCCGGGACGACTGCTCCGCTTCCTTGGACAGCATCCTTAATGTGAATATATACGATGTAATCGTCCACGAGCGGGTAGGCTTCGGACATGGGACCTACCCTGCACTGCACGAAGTTCGCCGGATCGAAGGCGGCGCGCAGATTCGGCGAACCGACCGTTCGCAGAATGTCCAGGCACCGCTCGCCGGTGTCTCCGTAGATATGGCTCTCGTTCTCGTGCACCAGCACGACGTCCTCGCTCTCGGCTAGTTCCGCTATGCGCTTCATGCGCGACATGACTTCGTCCCGGAATCGGGCATGTTCCCCTTGGGGCGTGTAGAAGGAGAAGATGCGGACGAACGGTGCTTCGAAGAGCTTGGCCAGCCGCACGGCATGCGCGGCAGCCTCGTAGTGCGGACCGAAATCGTCGGCAATATTAATCTTCCCAATCGGCGATCCGATCGAGGAGACGCCGAAGCCCCGCGCGGTCAATCGCGTTTTGACGAGCCGAGCCTCCTGTTCATTCAGTTCCAGGACATTCTTCCCCCAGACGCCCCGAAGCTCGAGATAACGGATGTTCTCCGATTCGAGTACATCCAGCTGTTCTTCCAAGTCCGACGATATTTCATCTGCGAATCCGGTTAATGTAATCAATGTTCCTACATGCTCCTCTCGTTTGCTTCAGGATAGGATTCTATTTTCACCTCTTCCAAAAGAGGGACTCTCGGCATCGCTGTAGAATGAATAGGCAGCAGCCCGCATGCTTAGGAGGCGAACCATGACGGAACTCGAGTATCACCCTCACCTGGTGCCGAATATTTTCCTGTTCGTCGATCGCAGATGTTATCCGGACTGGACGATCCAGAAAGCGAAGATTAGTTTTCACGACCTCACTTTTGTCGTTGAAGGCAGAGCCAATTACTATGTGAACGGCGTGAAACATACGGTCGAAGCTGGCGACCTCGTCTATATCCCGGGCGGCAGCGTGCGGGAAGCCCATACGTTCAAAGAGGCACCTATGCATGCGTTTCCGTTCAATTTCTATTGGGCCGATCCGCATAACCATATCCGGCTCCCGTTCGAGGTCGTTACGAAGAGAGCGATAACCAAGGAAATCCTGGGGTATATTCGCGAGTTCAATCAAGTCTGGATGAGCAAGCAGCCGTTCTATTGGATTCAATCGCGCGCCTTGTTCGAACTCATCATCCACCGTCTGCTCAGCAACCATTACCGGCAATCGACGGGGCAGTTGGATCCGCGGATCACGAAACTTACCGCGCATCTCGCGGAACATTACTCGGAGGCTGCAACGATTCACGAATGGGCAGACAGATTGAAGCTTCATCCCGTGTACTTAGGCAGATTGTTCAAACAGTGCACCGGCACGACGTTCAAGGATTATGTGAACCGCATTCGCATCAACAACGCCGAGATGATGCTGTCCGCCGGCGACTTTACCGTGACGGAAGCGGCCGAGCGATGCGGCTTCTACGACATCTCTTATTTCAGTAAAGTGTTCAAGGAATTGAAGGGATACCCGCCGTCCTCTGTCCGTAAAAAATAGCCGACAGTCCCCATCCCGGACGTTCCGGAAATGGGGACTGTTCGTTACGTTGCGTTACTTATTCCATATTTCGTCCATCGCTGCCTGGAACGGTTCTTTATATTTCTCAACGACAGTCGACACCGAATTGCCTTCCATGATTTCGCCTTGGAATTCGTAGAAAGGCATCGCCGGATACGCGCCGTTGTTCTCGATGATCTTCATGCTCAGTCCGGCAAGCTTGGCATTCGCAATGTCCGCTTCATTCGAGAACAGCCTTTCGTGGTTCGCTTGCTGCGGATAGTCGTACTCCGAATCGATATCGTTGATCTTCTCGTAGATATACAAGAGCTGTTCCGGATTCTCGACCTTGCTCGGAATGGTCAAGTAGTTCGGAATCGTATTGAACGACTGGTATGCCGTCCCGCTCGGGCCTAACGGGAAGGGCACGAATCCGATATCGGTATCCGGCATATCCGTCTTGAATCCTTCAATCTCATAATCCTGGCCGGCAATCATGAGTACATTGCCTTGACGGAAGAACAGCCCGGGCTCGGTCCAGTCTCCGCCTTCTGTCGGTCTAGCGATGTTCTCGGTTACGAGCCGCGACAAGAAGTTCAACACTTCGGTCGTCTTCGGATCGTCGAGCGTCTGCTTGCCGTCCTTGACCAGCGCAGCCTCGTTCGACGCCATGGCCGGGATCAGGATCGAAGCTGAAGCGAGTCCCCACGTATCCAGCTTCCCGTCGTTATTGGTGTCTCGATTCGCTTCCTTCGCGGCCTGGATGAACGTCTCCCAATTCCAATTGTTCTCGTCCACATACTCCTGAAGCGGCTTCAAGCCCAATTGATTCATGAGCGTGCGGTTATAGAAGACGCCTCCCGACGCACCGAGTACGCCTGCCCGGAACCCGTAGCCTTTGCCTTCAAAATGGGAGTATTCATTCGTATACTGCGGGATGAACACCTTCTCGTTCTTCGTGTATTCATCGACCGGATGAAACATCCCTTGTCTGACCAACGTAGGGATCATCCAGGGCCTAGCCACGCGGACAATGTCGCCTATAGGATCGCCAGCGAGCAGCGCCGACGTAATCTTGCCTTGATACTCGCCGTAGTCGATCACGACATACTCGATTTTAAAGTTGTGTTTCTCCATCAGCTTATTCAAGTTTTCGATCTTCTTCATGTTATCCAGGTTATCTTCCTTGATTTCTTCGCTGTACCAAGATACCCACTTGATCGTGCGCCCGCCCAGATCGAAATCCATTTCGGACGTTCCGGTGACGTCTTCTTCTCCTGTCGAAGCGTTCGTCTCGGCATTCGCCCCGGAGTTCGCCGCATTCGTGCCATTGCCGCTGTTCGCATTGCCGGACGAGTCTTGGCTGTTGCCTTTCCCTGTGCCGCTGCTGCATGCAGCCATGAGCACAAGCATGCCGCACAATAGCAGCATCATGGTCTTACGTAATCTCATCTGGTAATCCCCCTTCGAATCGGCGCACTGCGAAGAGCTGCGCATCTCAGATATTCGTGCTTGTCGTAACGTCGCACACCCAAATGATAGCGCTATCATTTATAACAAACCATAGATAATCCCAATCCTTTTTGTATGTTTTAAACCTAAAATTAGTAAGTATGGGCCTCTCGACACCCAATCATAGCGAAAACCGACGCGGCTGCGTCGGCTTCTTCGGGCTCTATTATCGATGGATAATCTAATTATCGATGGAGTAGCGGTGCTTAAGCAGCATGATCGAGTGCGGAGGGAATTCGTACCTTCCTTCTGCGTCGTAGCGGGCATTCTTGTTCACCGTGGTCGTCACCTGGTCAGGGTTATCAAACCCGTTTACCGATTCCCACGACGGGCATTGCAATTCAATCGCCTCGAGGATCTCCATGCCGTCCGAACCGACAAAATGAATCTCCGCCGTCACGGATTGTTCCGGGTGACGGTTGACGACAGCGACGATAACTTCGTCCCTTCCGTCATCATACGTGGCCGACACATCCAAGCAAGCGCACCCGGCCTGGCTGCCTTGTCCATTCGTCAACAGCATGGACTCCGCTTCGCACGACAGCTTCCAATTGCCGCTATGCTTCCGATACAGCTCCAGCGGATGATAGATCGTCTGACGGAACGATCCGTTATCGTTCGTGAAGATGGGCGCCAGCACGTTGACCATCTGCGCGAAGGTCGCCATCGTAACCGTATGGCTCTGCCGCTGGATGACGTTCAGCATGCTGGCTACGAGCAGCGCTTCTCTCCAGCTGTAGACGGCTTCCATATCCGCGACGTAATCGTCCGAGCTCTGGTGCTGCCAGATGCCCCATTCGTCAAGCGCGATCTGAATTTCCTGCTGCCTCGGCTGGAAGCGATACCAGCGGTCGAATCCCTCAACCTTGTCCGGATAGCGATCGAGAAGCTTCTTCGTATCGGCGATCAACGCCTCCATCCGGTCCGCATGGCCGAACAAGCTGCCGTAGTCATCGTGATCCGAGCGGGCATAGTAGTGCAAGGACAGATAATCGCAGATTGGATGCAGCTGATCCAGAATCGCCTCGTTCCACTCCGGCTTCTCCCCGACCATCACGAGCTTAATCGAGCGGTCAGCCAGCTTCATCAGCTTGGCGAACTCCCAGGAGGCGCGAATGTATTCCTTCGGATCATGAAGATAGCCGATATCGGGAACCGCAGCCTCTTCGTTGCCAAGCCCCCAATACTTCACGTTATGCGGCTCCTCGAAGCCGTGGCTTCTGCGGAGATTGGCATAATAGGTGTCATCCGTGCCGTTGCAGTATTCCACCCAGTTCGCGGCTTCCTCCGCCGTTCCCGTCGTCATATTGACGATGAGGAACGGCTCGGCCCCGATTGCTCGGCAATATTGGATGAATTCGTTCGTGCCGAAGGCGTGGTCGATCACCCCGCCCCAGATCCGATTGCTCTGGCGCTTGCGCTCTTCCTTAGCTCCGATACCGTCCATCCAGTGGTACAGCTTGACCATCGTGCCGCCAGGGAAACGAAGAAGCGGAGGCTGCAAGCCTTGCGCCAGCTCCAATACGTCTTGACGGAATCCGTTCGAATCGGACAGCGGCGAGCCGGGCTGATAGATTCCGCCGTCAATACATCTTCCAAGGAATTCGATAAACTGGCCGTACGCAAAAGGATGAATGCGGTTCTGCTTCTTCGTCACGTCTACGCTGATCCGAGCTTTCACGGGGCAAGCACACTCCTTCGACTTGTATCACGATTTCGACTACACACACTACCATTTTAGCAGAACTCATATACCTAAGCATCAAATCCATACTCGGCCTTGATGTAACAAATAGATACCTACTGCTTCTGCCTGCCTGCTTCTTCCTCCTTGCAGTCCCTCCGCAAACTGTAGTATTCTTATATAGACAAATTTGCAGGTCTAAAAAAGAGGTGAACCGCCAACATGTGTCCCCGCACGAAAGAACAAAACGAGCTCATCCGCATGCAGCGCAAGGAACAGATTCTGGATGCGGCTGCACGCGCCTATTTTCGCACGGGCGGAAGCTTCGACATTCGGGATGTCGCCGGCGAAGCCGGGTTGGGCTACGGGACGGTGTACCATTATTACCCGAACCGGCATCTATTGGTAGAAGATGTGCTGGGCAGCGGGTTCGAACGGTGCGCGGCCGCCATGGCCGAGTGGTCGGGCAGCCAAGTCGCCGTGAACGAACGGCAGGCCGGCGACCGCCTGCATGCCTACTTCGCTGGCTTGCTCCAGCTGTGGCAGGCCGACGCCCGCGCGTACCTCGTGTACAAGATGGCGGCGGAGCATTTTACGGGCTTGCCCGAGAAAGATCGGCCCGATGCGAAGCAGCGATTCATGGAGCAGCTGTACGCGCCGCTCCAGCGTATCGCCGCGTGCGATGACGACCGCGTCGACCACATGCTCGCGATTCTGGTCGGCTGCTGCGGGCTTCGTTATTACGCAGGGGAATCTAAGCTTGATGTCGAACGGGTCGCCCGGCTCGCGATGCACGCTTACCATACGAAGGAGACTTGATCATCCATGGTGATATTGAAGAGCAAGCAAGAGATCGAAGCGATCCGCAAGGCCTGCCAGGTCGTGGCCGAATGCCATCGCACGATCGCCCCGCTCATGAAGCCGGGCATTACGACCAACGAGATCGAACGGATCTTCGAAGAAGTCATGCAGAAGCATGGAGCGAAGCCGTTCACGAAGGGCTATAAGGGCTATCAATACGCGACCTGCGCCTCCGTCAACGACGTAATCGCGCATGGCTTCCCCAGCGATAAGCCGCTCGAGGACGGCGACATCGTCACGATCGACACCGTCGCGGAGCTGGACGGCTGGTTAGGCGACTCTGCCTGGTCCTACGCGATCGGGAACATCTCGCCGATGGCCGAGAAGCTGATGCGCGTCACGAAGGAATGCCTCGATCTCGGCATCGCGCAAGCGCTGCCCGGCAATCGGCTCGGCGACGTGACGAGCGCGATCCAGCAGCATGCCGAGTCGAACGGCTTCGGCGTCGTTCGCGACCTGCTCGCGCACGGCATCGGCCGCAATCTGCATGAGGATCCGAGCTACATGCATGTCGGCAAGCCCGGCAAGGGACTGCGCCTCAAGGAAGGCATGGTCATCACGATCGAGCCGATGATCACCGAGGGCACCTACTTCATGACGATCGACGCCGACGGCTGGACAGCGCGGACGCTCGACCGCAAGCTGGCCGCGCAATACGAGCACACGATCGCGATCACGGCGGACGGCCCGCAGATTCTGACTGCGCAGTAGATGGCAACAGCGGCTGACTCGGACATGATTGTCCTTGTCAGCCGCTGTTTTCTAGCTAATCCTCTTCCGCTTCGTCATCATCGCGTTCTTTCTTCTTGCCGCGAGATTTCTTGTCCTCGTCTTTCTTCGCGCGTTTCTGTTCTTTCCGTTGTTCCTTCTCCTTATCCTTCCGCTTCTTCTCGTCCTTCCGTTGGTCTCGCTTGTCTTCCTTCCCTTGCGCTTTGTGCGCCGCTAAGGCGTCCTTCATTCCTAATGCTGCCGGAAACCGCTCGACGGGCTGCCCTTGAAGCGCGGCACCCATCAACTCCTTGAACACCACTGCAGCCGCTTTGGAGGACGTCGTCAAATAGTGGTCCGCGTCCGGATTGTCGTAGCCCAGCCATACGGCTCCGGCAAGACTTGGCGTATAACCGACAAACCAATTATCCGTGGCCCCCGTCCCGCCCGTTCCCGGCATCTCGGTCGTTCCCGTCTTCCCGGCCAGCTCCCGGCCATCGATCGCCGCAGCCTTGCCGGTACCGCGCTCCACAACGCCCATCAGCATGGCGTTCATAGTGCGCGCCGTGTCGGAATCCGTCACGCGAATCCCCTCTTCCTGCTTCCGCTCGGCTATGACGGTCCCGTCGGCAGATTCGATCCGATCGATCACATGACTCGGCATCCGAATGCCGTCATTCGCGAACGTGCCATACGCTTCGGCCATCCGAAGCGGGGACACGCCCGTATGCGTACCGCCAAGCGCGAGGCCGAGCGTGCGGTCCTCCGCCTTCAGCGGAATCCCGAACCGAGCGGCTGCCTCCATGCCTTGCTCGATGCCGATTGCATCCAGCAGCTTAACGGCAGGAATGTTATACGATTGAATGAGCGCTTCATAGAGGGACACGTCGCCGTGATACGCACGATCGGCGTTCTTCGGTTCATAGTCGCCGAATCGGATCGGTTCGTCGGCGATCCTGCTGTCCGGACGGAATCCGTTCTCCAATGCCGGCGCGTAGACGGCAATCGGCTTCATCGTTGAACCCGGCTGCCTGTTCAATTGGACGGCGCGGTTCAAGCCGCGAAACGGCTGTTCGCCTCTGCCGCCGACCAGCGCCTTGATTGCGCCGCTGCGAGGGTCGATCAGCACCGCGCCCGCCTGTACGGTCTCGCCGCCCATGCTGTCGGGGAAGTTGCCGTCCTCTTCGAAGATGCGCTCTGCCGCCTGCTGCAGGGAAGCATCCAGCGTCGTATAGATCCGAAGCCCGCCATGCAGCACGTCGTTCTCCGTAAGGCCGTATGTCCCTACCGCTTCGCGGATGACCTGATCCGTATAGTACGGATATTGAATTGAATCAGCCCTGTTCAAGGTGGTCTCGCGCAGCATGAGCGGCTCGCGAATCGCTTCCTCATACTCCTCTTCCCCGAGCAAGCCTTGCTCCTTCATCAGCGACAATACGACGTTCCGCCGTTCTACCGCCTGCTCCGGACGCTTGTAGGGAGACAGCACGGATGGCGCCTTAACAAGCCCAGCCAACAAGGCCGATTCGGCGACCGTCAACTGATCTGCCGGTTTTCCGTAATAGACGTTTGCCGCCCGCTTGATCCCCCACGCGCCCTCTCCGAAGTAGATCTGATTAAGATATAAGGTCATAATATCGTCTTTGCTGTATTCGTCTTCGATCTTCTTGGCCAGCAGCACCTCCTGCCACTTGCGCTTCCATGTCCGTTCGTGAGACAGGAATACATTCTTCGCCAGCTGCTGCGTAATCGTGCTGCCTCCTTGCACCGTCTTGCCCGATGTCACGTTCCGCAGCAGAGCACGGCCGATCCCCAGCGTATCCGTCCCCCGATGCACGTAGAATCGCCGGTCCTCGATCGCCACGATCGCATCGATCATCGACTTCGGAATCTGCTCATACGCGACCGGTTCGATCTCGTGCAACGAGATGGTCACGGCCTCCTCCCCGTCTTCATCGAACAAGACCGTTGGAACGGGGAACGGCTTCGAGAGCCGCGTGACATCCTGATTGGCTGCAAGCATGCGAATGCCGCTCCAACCCGCGACCACGAGCACTAGCATCAGTGACGTGCAAGCCAGCATGATCTTGATCCAACGCGCTAGGCGATACTTGCTTGTCGGACGAATTGTACGATTCATGGCGAAGCCTCCCGCTGTCTAACTTACCTAGCACAGTATTCGAGAGCGGCGGCCGTTTTCAGTACGAATGGGGGGAAATACCATCTACGAAGGCCGAGTTGCTCGATATAACACATGCTCGTACAGCGGGTGGCTGGGCTCGACCTTCGGATGACCGAATGTCTTCGCGAACGACATCCCGATTTTCTGCATGACGCGCTGCGACGGCTTGTTGGGCACGGACGTGAAGCTGTATACCTCATCGAAGCCCAACTGCTCGAACCCGTACGCCAGACAAGCCGCTGCCCCTTCCGTCGCGTAGCCGTGTCCCCACGCTTCTCTCGCCAGTCGCCACCCGATCTCCACGCAAGGCGTAAAATCAGTCTCGAACGTCGGCACATGAAACCCGAGCAGCCCGATAAATGCCCCGCTGTCCTTCAGTTCCGCCGCGTACAGACCGAAGCCCGCCGACTGGATCTCGGCGCGGATTCGATCGAGGAAAGCGTCAGACTCCGCTGCCGATAACGGCTTCAGAAAGTACCGCATGACCTCCGGATCTGCATTCAGCTGTCTAAACGGCTCCGCGTCCTTTTCTCGCCAATCTCTTAGCAGCAGCCGCTGCGTCTCAACCATGATCATTCCTCCGATTCTCCCTTCGCGCTCTCCGCGCATTGCTTGATATATTGATAGCGCCGCGTAAGCAGATCCTCCATATAGGCGCGCAGGAACAAGCGGTCTGCCAGCCGGCCCAGCGGTCCGAGCGGGGAGGTGTAGTCGAATGTGTCCGTCATCCACGTGCCGCCTGCCGATTCCTCGAACCGATGCTCATGCCAGAAGCTTTTGAATGCGCCGCTCACCATCTCATCCACGAATCGGTACGGTCGATCGTACGCGGTAATGCCGGCCGTGAGCCGCTGCCGCACGCCGAAGTGTACCGCCTCCCACGTCACGCTCTCCCCCAGTTCGATCAAGCCGGAGGTCCGGCCGCCGACGGCCCGCTCCTGCGTATGGGCGGTAGATGCCATGTGGATATCGATACTGCGCGCGAGGTCGAAGCATACGGCCGCGGGTGCTTGTATGAATAGTTTTGTCACGATAGTGGGCATAACCGGCTCCCTCTCTTATTCTTACTGCTATTCTACTCCGCGCTATGTTCGCATTCCAGCATCTGCTTCCCTAAAAGTCTGCTAATTTTCGCAGGATAATCTCGTTTGCCGTCGAATTAGGAGAGTCTGCCGTTCCCTACAGACCGTCACCTTAACACTATGAACCGGCGAAAGCGAGGAATCGTCACATGACATTGCGCAAACTTGCCGCTCTTCTTCTGATCAGTACGCTGTTCGTCGCCGCGATTCCCATGCACAGCAGCTCGACCGCGTCCGCTGCCGGCTCCGCTGTCGTCAATCCGAAGCAGATTTATACGTACGATATCCTGGTTCGCGATCTGAACAAGCTCGCTGCAGCTTATCCCGGCTTGATCAAGCTCGACTCGATCGGCAAGAGCGAATACGGCCGCGACATCTTGCAGGCGGATCTCGGCAAGGGCGAAGCGGTTGTGCTGCTGAACGGTTCGCACCATGCCCGCGAGTGGATCACGACGATTCTGCTGATGACGATGCTCGACCGTTACGCGCAGGCCTATGATCGCGGGGATACTTGGAACGGGCAACCCGTGCGCGAGCTGCTCGACCGCGTCACGCTCCGCTTCATTCCGATGGTGAACCCGGACGGCGTCACGTTGCAGCAGCAAGGCTTGAGCGCCTTCCCGGAAGAGGATCATGCCGCGCTGCTCGCCATGAACGACGGCAGCTCTAACTTCAAGCGCTGGAAGGCGAATGCCAAGGGCATCGACCTGAACCGGCAATACCCGGCTGACTGGGCGAACATCCGCGACCCGGAGCCGGGGCCGCATTACATGAACTATAAGGGCAAGGCGCCGCTGCAGGCCAAGGAAGCGCAAGCGTTATACGACGCGACGTTGGCGACGCAGCCGGAAATCGCGCTTGCCTACCATTCGTCAGGCGAGATCCTGTATTGGCACTTCCATAATGACAAGGCGAATGTGAGCCGCGACAGCGCGCTGGCGCGCCGGTACGCCGGCATGACCGGATATCGCGTCGTATCGCCGACGTCGAATCCGTCAGGCGGCGGGTTCACGGATTGGTTCATCCAGCAATTCGGCCGTTCCGGTCTGACGCCCGAGCTCGGAAGGCCGGCCGGCGAGACGCATGTCCCGCTCACGGCGTGGGATCGGATCTGGAACCAGCATCGCAGTACCGGCTGGATGCTGGCGGAAGAAGCCTACAACGCATGGCTCATTCGTCAGCCTGTCGAGCTGGGCAGCGGCGAGCTTCGTCTGACCGGTAACACCCGGGCTTACAAGTGGCCGGACCCCAAGTCCGCGAAGCTCGAGGTCCATTATGCCGGCCGCTACAAGCTGCTCCGCACGAAGGGCGACTGGGCGGAGATCGAGACCGCCTCCGGCGCAAGATGGGTCCCGGCTCGCTATGCGCCGACTGGCGAATTCGACCGGTTGAGCGGCGTCCGATTGTCCATCGATGCCGAGACAGGCGTGTACGACACGCCGCTCGCGGAATCGCCCGGACCGCTGCGTTTCGCCGGCCAGACCGTGACGGCTCTGGAGCGCTGGAACGATTGGTACCTGATTGCTACTTGGAAGGGTGCACGCTGGGTGCGGGCGTCCGAGACGGCGGGCGAGCTGCCGCCGGTATAGGTAAGACAGAAGGCTTGCACAATCGGGAACCGATGTGCAAGCCTTCTTCTATGCGATCTCGTGATAGTCGCACCAATCTCGCTGAAACTTCACGTGCTGATCGAATACCAATCATCGTCGGTTGGTATCCATCGCGGCTATCGTCCTTTTTCCACACTCGTACCCATCGATCACTAAATCACCATAACAGATTAGGAATAGCTTGCCAGGAATTCGTTGGCAACCATTTAGGTACAAGCACTTCCACATCTCCGTCTCGTACATAGGATAACTTGCATCTATCAATCTAGCAGGGAGATGATCCTATGACGATTACGAGAAAGAAGTTCGCTGCATCGCGTAAGGCAGGCGGCCTGAGAGACACGAAGATGACCGTAAGCCGCGTCATGTCCATGTATCGAGGCCATGTGGCCCGACTGCGCGCAGCGCAAAAACCCGTCGCGATCACACAGACTACCACCATTATCGGCACTGACAATTCCTGGTTCAACGCGCAGGTTGTTGAAAGGGAACAGGCATGGGCTCGCGTGAACAATGCGAACTACGTATGGAGCGCACGCAACCTGAGCAGCGAGAATGCCATCATTTCGCGCAGATTCACGATCTCGCGCACGATACTGAGCGCCCGCCTCACGCTCTCGGTCGATAACTATGCCGCGGTCTTCGTGAACGGGCGGAATGTCGTATTCGACAGCCCGCAGAACAATCCGGCGTTCTTCACGACCCCGCGCAGGTTCAATATCCGGCCGTACCTGCGCAGAGGGGCCAACGATATCGTCATCGTCGCGTTCAACTTCGGCGGACAGCGCTCGGCAGCCAATCCGGCCGGCGTCGCCGCACGTCTCAACATTCGTCTGCGTTGACATTAACGCCAACTGTGCCTCTGCCTAGAATTACTACCATACGAATGCGAAAAACCGCACTCGTTCGCCAGAATTGCGCCGTCGTGGCCGAACGAATGCGAAAAACCGCACTCGTTCGCCGGAATTGCGCCGTCGTGGCCGAACGAATGCAAAAAACCGCACTCGTTCGTCCGAATTGCGCCGTCGCGGCCGAACGAATGCGAAAAACCGCACTCGTTCGCCGGAATCGCGCCGTCGTGGCCGAACGAATGCGAAAAACCGCACTCGTTCGCACGAATTGCGCCGTCGTGGCC
>JAEWJS010000071.1 GCA_023386495.1 Bacillota bacterium | reverse complement strand
GTGCGAACCGGACCCAGCAGATCTGGCATATTACGCTGCCAGGCATTCGAACCACTATTATCATCCTGCTTATCATGTCGATCGGTCACTTGATCAGCATCGGATTCGAGAAGCAGTTCCTGCTAAGCAATAATCTTGTCCGCGAGTATGCGCAGGTCTTGGACTTGTACGCACTGAACTATGGACTTGGCATGGGACGATTCTCATTCGGTACCGCCATTAACATCTTCAACTCTGTCGTAAGTATCATTCTGCTATTCACAGCTAACGGCTTGTTCAAGCGGATTACCAAAGAAAGCATTATGTAAGGAGGGGTGCCTACATGCTAACGAAAAGATCGCTCTCCAGGGCGCCTTTGTCCGACCGATTGTTCGACATTGTTGTGTACGTGTTCGTTTCTCTCGTTGCGATTGTGACGCTGTATCCATTCTTGAACGTACTGGCGATTTCTTTCAACGATTCGACGGACAGCATACGTGGCGGCATTACGATCTATCCGCGTGAATTCACGCTGGAGAACTATAAGATCATTTTCTCGTACGAAGGCTTGATCACAGGATTCAAAAACTCCGCGATACGAACAGTTCTCGGTACGTTGGGCGGACTGCTCAGCGCTTCGATGCTGGCGTTCACGCTGAGCCGGCCGGATTTTCAAGCCAGACGATTCGTATCCGTCTTTTTAGCCCTAACGATGTACGTGTCGGGCGGTCTGATTCCGGTATTCCTGCTTATCCGCGACCTGGGCATGATGAACTCGTTCGCGGTGTACATTCTGCCGGGTCTGGTCAGCGCATTCAACGTGTTCATCATCCGTTCGTTCATCGACGGACTGCCTTACGCCTTACAAGAGTCGGCCAAGCTTGACGGCGCGAATGATTTCACGATCTACTGGCGGGTCATTCTACCTCTGTCTAAGCCGGCACTGGCCACGATCGCGCTGTTCCTTGCGGTCGGTCAATGGGGCGCCTGGTTCGATACCTATCTGTACAACTCGTCATCCGAACATCTGACGACGCTGCAGTACGAGCTGATGAAGGTGCTGCAGAGTACGCAGGCGAACACCGACTACCGCAGCCAGAATATGGCTGAGGTCATGTCGCAGGTATCGCCGGAATCGGTCAAGATGGCGATTACGATGGTCGTAACGTTACCGATCCTGGTCGTGTATCCGTTCCTCCAGAAGTACTTCGTCAAAGGCATGACGCTAGGCGCAGTCAAGAGTTAATTCGCAGCAGCATCTGAGCTGCATTCGTAAGATCCAGCCGTCAGCGCCAAGAAGGTTGGACGATGGAGAGGCCCGAGGAACGGAGCGTAGGCAGTACCTACGTGAGTACCGGAGGGACCGCCAGCGTTCAAGATTCGACGTCGAGTTCGCATCGAAGCATCAACATCGCGATCACGGCTGGATACATAGGGTATTGGCGGGGAAACCTGTTTATACGATAGAAAAGATTTATACAAAATAGGAGGGTACTTTCATGAGCACAAAGAAAAAGTGGTCGGGCATTCTGCTGACGGCTACAATGCTTGCAGGCCTGCTCGCAGGCTGCGGCGGCAACAACAATGACGCTCCGAAGAACACCGGAGACACGGGCAAGAATGCCGGTACGAACGGCCAGAATGCAGGCTCGGATGATCTATCGCCGATTACGTTCACGTTCTATGGTTCGGACGAGAGCCCGAACTGGCAGAAGATGCAAGACGCAGTAGGGAAAGTCATTACAGAGAAGACGGGCGTCACGCTTGATGCCGAATTCGCAGTAGGGGATGCTTCCCAGAAAATCGCCCTGATCGCCGCTTCCGGCGACTATCCAGACCTCATCAGCCCGAAAGGCGAGACAAGCAAGCTGGTTGAAGCCGGCGCGCTGCTCGACCTGACGGAACTGATCGAAGAGCATGCACCGAACATTAAGAAGCTGCTGGGCGACCAGATCAAGCGTCTGCGCTACAGCCAAGAAGATCAATCGATCTACATCATCCCGACGTATGCCGAAATGGGCGGCGAAGGCTTCGCGGCAGGCGGCGGCTTCGAGCTGCAGCACCGTGTCGTGAAAGAACTTGGCTATCCGAAGATTCGCACCGTTAAGGATTTCGAGAACGCGATCAAATCGTACCTCGAGAAGCATCCTGTTGACGAGAATGGTAACCCGAACATCGGTCTGACGTTGAATGCCGACGACTGGCGCATGTATATCTCCGTCACGAACCCGGCCTTCTACACGACCGGCGCACCGGATGACGGCGAATACCATATCGATATCGAGACGCAAGAAGTTACGTATCACTTCCGCCGCCCGGTGGAAAAAGAGTATTTCCGTTGGTTGAACCACATGAACGCGGAAGGCTTGCTTGACAAGGAAAGCTTCGTTCAAAAGTATGACCAATACAAAGCGAAAATCGCTTCCGGCCGCGTACTTGGCCTGATCGACCAGCGTTGGGACTTCCAAGACGGCGAGAATGCGCTGAAAGCAGAAGGCAAATTCGAATACGGCTACGGCCACTATCCGGTCACGCTGACGGAAGAAACAAAGGATACGTCTTACTGGCCGACCGGTTTCATGGCGGGTAACGGCATCGGTATTACGGTCGACAACCCGGATCCGGTCCGCGCGATTAAATTCCTGGACTACCTGGCATCCGACGAAGGCCAAATCCTCGACAACTGGGGCGTTGAAGGCCAGCACTATGTCATGGAGAACGGCAAACGCGTCATTCCAGCCGACGTGCTCGAGAAGAAGAAGAACGATCCTACGGGCTTCCAGAAGGAATCCGGCATCGGCTTCTATCACAACCTCGGCATGCACTACGGCGACGGCGTACTCGATCCGACGGGCAACTACTACACGACGGCGTTCCCTGAACAAATCGTGGCCGAGTACAACGACGTCGAGAAAGAAACGCTTGCAGGCTACGGCTTGACGATCTGGAAAGATCACTTCCCGAAATCGGATGAGTTCCCGATCCGTCCTTGGGGCGCAGCATGGAACATTGCCGTTCCAGCTGACAGCGAGACGAATATCCTGGCTGAGAAGATGAAGGAAATTACTTGGAAACGTATCCCGCAAGCGATCCTGGCGAAGCCGGCAGACTTCGACAAGATCTGGGATGACTACCAAGCCGAGCTCATCAAAGCAGGCGTAGAGAAAATGGAAGACGGCTACGAAGCACTCGTGAAAGAACGCGTCGCGCTCTGGAACGAATAGTCGAATAGCGGAAGAGCGAGAAGGCAGCGGGATTCGTCCCCCTGCCTTTTTCGTTGTTGGCGGCTACTCTGCGTGATGTGTGAAATCGTATAAGAACGAGTTGTCATCCGCTATATGAATCTGGATTCAGACAGCATACAATCGAGTTATACACGTTATGCAAGGCGGATGAGTGAAAGAGGAAGAAAGGATGAGCATGCATGAAGGAAACGATGAGACCGGTTACGCCGAAGCAAGTAAGTATCGAGGACGCACTCTGGTCGCGTTATGACAAGCTTGTGCGCGAAGTGGTGATCCCCTATCAATATGAAGCGCTGCATGACAACGTGCCCGGTGCCGAGCCCAGCCATGCGGTGAACAATTTTCGCATAGCGGCCGGACAACTCCAAGGGGAATACGGCGGGCTCGTCTTCCAAGACAGCGATCTCGCGAAATACCTTGAAGCTGTCGGATATTCGCTGATGACCCATCCCGACCCCGAGCTGGAACGGCGCGCGGATGAATTAATCGCGCTCATCGCGGCGGCGCAGCAAGAAGACGGTTATCTGAATACGTATTTCACTGTCAAGGAACCGGGCAAGCGATGGACGAATCTGCAGGAATGCCACGAGCTCTACTGCGCCGGCCACATGATGGAGGCGGCAGTCGCCTATTATGAAGCAACGGGCAAGCGCAGGCTGCTGGACGTGATGTGCCGGTACGCGGATCATATCGATGATGTATTCGGCCCGGAGGAAGGCAAGCTTCGCGGGTATGACGGACATCAGGAAATTGAGCTCGCGCTCGTGAAGCTGCATCGCGTGACCGGGAACGACCGTTATTTGCGGCTCGCGCGCTTCTTCATCGACGAGCGGGGGCAGAAGCCTTCTTTCTTCGAAGAGGAGTGGGAGCAGTTGGGCCGCGTCTCGCATTGGAACGGCAGCCGATTCACGTTGGATCTGAAGTACCATCAGGCGCACCTTCCGGTGCGCGAACAGTCCGAAGCGGTCGGCCATGCGGTTCGCGCGCTGTACATGTATGGGGGGATGGCCGATCTTGCCTTGCTGGATCGAGACGAATCGCTCTACGACGCCTGCGTGAAGCTGTGGAACAACACGGTGCGCAAGCAGATGTACATTACCGGCGGCGTCGGTTCGAACCACGAACGCGAGGCGTTCAGCGTCGACTACGAGCTGCCGAACGATACGGCTTATGCGGAGACATGCGCGTCGATCGCGCTCATCCTGTTCGCCAGCCGCATGCTCCGCATCGAAGCCAAGGGCGAATATGCCGACGTGCTGGAGCGCGCGCTGTATAACACGGTGCTGGCAGGCATGGCGCAGGACGGGAAGCATTATTTTTACGTGAATCCGCTGGAGGTGTGGCCGTCGGCTTGCAAGCATAACCCGGGCAAGCATCATGTGAAGCCTGTTCGCCAGCCATGGTTCGGGTGCGCCTGCTGTCCGCCCAATGCGGCAAGGCTGCTGGCATCGCTGGGGCAATATGCATACGGGACAAGCGGCGACACGATCTATACGCATCTATACGTCGGCGGCGAACTGATGACTGAAGTCGAGGGTACTGCCGTCAAGCTGAACCTAGAATCGGACTATACGTGGAACGGCAAGGTGAAGCTGACAGTCGAGCCGGCTTCTCAGGCAGCATTCACGATCGCGCTTCGGATTCCCGGCTGGGCCGGAAAAGCCTGCGAGCTGCGCGTGAACGGAGAGACGCACGAAGTCGAGTCGATTGTGCGAGACGGCTACGCCTACGTGCGCAGGGAATGGAAGGCAGGCGACCGGATCGACCTCACGCTGCCAATGCAGCCGAGATGGATCGAAGCGAACCCGCAGGTTCGCGCGAATGCGGGCAAGGCCGCGATCCAGCGCGGACCGCTCGTCTATTGCCTGGAGGAAGCGGACAACGGCGCACCGGTCATGGCCCTGTCGGTCGATGTCCGCGAACCGCTTACGGAACGGTATGATGCCGAGTTTTTCGGCGGAGCCGTCTTGCTGGAGGGGGTTGCTTAC
>JAEWJS010000062.1 GCA_023386495.1 Bacillota bacterium | reverse complement strand
CTACTAGCCAAGCCCGACACTCACCCGCCACCGTTAGCAACTTGCCAAGCCCGACGCTCAACCGCCACCGCCAGTAACTTGCCAGGCCCGACGCCCTCCCGCCACCGTCAGCCACCTCGATCAGTCAATAGCGAAGCTTTTTCGCTGTTAACGCACCCATGTGCGCTAATTCCTCAAAATGTTCGGTTTTATACGGATTAAGGATAGGGATTCGCTAAATAGCGAACGCACGTTCCTTAATTAGCGCTCTTAGATACTTGAGCTACCGTTTCGCTATAAGCGGACGGTAGATTAGCGCATGAAGGTACACTAATAGCGAATATGCTTCGTTATTGCTACCATCGAGTCCCAATCATGCTGCAAATCCGACTAAATTCACACTTCATCACGCCAAAAGGCTTGCACAGTGGCCGAATGTCGTATATGCTAATGTTAAATTTATACATTCCAATGGAATCGGTGCGTAAAGCATACCCCGAGGCAATTTTGCCTCGGGGTTTTCTATTGGCATGAAGGGAGATCGAACAGCATGCATCCGAATCTGAGGAAGTTTATCGCGGACTTCGAGCGCGAAGCGGCGCTCAGCGGCAGCTACCGCAGAAAACTTGGCGGCGGCGAAATCTTGTTCTTGGAGGCCGTATGGGGCCCTGGTTTCAACTATGACTATACGGGATTAAAGCCAGAGTTCCCGTTCAAAGATTCAAAGGGCGGTAAGCGGTTTGCCGATTTCGTCTATGTTCGGCGGGGGATGAGACTCACTGTTGAGGTCGACGGCTTCACGACCCATCTCAGTGATATTTCGCCTGCGGAGTTCGATGATCACTTGACCAGACAGAATGATCTCGTACTATCGGGATGGACCGTGCTGCGATTCTCGACGCGGCAGCTTGAGCGCAATCCTGCAGCATGCATCAGGCAGCTCAAGCAAGCGCTCGGCCATCTCTGGTCGGCCGCAATGAGCAAGCACGCTGCAGGAGAATCCGTATGGCTGTCGCGAAGGGAGGAGATCATTCAGCTCGCTATGCACAGGGATGGGAGCTTCGGGTATCGGACGTAGCCGAGTCGTTCTGCATCGGGCCGCGAACGGCAGCCGCCTGGCTGCGCCGCTTTGCTGCCGAGGGCGTGTTGGTCCCTTCCAGCGGCAATGTTCGGGTTACGGTATATCGGCTGAACGGAGACGAGAACGACATTCCGCTGCACCGTTAACATCTCGCTCCACTTAGACATCCTTGCGCATGTCGCCGCAGCACAAACAATCCCCTGCCCGTTAGAGGGAGGGGATTGTCGGATCGTCGTTATTGCGGCCTGCGGACTATTCGTTGATCAAGTCCGCCGCTTGGAGCAGACGGCGCACTAGGGCGGCTGTCTCGGCGCGAGTCAGATCCGCGCTCGGATCCAGCTTGCCTTCGCGGCCCTTCATCAGCTCCAGATCGATCGCTTCGGCCACGCTCGCCCGTGCCCATGCAGCGATTGCGCCGCTATCCGCATAAGCGGACAATGCAAGCGCCGGCTGCGCATCGGACTTAGCCGACTCGAGCTTCGCGATTCGCGACGCCCGTACCAGTACGGCTGCCGCTTCCTGGCGGCTGATGTTCGCGTCCGGGCGGAACGTGCCGTCCTCATAGCCTGTGACCAGGCCATAATGGACTGCCGCTTGCACGGCGCCGGCGTACCAATCCGAACCGCCGACATCCGATAGCGAATCGGAATACGGCGCATGCTGAATGCCTAAGCCGCGCGTCACGATTGCCGCGAACTCCGCGCGCGTAATGGCCGCGTTAGGCGCGAACAGCGAGTCGGTTACGCCTTGGACGATCAGGCGGGAGCTCATGTCGTTCACGTCGGCTTGTGCCCAGTGCCCGACGACATCCGTCATCTCGCGAGGATTGTAAATAACCGTATACGAGCTGTTCGTCAAGCTGTTTATCAGCGCATAGGCTTTGCCGCCTTCTTGTACGACGACGGTCGGGACATGGTACAGCTCCCCGCTTGCGGTCAGCACGACACCTGTAGTGATGCTATTCGGATCCACGCCGTCCGGCAGAGCAATCATTCGTCCGACATAGCTGTTGAACGTGTTCGCCTGAACGGTCTGCGTGCCATAGGTCGCATAGATTTCAAAATCGACCGGCTGTACGACCATTGTGGAGCCGTTCCCTTCTGCTGCCTTTTCCATCTTCGCTTTGTTGTCATCGGATGTATCGGCAATCTGAATGCTGATCGTGATGTCAGCCAGATTAACGTCTTGTCCGAATTGCGGAGAGATCGCGTCGATATTCACCTGCGCTGCAGGCAGCGTATATGTCGCTCTGTCGGTCGCGATCTGGATCTGAGCGCCGTTCGACTCCATCGTCTTGACCAAGCTTCCCGTCAATTGCCCGACGACAACCGGGTTGTTGCCGGCCACCGGGATCGTCAATATCTTGTTATTCTCGCGGTTCAGCTTGTCGATGACCTTCTGGTTATCAAGCACAACCGTGGTCACTTGGCGTCCTGCAACGATCTGCTTCTTAGCGGTTGCCAGCGTCTCTTGCTCCACGCCGTCAATCATGACTGGAATGCCAGTACCCGTCTGATTAGTCGAAGGAGACGTCGTAGAAGACGATTCGTTCGATTGCCCGGATGGCACCGTCACCGTTGCTTGGGCATGTTGACCCAGATATTCAGCGCTAATGACGGCTTGACCGCTCGTTACGGCTCTGACCACCCCGGCGCTGTCCACCGTCGCGACCGCTGTATCGCTCGAAGCAAAGTTCACTCCGGCCTCCAGCGTGCGCTTGCTGCTATCCGAGTATACGGCAGCGACAACCGTCTGATGACTCTGCCCGACCGCGATCGAATAGGATGTCTTGTCGAGCTCGATCCGCGTTAATGCGGCCGGCTGTTGAAAATAGGCTGTATACGTCACGTTACCCGTGATCGAAGCAGCCGCCAGTTCTTTGCTCGACAGCATGGTTGCGCCGCCGTCGCTGCTCCAGCCGAGGAACGTATTGCCCGAATCCGCGATCGGCGTTGGAATCGATGCCGGATGGCCGCCGCCAGTTACCGACTCGCTCGCCGCGCCGTTCAAGGTTCCGCCTGACCCTGCTGCATAGGTGACCGTGTAAGCCGAGGCAGAATCGGACGGACCAGCTGTCCATACCGCATACAATGCAACGCTCTGCGACATATTGATCGTGCTGCCCGGCGCGTACTCGACTGCGGTCGCCTGCGGATCCGTGCTCCAACCCGCGAAAGTATAACCCGGTCTCGCCAGATCTCCTCCGCCTAGCACAGTAGCCGTCTCACCCGGCTTGTAGCCGACTAGGTCGGTCGGAGCCGTGCCTGAAGCATTGCCGTTGCCGTTATAAGCAACAACTGCTCTTAACGTAATGACATTGCCCCGCGTTAGATTACTTCCGAACACATAGCCGGCATTGTCGGCCGCTACGTCGAAATTGCCCGCCATAAGTGCCGAATTCGTCGGCAAGACGCCGAACATCGTCCAATCCCCGGACCCGCCGCCGTAGCCAAGCTTCGCCACAGCACCCATGAAGAGGTTCATGGCGAATAAATTATCATATTTATCGATGCCAAGGCCGTACGGTATGAACGGAATTACCGAATTGGGATCGGCTGCAGGAGTCACATTGACCCAATCCGTCTCGCCTGCCGCCAGCTTGAGAATTTTGCCTCCCCCAATGCCTGAGCCGCCAATCGATGTCGTCAGCACGCTGACGAACAGATTGCCTTCCCCGTCTGCCACAATATCGAACACGACCGAATCGCCGAATTCCGAATCGGAATTGGAAATATCTACCCACGTGTCATCTCCGACAGCAAGCTTCAACACGCGAGGCGGCGACAAAGTTGTCGAAGACGACGAGCTTGTCGAGTTGTTGCTGTCGACCACGTAGACGTTCCCTTGCGGATCGGCCGTGACGCCCATCGCATACCGCATGGTTAGGTCTGGCGTGATGTCCTCCCAGCTAGTCGCTCCGTTCATCAGCCTCAGCACTCTAGGAACGTTGATGGTCGCGTTGCTGCTGCTACCGCTGCCAAAATAGGTATTGTCGGTTATGTAAACGTTCGCAGACTGGTCTGCCATGATACCGACCGGGAACGTCACATTGGAGTTGAATGTGATATCCGAGATTGTTTGTCCGTCAGGCGCAATTTTCTCAATGCTTCCGGTGCCGGTCGCCGATAGGTTAGTATTGCCGAACTTCGTGACATACAGATTGTCGTTATGGTCAAAATCAATCGAATAAGTTACCTTCGTGCTTGGATTGGGAAGCTCGCCTGCCCCGATCGGTTGCGTGTAGTTCACCCAGTTCAGCGAACCGGTGTACGAAGGTGCCTGCCCTTGGATCGGCGTGTACGGGGCAGCAGAGACACTCCCTGTCGCGACGATCGGGATGGCCATTAGCGTTGCCATCACGGCCGCTGCCGTTCTGCTGCGTAGCGAATGCAGTTTCTTGGTTGTCATTGATGTTCTCTCCCTCATCTAGTTGACTGACGAAACTCGACATATTTAGACACAAAAACGATTAACATTACTATTTTCGACACGAATATCCCTTCTTGATATAGGTATAAAGTATTATATCGATAGATTCGCGACTTGAACAGCAAAATATAGAAAATCGATCAAACCTTGAAACCATTCCCGACAGATTCACATCCATCGCACACAAAAAGGCCATCCCAAAGGATGACCTCGCTGCATGATTCATGAACCTGATGCCTTACCGTATATGGCGTCCGTGCGGCTTGCGGGCGCGCGGCGGACCGAGAATCTCCGCCCAGAGAACGGCTTGGCGGAGATCGTCCGCATCAACCCGCTTCAGCGAAACGGAGCTTGACGACGTCTGACTGCGCGCTGCCTGCGACGTTATCACGGATCTGCCTGTTCCCCCCGTACCTCTCGACACCGCTGCCGCTTGATTCGAGCGTGTCATCATCCCCGGACCACCCGACGCAGGCTGTGACATCGTCGAGGTATACACGGGCTGCGGGGGCTGCTCATAGCCAGGTGCCGGATTCGAATCCGAATCGGATTGGCGATCGCCCCACGCGGTCGGCTCTCCTTGCAGCGGGCCGCCGCCAAAGTCCGGCATCCGCCCGACACGCCGCTGCTGCTGCTGCTTACCTTTCCCGAGGAGCGACATCAAGAAGCCTGCCGCCACGATGACGATGAAGATATTGTCAAGCAGGAACGCGATGAGCGATTCCATACTTACATGCCGTCCTTATCGTCGCTATTCGTATCCGACGGCTTGCCGATCGAGCCGCGCATTTGCGTGTCCGCTTCGATATTTTTCATATTGAGCGCATCCATCACGCCCATCTTCCCGCTCCGCAATGCATCAGCCATGGCCAGCGGCACCTGCGACTCGGACTCGACGACGCGGGCGCGCATCTCGACGACGCGGGCCTTCATCTCCTGTTCGAGCGCGACAGCCATCGCCCGGCGTTCCTCGGCCTTCGCTTGCGCGATCTGCTTATCGGCCTCCGCCTGCTCCGTCTGCAGATATGCGCCGATGTTCTTGCCTACGTCGACATCCGCGATATCGATCGACAGAATTTCGAACGCCGTACCGGCATCCAACCCTTTGTTAAGAACAGTACGGGAGATAAGGTCCGGGTTCTCGAGCACGTCTTTATGCGAATTCGCAGAACCGTTCGTGCTGACGATGCCTTCGCCGACACGGGCGATAATCGTCTCTTCACCTGCGCCGCCGACCAGACGGTCGATGTTGGCGCGAACCGTAACGCGCGCTCTTACCTTCACCTCGATGCCGTCCTTGGCGACAGCCGAGACGACCGGCGTCTCGATGACGCGCGGGTTAACGCTCATCTGCACGGCTTGCAGGACGTCGCGGCCTGCCAGGTCAATCGCTGCCGCCCGCTCGAATTCGAGCGGAATGTTCGCGCGCTGCGCCGCGATCAGCGCATTGACGACGCGGTCGACGTTGCCGCCGGCCAAGAAGTGACTCTCCAACTGGTTAATGTTCAAGCCTAAACCGGCCTTGGTCGCCTTGATCAGCGGATTGACGATACGGCTCGGCACGACGCGGCGCAGCCGCATGGCGACGAGCGTAATGATGCCGATCCGCACGCCGGACGCCAGAGCAGACACCCACAGCATGACCGGGAAGAAGCTGAAGAACACGATAAGCACGATGAAAATCGCTGCAGCTACGAGCAAATACAGTATTGTCGGGTCTAGTCCATCCATGTTGCGAAAATCCCTCCTTCATAATAGTGGCGAATTGTCACACTCTTCCTTACTTAACTTCTCTAACGATGACGCGAGTTCCTTCCACCTTCGTAACTACGATCGGCCGTCCGCTGACGATAAAATCGCCCGCAGTCACCGCATCGATACGCTCACCGTCGACCTCGATCGTACCCGAAGGACGAAGCGGCGTCAATGCGACGCCTTCGCGTCCGGCCAAATCCTGCTTCGCGGAGCCCGACAGATAGCCCTGCTCCGACGTCAGCTTATCGCTCAGAATGAACTTGTTCCAGATTCCTCTGCGACGGAATACATAGGCGGTAATCCCCGCGATGATAAGCGCCACGACGAATGCGAAGCTCAGCGACACGACCGCATTGCCCGTATCGTAAGCGGCTGTCGCCACTCCCGACACCAAGGCGATTGCCCCTAGTATCCCCAGAATCCCGAAGCTTGGAACGAACAGCTCAACGATGAGCAGCGCGATCCCGACGATGAAGAGCACGACCGATTCCATGCCCGCGAAGCCGGCGATGTAATGGCCGAAGAAGAACAACCCGAACGCAATCAATCCCGTGAAGCCCGGCACGCCGAAGCCCGGTACGAGCATCTCGATGACGATGCCGGCAATCCCGATGACCAATAGCAGGAACATGACGCCCGGCTGCGTCAGGAAGCCTGCGACGCGTTCCGCGATCGACGGCCCGAACTCGACGATCGTGCGCTGATCCAGTTCAAGCCATGCTAGCGCTTCTTCGACCGTCTTAGCCAAGTGATCGGCATAGCCGACCTTCAAGGCCTCATTGGACGTCAGCGTCAGAATTTCGCCTCTCTCCACGGTCTTGCCCAGCTCGGGCAGCTCGATCCGCTGTCCCGGATCGGCCATCGCGATCGCCACGTCCGGATTGCGTCCGCTGAATTCGGCAGCCTTCTTCATCTCGCCGACCCAGTACGACACGGTCTTCGGATTGTCGACCAGATCGCCCGACCCGTCCACGACGGCTGCGGAGCCGATCGTGCTGCCAGGCTGCATGATGATCTGCTGCGCGTTGATCGCGATGTAGGCACCGGCCGAGATCGCCTTGCCTTCGATGAACGCGACAGTAGGCACCTTGCTGCTTCGGATCAAGCTCCCGATCGCTTCCGCGCTGTCGACCCTGCCGCCTAGCGTGCTGATGACGAGCATGACTCGTTCGGCATCCGCTTCTTCCGCTTCCTTGTAAGCGCGTTCCAAGAACGACAGCAGGCCGGACTCGATCGTCTGCTTAACCGGAATGACGAAAACGGCCGTACCGGCCGAGCCTCCGCCGTCCGAACCTCCGCCGGCTGCCCCCTCTTCTGCAGCGGCGAACGCAGCAGGCGCCATCGCTAACAGCAGCGCCAGAATCATGATGCCTATTGCCGATATGGACAATCGTCTACGAAATCTATGGTTATGCACGCGAGTGACTCCTTTCCTGTCAGATAGTCGTTACTACGTTACGATGTATCGATTCGTTTCATTCATGCCCGATGCAAAAAAAGCACTCCCATGGGAGTGCTCCGCTTGCGATGCTATGGAAGAAACTGCTGCACGAGCTGATTTACTAGTTTACCGTCGGAACGGCCCTTTACCTTAGGCATTAAGGCCGCCATGACTTTACCCATATCGGCTTTGGAAGAAGCGCCGGTTTCCTGGATGGTCTGCTGTACAATCTCCTTGACTTCTTCTTCAGTCAGCTGTTCGGGAAGGTAGACACTAATAATATCTATTTCGGCGGCGACATTCTCCGCTAAATCTTCACGGCCGGCTTTCGTAAATTCTTGGAGGGAATCTTTACGTTGTTTGATCTCACGACCGATAATGTCAAGCACTTCGTTGTCTTCGAGCGGACGTTTCAGATCAATTTCTTGATTCTTCACCGCTGCGCGAACCATCCGAATGGTGGACAGCCGGAATTTATCCTGGCTCTTCATCGCTTGCTTCATATCCTCGTTCAATCGTTCGGTAAGGTTCATCGTGAGAGGATCCTCCTAAAACTTTCTCTTGCGCGCAGCCTCGGACTTCTTCTTGCGCTTGACGCTAGGCTTCTCGTAGTGCTTGCGCTTTTTGACCTCGGCCAAAACGCCGTCCTTCGCGATCGAACGCTTAAAGCGACGAAGTGCAGCATCGATTGTCTCGTTTTTGCGAACTTTTGTTTCAGACACCAGTTTTCCCTCCCTCCGAAACAGACCGTCCCAGAACAACATAACACGGCTAATCAAACTTCATTATATGGCATAGAGAAAGTCAGTGTCAACTTTCTTCGTGCTAACCGAGAGCTCCTAATTTCTGGCCGCCCAATAAATGGATGTGCAGGTGGTAGACAACCTGTCCGCCGTCGGCGTTCACGTTATTGACCAGCCGATAGCCCGACTCGTCGACGCCGAGCTCCTTGGCGATCCGGCGCGCAGCAGCGAAGATCGATGCGATCAATGCGCCGTCCTGCTCCTCGACGTCGTTCATCGTCGAAATATGCTTCTTCGGAATGATCAGCACGTGCACGGGCGCGAGCGGCTGAATGTCGCGGAATGCCAGCACCTGCTCGTCCTCGTATACTTTGGTCGACGGAATCGATCCTTCGACAATTTTGCAGAATATGCAATCGGACATGTCGTCCTCCCCTTCCTCTAGCTTGCACTGCCTTACACTAATGTCCATTCTAACGGATTCGGGGCGTCTAGTCCAATCGGAGAACGGACGCGAATCAATCGCATATTGATTAGACTATCAGTCTAAATCGGCATAGATTCCTGTACTTAGACCGGCTATAATAGGAGGTAATCGAACTTATGCGTCCTGCTTACCCATGATCATGAAGGGCGGCGATGCGTCATGCGAGCTTCAACGAGGAAAAAACGTACCTTTGTCGTAGAAACCGCGCTGCGGTTGTTCCGGGAACGCGGATACGAGCACGTATCCGTCGACGACATCATTGCCGCTACCGGTACCTCGAAGGGGACGTTCTACCATTATTTCAAGAGCAAGGACGAACTGCTGGGCGAAATTTCGAAGCAGCAGCTCGAGATCGTCCGGCAATGGGCGGTACGCATGCAGGGCATGCTAGAGACCAGGGCCCCGGTGACCCGGGTTATGGCGCTCATGGATGAACTAAGCGCCATGCTGGAGCAGTCGCCGCGGATCGCCCGCAGCTTGCATATCATCGGGCTCGAGCATCCCGAGCTCCGTTCCTTGCAGCAGCAATTCCGCCATGAGCTGACAGCCGAGCTGGCCCAAGCGCTGGGCGGACATCGCGAGGCCGCGTATCTTCTCGCCGTCTACGACGGCACGATCGCGGCATGGATGCAGCAGGATGACGATAGGAGCCTTGGCAGCATGCTTCGTACGCAGCTGTCGCTCGCTTTTGCGTCCTTGACGCACCTGAATGAAGCAGAACACATTGAACGGCAATGGCCGATCCATAGGAAGGGAGCAATAACAATGCGAGTGGCGATTATCGGCGGCGGGCTTGCGGGCCTGACCGCTGCAGCCTATTTATCGAATGAGACTGGAATCGAGGGCGTCCTGTTCGAACGGAGCCCGCAGCTTGGCGGACGCGCATTCACGTATGAGAAAGCCGGCTTCACGCTGAATTACGGCGCGCACGCGATCTACGGCTTGGACCGCCACACGATCACGGCCATGGAGCGCGAGCTTGGGCTCTCGTTCGGCAGCAGGCAGGTCGATAAGCGCAAAGTCATGTACGAGAAGCACGACCAACTGACGCCGGCTCCGCTCGATTTTGTCAACCTGGTGAAGACCGACATTCTTGACGCGCGAGGCAAAATGCGGTTCGCGGCAGAGATTACCGCGGTGATCGCCAACATCCATACGCTGAAGAACTACCCGACTCTGGGCGATTATCTGGCGGAATCCGAGGCCGACGAGAACGTGAAGGAGCTATGGGAGCATCTCGTATGCTCGAACTTCTTCATTACCCCGGAGGACGCGCGCAAGGTGCCCGGGTTCGTCATCAGCGCCTATTACCACAA
>JAEWJS010000016.1 GCA_023386495.1 Bacillota bacterium | reverse complement strand
TAACGAGAGGGTGTGTGAATGATGTCGAGAAGCGTGCGAATCTGGCTTAGCATCATGATTGTCAGCATGCTGTGTCTGTCCGGGATCCCCGCTGTTAAGCCAACCGCAATTCCTGCCGCCTCCGCTGCCGGTTCGATCATCACGAAGAGCGGCAATGTCTGGACGCTGGAGAATGATGTGATGCGTGTCGCGATTACTTTTGCAAGCGGTTCCATCGAAATGACGAGCTTCTATAATAAGGAAGCAGGCAGGGAGTATCTCACCGGCAGCGGCAGCAAGCACCTGTTCTATTACAACTATGGAGGGAGCGCGCTGCAGTCGAATGACGGCGGGTGGACGCTGGGTGCCGATACGATTACGGACATTATGAAGTTCGGCACGCATTGGGGCAAGTCGCTCGAAATTCCGGTGACCCGTACCTCGCCGCAGAATTTGACGGTCACGCTGCGATTCGAAATGTACAACGACAGAGCCGGCTTGAACTATTCGAACCGGATCAAGAATAATGCCGCAGGCAACAAGACCATTACCGAATCGGATATTATCGCGCTTAATTTGCCGGACAACCCCCACACGCTTCATTACGTGCCAAATATGACTTGGTCCAGCACGAGGGGTGCGCTCGCTCCGAATGCCGGCCGCAATGCGATCAACGTGTACGACTCGGGCGACGGGTGGATCGTCCAGCCGGAGATGAATTGGAAGACGCTGGGACCTCTAGACCGGCTGCCGTTCGCCAATATTAACGCTTGGAGCGGGATCGACAACGTGAAAGTGTCCACGAATCCGGGTTCGCTGCAGCTCGTTCTATTCCCGAACGAAGAGTTCGAGTATCTATCGGTCAATCTGACGACGTTCCAAGGCGATATCCTGGACGGCAAAATGGCGATGGAGGAGCATTTCCGCAAGCGGTTCAAGTTCCATGATACGAAATCGATTTTCCTCGTCAACGATTGGGACTGGCATTGGAACGGCCAACGCTCGGATGCCTATTATCGAAGCACGGTTATTCCGAGGGCGGTTCAGGCAGGACTGGATATGATCATGCCGGACGACTTCTGGAATACGACACGCGACTCGACGACGCCGGCCGGCAGCTTCACGAATGACCTGCAGTCGCTGACGGATCATATTGTCGCCAATGGCTTGCAGTTCGGCCTATGGTTCAGCATGACAGGCGACAATCATTTGCTGGGCAGAGACCTCGCGGACCCGGCTCAGATCGAATTCAAGCGGAGCCAGGTGGAGGACTTCATGATACCGGAATACAATCTGACGCATCAGATGATCGATCTGACCGAGTTCTGGCCGAATGCCGCGCCGACCTCTACTTCGCATCCCAGCGACAGTGTCTACCGGAAGAACGTGCTGACGCGCAATTACTTGAATGACTTGACGACCCGGCATCCTGACTTCATCGGCAAATTGACGAGCGAGGTCGATATCTACCCGACGCAAGGCGACCGGAATATCGGACTGATGCATGTCGCCGACAACGGCTTCGTATCCTCCAAGGGCGACGTCGATAAGGATCTGCAGATTGGCATGAACCATTTTGGCTACTTGCCGATGAACGCGATCTACTACGGTGGAGCGCCGACCGGCAAGATGGAGGATTACTATTCGTACATGCTGGCTCGGGCAATCAAATTCAAGACCGATCCGGGGACATGGACCAATTCAGCGATGAATGCCTTGAAGAAATTCAATGACTGGCGCAAGAGCCCCCGCATCATCGAGATGACGAACCAGACGACGAGGCCGTTGTATGCGGGTCCGAATTATGATACATCCGGCCCGTACGCCTGGATGTACAGGACGGAGGATAAGCGCAAGGCGCTGGTTATCGTAACGGCTGCAAGCGAGTCCGGCGCGGCTTCGGAAGTGACGCTCGATCTCCGCTGGCTGGATGACAATAAGACCTATCTGGTCGAGGATATTACGATGAACGATAACGGGACAAGCACTTATGTGTACAAGGGAAGACATACCGGCGCGCAGCTGAAGTCTCCGGGGTTGACCGTCAATCTGACCGAGAATGCGTCGAAGGGCAAAGCGTTCTGGATTCAGGAGGATCATGCGGCGGCGTCGATGCAGGTGCTCTATGCGGATGAGAGAATAACGAGCTTCACCGAGACCGAAGGGGAGTCGCGCATTACCGTGAATGCGACCGGTGCGGCGAATACGACTGGCAAAGTGGTGATCTTCGACAGAACGGCGAACCAGGCGATCGTCAGCGACGTTGCGATCGGCGCCGGCGGAACCGGCAGCGTAACGGTCGAATCCGGAACGGCTGCTGAGGCGGAGACAGCGGCGACAACCGTGTCCGCAGGCGATAACGCCGCGAACTCGACCGATTCGGCAGCGAGCGGCGGTTCGCTGAGCTACGGCAACCTCGATGCCGTCGGCGATTGGGTGCAATATATGGCGAGCGTGCCCAGCGCAGGAACGTACAACGTGAAGGTCCGAGTCAAGAAGCACCCTGATCGGGGAATCGGACAGCTCTATATCGACGGCGTACCGCATGGCGCGCCTATCGATCAATACGCGGCATCGCAAGGCTACGAGGAAGTGAATCTCGGCGACTATTCGTTCAGCTCGGCAGGTGACAAGGCGTTCCGATTCCAAGCGACAGGCAAGCATGCAAGCAGCACGTCTTATAAGCTGGCTACCGATTCGATCCGGCTGACGTTCCGCTCGCCGAATCTGATGCTGCCGCCTCCTGTGCCGGAGTCGGTCAAGTACGAGAGCGAGAACCTGACAGCTGCCGTCTCCGCCGGAGATAGCCATACGACCGCAACCGAATCGGGCGCAAGCAATAAGTCGCTTCACTACGCCAATGTGAACGCGACAGGCGATTGGGTCGATTATGCGGTGAACGTGTCAGCACCTGGCACGTATCGCGTGAAGGTTCAGGTGAAGAAGCATCCGAACCGTGGCACGGCGCAGCTCTATATCGACGGTACGCCGCAGGGCTCTCCAGTCGACCTGTATCAAGCGTCGCAAGGCTTCGTCTTGGTCGATCTTGGCGACGTAAGCTTCAGCAGCGCGGGTACCAAGTCGTTCCGCTTCCAGGTGACAGGCAAGCATGCAAGCAGCGGAGCGTACACGCTGGCTGCCGATTATATTTCCCTTACGAAGCAGCCGCTCTATTACGAAGCCGAAGGCTTGCCGGCAGCGGTATCTTCCGGAGACAATCAGGTGGATGCAGCGGACTCCGCGGCAAGCGGCGGATCGCTTAATTACGGTAACTTCAACAGTACGGGCGATTGGATCGAATATACCGTGAGCGTACCGGAGCCCGGTACCTATGCGATCGGCGCCAGGGTGAAGAAGCATCCCGATCGAGGCATCTCTCAGCTCTATATTGACGGTGTCATGCAAGGTGAACCGGTCGACCAGCATCAGGCTGTCGCGCGTTATGAGGTTGTCGGCTTAGGCAGCGTCACATTCAGCACGGCCGGGAACAAGACGTTCCGATTCCAGATCATGGGCAAGCATCCTTCCAGCAATGCTTACACGCTTGCTTACGATCGGATCATGCTGACCAGATGAACGGGTGAGGCGATGCAAATCCCAACATGCTGTGGTACGCTTGACTAAGCGACACAGCAGGGGGATGAGCCGATGCGATTGACCATTACCTATGAGCACGAGATCGCGATCAACGCATTCGAGTGGATACCTGCGTCCTATAAGCAGGCGCTGCACATGCATAGCAGTCTGGAGATCGGTCTATGCTTGTCCGGCAACGGATACTTCTATTTCGGCGACAAGACATTCGAGGTTGTGGCAGGCGACCTGTTCATCGTGAACAACGAAGAGCTGCACATCGCCGAATCGCCTCCCGATCATCCGAGCCGATACTTATTCTTGAACTTTGACCCGGATCTTCTGCTTGCAGAAGATCCGGGCTTGTTGTTGCCGTTCAGCTATCGGTCGCCGCAATTCCGGAATCTGATTGCCGCAGATTCGGACATTGCCGCGTCGATTCGTCCGTGGATGCATGCCATTGCCGACGAGCTAAGGTCGAAGCAGCCGGGGTACTTGGCAATGGCCAAGAGCGGGCTGATTCAGCTATGCGGATTGCTCCTTAGGCATTATCATGCACAATCGACGGAAGCCGAGCAGCTGGCAATGATACAGTCGGTGCGCCAGGCAAGGGCTCTGGCGGAATGGGTCGAAAGGCATTATCGCGAGCCGATCGGATTGCAAGCGATCGCGGATAAGCTGAACATCAGCTTATCGCGCGCCAGCCGCGTCTTCCTCGAGACGACGGGCAAGCGGTTCACCGATTATGTCAATCTGCTGCGAATCAGGGAGGCGAAGCGCCTGCTGGCGGGAAGCGCCAAGTCGGCTGCCGATATCGGCTTCGATTGCGGATTCCAGAGCATGGCCACCTTCTACCGCGTGTTCAAGGAATCGACGGGTCTGAGTCCTGCCGCCTATCGCAAAAACTTGGGACTCCCCGCAAAAAACGAGAATTCAATGCCGCCGACTTGAGTAGAAATGACCGCCTCGTTCCCGCTACAATGAATGCATTGAAGCAGAGGGGAGCGTGAAGCATCATGGCTGGTTGGGAACCATTGGCGTCCATAATCCGATTGGAAGTGCAGCAACGATTCGAGGAAGGCTATGATACAGCGGGCTTCAAGGAACGCGTGGAGGCAGCCGGCGACAACGAAGCCGCGCTAATGAAGTTATACGAGGAGCTTGCGATGCTGCCGGTCCGCGAGGACTTTCCGTACGAAGAGCCGTCCGATTACGCGGATATCGTCGCTCAGCGCCCCGGCGTCTCGCGCCGGCTCCCTGACAGTCTAAGCGGGAGCCAGTGGCAGGACAAGTTCCGCGGCGCATGGCTGGGACGAGCTGCAGGCTGCGCGCTTGGCAAACCGCTCGAATCATGGCCGTTCATGAGCGGCCGCGATGGTACACCGGGCTGGCGCAATGTCCAGCTATGGTTCGAAGGCGCGGACCAATGGCCCATCCGGCACTATACGCCGATGAACTCCAGCGCAGAGGCAGCGTTCGGGTTGTCGCTCCATAGCGATGCCAGCTGCAGGGAGAACATCGCCTATATGGAATCGGACGATGACATCCGTTATACCGTGCTTGGACTTATTATGCTGGAGGAGAAGGGACTGTACTTCGACGGCTGGGACGTCGGCAAGCTGTGGCACAGCAAGCTGACGTACAGTCAAGTCTGTACGGCCGAGACCCAAGCCTATATGAACTTCGCGCAGGTGACGTCGCATATTCGCGGTCAGAGACCAGCCGACTGGGAGACGTCCGGTCAAGAACGGGTGCGAACCTACTTGAACCCGTATAGGGAATGGATCGGCGCGCAAATTCGCGTCGACGGCTACGCATACGGCGCTGCCGGCCGGCCGGAGCTTGCGGCTCGGCTGGCCTACCAAGACGCCTCGTTCTCCCATGTGAAGAACGGCATATACGGCGCCATGTTCTGCGCTGCCATGATTGCGGCCGCCTTCGTCGAATCGGATCCGAAGCGGATCGTGGAGATCGGGCTTGAGCAGATTCCGAAGCGAAGCCGGCTCGCCGCAGACATCGCGCTCGCCGTCCGCATAGCGGAGGAGAGCGCCAGCCAGCTCGAGCTCGTCAGCCGAATCTGGGATGCGTTCAACCACTACCATCCCGTACACACGAACAATAACGCGGCGCTATGCGCAGCCGCGCTCATTCATGCACAAGGCGACTTCGAGAAGGGCATCACGACGGCCGTGCTGGGCGGGTGGGATACGGATTGCAACGGCGCGACGGTCGGCTCGATCCTGGGCGCATCATTAGGCGCGTCACGTCTTCCGGCATCCTGGACAGATCCGCTGCATGACAAGCTGTATGCGGAAGTAACGGGCTTCCACCCGATCGCGATATCCGAATGCGCGAACAGGAGCTACGCGATTCATCAGAAGCTGAATAGATCGTGAAATGTTGGACCCGATCGATTGCGATCGGGTCTTCTCTGTATGTCGCGCGATTCTCTCGTGAGCAGTCGCAGGGAATCAACCGCGCGGTTCATTGAGGTGCACGGCGACGACGATGTCCTTGTCGTGGTTGCCGAACCCTGCGCCGTAGAGCGTTAATCCGCCGACATTGTCGCTCTTCTCGTCGACTGTGTAACGAATTGTCCAGAAGGGCTGGTCGATCCGGATATCCGCGAGCGTGACGTCCGACAAGCGATACTCATTCATATACGTCCCGCTCGAGTCGATCCGGATCGTCTTCCATAGCCCGTATTGGTTCACGTTGCGATGCCACCATGCCGGCGTGTAGCGGCCGCGCGCCGCCCTTCCGAAATCGGCAGGGCTCGTCCACGTGCCGAGAGGGACGCCGTTGAAAGCGAACTGAATGTCCGACGGCCAATGGTCGCTGAGGCCCGGGGCTTCGGATGCGATTTCCATCGAAATCTCGATGTGTGCGGCCTTCTGACCGGGCAGCATATAGTTCGGGGTCTTATACTCGACATAGCCCTTGCCGAACCAGAGGATCGCCGCATGCACCCGCTCGGGATCGAGGAAGTAGCGGGGATCGTCCCAGACGCCGATTTCCTTCTCGCGCGTGCCGAGCCCGCAGGTCGGATAGACTTCGAATGCGGTATAGTGGCCGACTGGGATCGTCTGCTCGCGAATGGTTGGCGAGGGGCCGGCAGCAGGCAGCTCGATCTCAATGCGCTGCTGCTTCAAGTAGCACAGCTTATGCGTCCCCCGATTGAGGCGAACGCGCCTTGTTCCGATCAGGCCGGCTTGCTCGAGCTTGCGGATGTGCATCGTCACGATGGACGGACTTAGCCCCAGGTTGGCGGCAATGTCCTTCGCGTTCATCTCGTTGTCGGCGAGCAGCGCCATGATCCGCCATCTAACTTCGCTTGCCAGCGCTTCGTATAACGGCATGTACGCCGATTCGCCATTCGCTCTGATCATTTGGGGAATCCCTCTCTATCTATTAAATTCACATTAATATGAATTTAATAGATTTCGTTCGGCGAATCAACCGGTATTCATTGCGGTAGTTTGACTAATATTGTTTAATGGATTCACATCAATAGTTATTTAATAGGAAGGAGATGTTTATTTGATCGACGAAACGTTCATGAATCCGATCCTGGCCGGCGACTATGCCGACCCCGCCATCGTGCGAGTCGGGGAAGATTACTACATGACGCATTCCAGCTTCACGTTTGCCCCTGGCCTCTTGATTTGGCATTCGCGGGATCTAGTCAACTGGCAGCCGGTCTGCAAAGCGATGGATCGTTACATAGGGGATGTCTGGGCGCCGGACTTTATCGTACACGACGGACTGTTCTATATATACGTCCCGATTGACGGCAAGATCTTCGCCTTCACGGCGGAGAAGCCGGCGGGCCCGTGGAGCGATCCGATCGATCTCGGACTGACCGGAATCGATCCCGGCCATATTGCCGATCAGGAGGGCAATCGGTATCTGCATATCGGAGCGGGATACATGGCGAAGCTTGCAGAGGACGGCTTGTCCGTTGCGGAAGCGCCGCGCCGCGTGTACGACGGCTGGGAGTTCCCCGAGGAATGGGTCGTTGAGGGCAAGTTCCTGGAGTCGCCGAAGCTCTTGTACCGGAAAGGGTACTATTACTTAACCTCGGCACAGGGCGGCACGTCCGGTCCGCCGACGAGCCATATGGTCGTATCGGCAAGGTCGAAGTTCCCATGGGGGCCGTTCGAGAATTCGCCCTATAATCCGATCGTTCGAACGAGCAGCAAGGAAGAACGATGGTGCTCGCGCGGACACGGCACGTTGATCGATACGCCGGACGGCGATTGGTGGATCGTCTATCACGCCTACGAGAAGGATTACTATACGCTCGGCAGGCAGACGCTGCTCGAGCCGATCGAATGGACGGCAGACGGCTGGTTCCGCGTGCCGGCATCCGTGTCGCCGGACAAGCCGCTCCCGATGCCGAAGGGAACCAAGCTGCCGCATGGCCTGCCGCAATCGGACGACTTCCGCGCGAAGGAGCTGGGACTGCAATGGAGCTTCTATAAGCAGCATGATACTGGCCGCTATTCGTTGACGGGAGATGCGCTCGTCTTGCGAGGCGCAGCGGGCGTGAATCCGCTCGTCTACATGCCGGAGGATCACAGCTACGAGGTTACGGTCGAGGTGGCAATCGGCGAGTCGAGCGAAGGGAAGCTGCTGCTCTTCTATAATGACCGTTCCTATTCGGGGATGGGGCTGTCGAAGCAGGGCGTATACGGTATCCTGCGTGGCTGGAACTGCCCGCCAATCCCTTACGAGCATGGCACTGTGCACATGCGGCTAAGGAGCGTTCGACACGAGGTTATTTTCTACTATAGTACGGACGGCGCGAACTGGACGAAGCTTCCGCATTCCTATGAGGCTTCCGGCTTTCACCACAATGCGTTAGGCGGATTCCTGGCGCTGCGGATCGGCTTGGACGCATCTGGCGACGGCGAGGTCGAATTCCGCAATTGGACGTATAAGAGGATTTAAGCGATGATAGAACACAGCAGAACAATGATGTTGAAGGAGTGGAGTAGCCGCATGGGTCAACTCGAAGAAATGTTTACCGTCCATGTCGCCATTGAACAGGCCATCGACCTGAAGAACGAGCATGGCGATTCCGTCGTGATGATTACGTTCAAGGGCCATGCTGCCGGCAAGTATTTCACGGGAAAGGTGCTGGACGGGGGCGTCGACACGCAAGTGATCGGGCGAGGCGGCGGGCAGCATACGCTCTCTGCCAGGTACATGCTGGAAGGCGTTGATCATGCAGGCGAGAGCTGCAAAATCTATATCGAGAACAACGGGGATGCAAGAAGTTATCGGGAGGGCATCCTGTTCCGCACGCATCCGCGCATCATTACGAACAGTAAGGCATTATCTTTTCTTCATGAAGATGTCCTTGTCGGGGAAGGGCGTCCGACGGAGGCGGGCGTCGATATTACTATATATAGGTGGGTATAGCGTAAACGTGCTTGCCCGAAGAGAGGCCATGGCGATCCATGGCCTCTTTCTCATTCCGAGGGTAATGGACCGCTGCGTTCTAACCTTCTATTCGAAATTTGTTAGATTATGTGGTATCATTTAACAAATTAGTAGATAGATAGGGACTGGGAGGAGAAATTGTACGATGATACGTAAAGCGATACGTCGATTCGCATTGCCGCTGGCGCTGACAGCCGCATTAATGGTTGGTGGTTGTTCGTCCGGCACCGGGAAAGACAGCGCTGATGATACGCCGCTTACCTTGAAGGTCGTCTATTACGATGAACGTTCGTTCTATCAACAATATGGGATGCTCTTCTACGCGCTCCATCCGAATGTCGAATTCGAGGTCGTCTCGACGCAGAGCATTCGGCCCGAGCCAGGCGAGGATTATCGCGAGCTGATGAATGCTTTTATCGAAGAAGAGAAGCCGGACATCCTTATGATCGATTCCAGTCAATACGAGCAGATGGCCGGGGACGGCAAGCTGGTCGAGCTTGATACGCGCATTGCCCAAGAGGCATTCGATGTCGAAGGGCTGTTGCCGGGAATGGTGGACTACTTGCGGGAGAAGGCAGGAGGCAAGTTGTACGGGCTGACGCCGGAATTTTACAGCCAAGCGATCTACTACAACAAGGATCTGTTCGAGCAACACGGCGTTCCGCTTCCGGAGGACCGGATGAGCTGGGATCAACTGCTCCAGCTAGCGGCGAGATTCCCGACCGACGGCGAGGGCGAGGACCGCATCTATGGCCTGAAGATGGGCTATCAGACCAGCCTGTTCCAGATGGCGAACGGTATCGGGGCTTCGCAAGGGCTCAGCTTCGTGAACCCGGCGAACAAGCAGGTGACGATCAATACCGATTCGTGGAAAAAAGTGTTCGAGACCGCGCATGCCGCATTGGAGTCAGGCGCCCTCTACGCGGAGGATCCGTTCCAGCCCCGTGGCGGGACGACGTATGAGGATTATATCTTCGGCGACCCGTTCATCAGCGGGAAGATTGCAATGGTAATCGAGGGGACCTACTTGATGAATCAGATCAAGGAGGCAGGCAATTTCGCTAGCGATAAACAGAAGCCGATCAGCAATTGGGATCTCGTCACGATGCCGGTCGATCCGCAGCGGCCGGATGAATCGACGAACATCAACTTCTATAACATCTTCGCCATTAACGCCGCATCGCAGAATATCGACGCGGCATGGGAATTCATCGAATACATTCATAGCGACGATTACGCACGCGTCACGTCCAAGACGGATACCGGCAGGCTGCCGATCCGGACGAAGTACATCAAGGACGAGGAAGGGCATCGGCTGGAAGCGTTCTACGCCTTGAAGCCGAGCCAGGTCGATCTGTACAGAGGGTTCGAGAATCTGCCGAGCGACTTCTTCATGAAGTTCGACGGCATGGCGAACACGGAGCTGGAAGCCGTGACGCAAGGCGCCAAATCGGTCTCGGAGGCGCTCGACAGCCTGCAGACGAACGCGCAGGCGATGCTGGATCAAGCCGTGCAAGCGGAAGCTGAGGCCAAGCCGGAGCAGGAGCCGACGGAAGCGAGCGGCGAATCTTCGGGCGGTACGGTAGTCGTGGAGCGCGCGGAGTAAGCAGATCGCTGCGGGAGTACCTTTTAGGTCGGATTAGTGTAGAACAGTGCAACTATTTCTCGGCAAATGCCGAGTATGGTTCAATTAGCGTAGAATAGTGCAATTATTTTTAGTGGTTATACGTTTTTAGGCGAATGAGCCGGATTTAATGGTATGAAATGCATCTATTCCCTCGATTGTCTGATGAACGGGAGGAATAGATGCATTTTTTTACGCTATTGATTGCGAGGGGCCATAACGGGGGCCACTGCCTAACAGTCCACATAGCAGGTAATCGCCGTATCGTGTCAAATATAGAGAAGTAAAGATCATCCAGAGGGACGGATAATATGACACTGCAGCAATTGAGATACATCCTGACGATCGTGCGGAGCGGTTCGATCAGCGAAGCGGCCAAGCAGCTCTTCATCTCGCAGCCCAGCCTGTCCAGCGCGGTACGGGAGATCGAGCAGGAGTTCGGCATCGAAATTTTCTATCGCTCGGCCAAGGGGATCGCGCTGACGAACGAAGGCGCCGAATTCCTCTCCTATGCCAGGCAAGTGGTAGAGCAAGCGGAGCTGCTGGAGCAGCGTTATACGGATAAGAAGCCTGCCAAGAAGCTGTGCTCGATCTCGACGCAGCATTATGCGTTCGCCGTCCAGGCGTTCGTATCGCTGCTGAAGGAATTGGACGAGAACGAGTACGAATGCACGCTCCGCGAGACGAGAACCTATGAGATTATCGAAGACGTGCACAATCTGCGAAGCGAGATCGGTATCCTCTACATGAACAGCTTCAACGAGAAAGTGATCGCCAAGCTGCTCAAGGACAAGGAATTGACGTTCCATCCGTTGTTCGAGGCCGAGCCGCATGTGTTCATCAGTACGGACCATCCTCTCGCGTCCAGCTCGATCATCGAGATCGAGGAGTTGGACGAATACCCTTGCCTGACGTTCGAGCAAGGCGAATATAATTCCTTCTATTACGCGGAGGAGATTCTCAGTACGCGAACATACCGGAAGAAGATTGCGGTGAGCGACCGAGCGACGCTATTCAATCTCTTGATCGGCTTGAACGGGTATACGATCAGTTCGGGCGTCATTAACCCGGACTTGAACGGCGAGCAGATTAAGGCTGTCCGCCTTCGGACCGACGAGCGCATGCGGATCGGCTATATCGTGAACGCGAAGGCGAGTCCGAGTCTGCTGGCCGCGAACTATATCGGTAAGCTAAAGTCGGTCATCGCGGAAGCCGGGTATCGCGTCATGCAGGAAGAGGATGGCCGCTAATC
>JAEWJS010000004.1 GCA_023386495.1 Bacillota bacterium | reverse complement strand
TTCGCTAAATAGCGAATTAGATACACTAACCGATAGATTCGCGGTGATCTGAGCGAATTTAGCGCATCAAGGTACATTATCAGCGCAAAAGCTTCGCTATCGCGTTCACGCTCACTAGCATCCGACAAGACAAGGGCCTTCGGGGCAGCCGGCAGTGACGCCGGATGCCTCGAAGGCCCTTCTTGCCGCTCTCGGCCGGCTAGCGGAACATGCCCCACAGCCGGATCAGGTGCAGCGTATTGTTCGGGTCGATCTTCTGCCCGATGACGAATTGGACGAGCTGCTCCTCCTGCGCATCGGAGAGCGGCTCGTTCAGGATGCTGGCCGCGGACTTGACCAGCCTTCTCACCTTCTGGCGGTCCTGCAGATCCCACTTCGTCACGCCGTTCAACATGGCCTTGATCCGATCCTTGGCCGCCGGATTCTTCATCTTCATCTTCACGCGTCCGACCAGTTCCGGACGGATTCCATATTTCTGGTAGCTCACTTGTTCCGGAGCACCTCCGTTTACGAGAATGTGGCCGGTGCAGCCATTCATTCTAACCTGCACCGCAGTCTGTAAAGGATATGCCGCCCGTGCCCGTAAGTTGCTACGCGGATGTCTAATCGAGCAGATCGCCCTGAAAAATCTGTTCCCGCATCAAGTACTGCCGCAGCCCGGCATACGCGGGCTCCTTCCAGAACGACGCGTCCGACACCAGCTCTGCGGCGTCGTCGCGGGCCGCCTCTAGCAGCGCGAAGTCGGCTGCCATATCCGCGACCTTGAAGTCCGGCACGCCGCTCTGCTTCGTGCCGAAGAAGTCGCCTGGACCGCGCAGCTCCAGATCGCGCCGCGCCACCTCGAAGCCGTCGTCCGTCTCCGTCATGACCTTCATCCGCTCTTGGCCGGTCTCCGACTTCGGATCGGCGACCAGCACGCAATACGACTGATGGCCGCCGCGCCCGACCCGTCCGCGCAGCTGATGCAGCTGCGACAGGCCGAACCGCTCGGCATCCATGATCACCATGAGCGTGGCATTCGGCACGTCGACGCCGACCTCGATGACGGTCGTCGCAACCAGCACATGCGTCTCGCCCTCGCCGAAGGCTCGCATGACCGCCTCCTTCTCTGCCGCAGACAACCGGCCGTGCAGCAGCGCTACTCGCAAGTCTGGGAACGCCTGCTGCATCTGCACATGCAGGTCGATCGCGTTCTGCACGTCGAGCTTCTCGGACTCCTCGATCAGCGGGCAGATGACATAAGCTTGCCTCCCTTCGCCGACTTCGCGCCGCACGAAGCCCAGCACGCGGTCCATCATCGCATGCTTGACCCAATACGTCTTGATCGGCATGCGGCCCTTCGGCCGCTCGCGCAACGTCGAGACATCCATGTCGCCGAAGGCGGTAATCGCCAGCGTGCGCGGAATCGGCGTGGCCGTCATCGTCAGGACATCGGGATTCATCCCCTTGCGCCGCAGCACGCTGCGCTGGTTGACGCCGAACCGATGCTGCTCGTCGGTCACGACAAGCCCCAGGCTCCGGAAGAAGACATCCTCTTGGATGAGCGCATGCGTGCCGACGACGATGTCGATCAACCCCATCTGCAGCCCTGCCAGCACGTCGCGGCGCCGGCGTTCCGTCAAGCTGCCCGTTAACAGGCCGATCTGCACGCCATACGGGGCGAACAGCTTCTCGAGCGTGCGAGCATGCTGCTCTGCCAGAATTTCCGTCGGCACCATAAGCGCGCCTTGATGCCCGGACTTGACCGTCGCATGCAGCGCGACGGCTGCGACGACCGTCTTGCCGGCGCCGACGTCGCCCTGCAGCAGCCGATTCATGCAGGACGGGCTGCGCATGTCGAGCATAATCTCGTTAATGACCTTCTTCTGCGATTCCGTCAGCTCGAACGGCAGCCCCTTCACGAACGAACGGACCGCCTCATTGTCAGCCGTATGCTGAACGCCGTCCATTTTGTCCCGCGTCAACGTTCGGAAAGCCTGCAGCTTCAATTGGAACAGGAACAGCTCCTCGTAGGCCATCCGCTTGCGCGCTGCGAGCCCTTCCGCGGTGTCGCCCGGCACATGCATGCGCATGACCGCCTCGCTGCGCGGGATCAGCGCGTGCCGCTCCGTCAGCACGGCAGGCAGCACTTCCGGAACCATCGCGCCATATTGCGCGAGCGCCTGCTGGATGATCTTGCGGATCCAGGATTGCGTAATCGCGCCGCCGACCGAATAGACCGGCTGCAGCGTGCCTGTCTTCGCCGTGCCGCGGTCCGGGAACTCGGAGTCGGACACCGTCAGCTGCCTGCGCTGCTGGTCCCACTTGCCGGTCAGCGTCACCTCGCGGCTCGGCACGAGCTGGTCCTGCAGGAAATGGCGGTTGAACCAGACGGCCGTAATGAGCATGTCCCCCGCAGCGATGCGGCAGGTCAGCCTCGTCTTGCCGCGGCCGTAACGCTGAAGCGACGGCACGCTCATGATTTTGCCTTGAATCGTGGCCTTCTCCCCGTTCTTCACGTCGGCCAGCTCGCGCAGCCGGTAATCCTCGTAACGGAACGGGAAGTAGCCCAGTAAGTCAGCTACCGTGACAACGCCAAAGGCGTGAAGCTCTTGTTCCTTCTGAGCGCTCACGCCTTTGATCTGCTTGACTGGTATATGCTCAAGATGAAGATTAGCATCTGCGATCATGCCGATTATCACACCCTATACATGAATACGGCAGCCGTCCCGGGTCCGACATGCGTGCCGATTACGGCGCCTAGCAGCGTGTGGTTCACGCTTCGAACGTCGAACTTCGCCTTCACGAGCTCGAGCAGCTCCATGGCAGGCTCGTCGAACTTGCTCCAAGCGATCGCCACGTTGACCGGATCGCGGCCAAAGTCGCGCTCGAGCAGCTCGACGATGCGCTGCATTGCCTTCTTGCTTCCTCGTACCTTGTCCACGGGCGCGACCAGGCCGTCGTCCAACGTCAGAATCGGCTTAATGTTCAGGATCGAGCCGAAGAGCGCCGCAGCCTTGCCGATGCGTCCGCCGCGCTGCAGGTACTCCAGCGTGTCGACCAGGAAGTAGAGCTTCAGATCCCGCTGAATCCGATCGATCTCGGCCATGATATCGGCGTAGCCTCTGCCTTCCAGCGCCATCTCCGCCGCCCGGATCGCGAGCGAGCCGAATCCGTAAGAAGCCGAGGCCGTGTCGATCACGGTCACGTCATCCTCCGATTCCAGCATGGAACGGCCGATCGTCGCGGACTGGAACGTGCCGCTCACCTTCGAGCTGAGATGCAGCGAGATGATGTGGGTGCCTGGGTTCTCTTGCAGCAGACGCTCGTACAACGTATGGAACTCGACGGGCGAAGGCTGCGACGTCGTCGGCATGACCGGAGACGCGGCCAGTTTATCGTAAAAGTCATCCGGACCGATCGTGATGCCGTCCTGGAATGCCTCTTCGCCGAACAAGACTTGAAGAGGCACCATCTCGATGCCGAGCTTCTCCCGTGTTGCTGCAGGAATATCCGATGTACTGTCTACTACGATTTTGACCAAGGTCATGACGATTCCGCCTCCCACGACAAAGTAATGTTCAACTCTCGCTAGCTATATTACTCGACTGCGATCAGATACGGATAGAGCGGCTGGCCGCCCGGGTGAACCTCGAGTTCCGCGTCCGGGTAAGCCTCCGACAGCCATGCCGTTATCGCTTCCGTGTCGCTGTCGAGCGCATCCTCGCCGGTCAGGAGCGTCACGAGCTCGCCGCCGTCGTCCAGCATCCGCTTCAGCAGCTCTCGGCACGTGTCCTGCACGCTGCCCGAGGACGCGACGATCGCCTTCTCCATGATGCCGATGTAATCGCCCTCCCGGATCGAGAGGCCGTCCATCTCCGTGTCGCGCACGGCCAGCGTAACTTGTCCCGACTGCACGGACTCGGCCGCTTGCACCATGCGCTCGGCATTGCGCTCCGCGCTCTCCGATTCGCTGAAGGCCAGCAGCGCGGCCATGCCTTGCGGAATCGTCTTCGTCGGAATGACCGTCACGCTGCGCTCGCTGAGTTCAGCCGCCTGCTGCGCAGTCAGAATGATATTCGAGTTGTTCGGCAGCAGGTAGATATGCGCGGCGCTGAGCGACGCGATGGCCGACACGAAATCCTCGGTGCTCGGGTTCATCGTCTGCCCGCCGGACAAGACGACATCCACCTCGTTGCCGCGGAAAATGTCCGCGATCCCTTCGCCCATCGCCACGGCGATAATGCCGAATGGCGCGACTTCGTGCTCCGGCGGAGCATCCTGCACCGGCACGCCGCCGGTCAGCACCTCCGGCGCCGCGAGACCCGTTCCGTCGCCTGCCGTTACGGCATATTCTTCATGGTCCAGCAAGTCGCGATGCTGCTCCCGCATGTTCAGGATGTGGATATCCGTCAGCTCGCCGTACGGGAGCGCCAGATTCAGCACGTCGCCAGGCTTCCTCGTGTGGACATGCACCTTGATGATATCGTCGCCATCGATGACGATGATCGAATCGCCGTCCTTCGCGAGCGCTTTCGAGAACCAGGCTTCGTCGAACTTCAGCGGCTTGCCGCTGCCCAGTCCCTTATTGATGAAGAACTCCATGTCGTACAGGAACTCGATGGATTCCGTCGACAGCCGCGACTGCGCGCCGACCCCCGCCTTAACGGCACCGGCTGCGGCTGCGTTCGCGGACGGCCGCGGCTGAGCTGCGGCAGCAGGCTGAGACGCAGGCAGCGTCCCGGTCAAGCTCTGCAGGAACCCTTCGTAGATGAACACGAGCCCTTGCCCGCCCGAATCGACGACGCCTACCTGCTTCAGCACCGGCAGCATGTCGGGCGTCCGCAGCAGCGTCTCCTGCGCCTTGGCCAGCACCTCGTGCATCAGCGCCTCCACATCAGGCGTTCTGCGCGCGATCTGGACGGCATGCTTGGCCGCTTCGCGGGCAACCGTAAGAATGGTGCCTTCGACCGGCTTCACGACCGACTTGTAGGCCGTATCGACCCCAAGCTGGAGCGCAGCCGCGAACTGCACCGAATTGATCTCGTCCAAGCTGCCCGCGCTGCGCGAGAAGCCGCGGAACAGCTGGGACAGAATGACGCCGGAATTGCCCCGCGCGCCCATCAGCAGCCCTTTTGAAAGCGCTTCTGCTGCTTTGCCCACGGAAGCGGAAGGACGGCTTGCCAGCTCCTTCACGCCGGATCTCATCGTTAAATTCATATTCGTACCCGTGTCGCCATCCGGCACCGGGAATACGTTCAGCGCATTCACATGCTCCGCGCCCCGCTCTAGATGCTCTGCGCCCACGAGAGCCATTTGCATAAAATCAGTACCGTTCAACGATCGCTTGCTCACCGGAGACCCCCCTACCGAGATACACGTACGCCTTGGACGAAAATATGGACCTGATCGACCGACAAGCCGATGACATCATTCAGCACGTACTTCACCTTGGACTGAATATTGTGCGCCACTTCCGATATTTTGGTGCCATAGCTTACGATGATGTATAGATCAATGTGCGTTTCCTCTTTCTCTCGGCGGACTTCCACGCCGCGCGTCAGATTCTCACGGCCGAGTAGCTCGGCGATCCCGTCTTTCAGCTGCTTGCGCGAAGCCATTCCGACAAGTCCATAACACTCCATGGCCGCAGATCCGGCGATGACTGCAAGTACGTTGTCTGCTACGAGTATGTTTCCCATTTCGGTTGACATTTGAATTGACACGGCAGAATCACTCCCTACTGCTTCGTATTACGGACTAAGTCAATTATAGAGTTATCGGGTCAATAACTCAATTAGAATGTCGATTATTGACTGCTCATTTGCTTAAAGTCTTGCTAAAGTCACCCTATAATATGTAGATATTGCGTAAATATGTTAACAAGCGCAGGCGACGGGAACACGACCTATGCGGCGCAATAATAATTAGTGGATTTTCGCCTGATGCTATGCTATGATATTCGAGTGTGTTTATTCGAGAGATGCAGGTTGGCTCTATAGGCAGCATCGCATTTCCGCAATGCTTTGAAGGAGGTGTAGTCCATGTCTCGCAAATGTTATGTAACGGGCAAAGCGCCTGGTAAAGGCAATCACGTATCGCACGCGAACAACAAAAACCGCCGCACGTGGGGCGTTAACGTTCAGAAAGTGCGCATTCTCGTCGACGGTAAACCGAAACGCGTATGGGTCAGCACCCGCGCGCTGAAATCCGGCAAAATCACTCGCGTATAATCGGCTGTATCGGCATCGGCCGGCTGCAAGCTTACGGCTTGCGAGAGCAAAAAGCACCTGAACTTGTTCAGGTGCTTTTTTTGTTATGACCGTTATTCGCGATGGTCACGTGGAGATGCCGCGCCCGCTGCTTCGGATACCGGCAGCGCGGCTTGCGTCCATGCGTGTCCTCCACGATTGGATGGGCGGCGGCCGGGGGCAGCGAGCGGTTAGTTCTTTTGGAACGTATTCAGGATCGCTTTGACAAAACCACCCAAAAATTTCGGCAGCTTGATCGTATAAAATTTCATGCTCCTCTCCCTCCTTAGGCGCGCTCATCGGCTTATAAGTCTAGGCACTTCCGTCCAGCATATTCGCGGACGACAAAAATGGTTACACGAGATCGCACTCATGTAACCATCCTATGCGTATAGGATTTGTCCTATTCTTAAGTACCGGCTCACGGATCGATCGCTTAAGGCGAATACGTCTCCAGATCGATGCGTCCGGACATGATGAGGAAGATAACAGACAGCAGCGTGAAGAACATGAAGAAGAATAAGCTGAGCACGATGAACCATATGCGGTGCGACAGCTTATCGAACTTGCCGAAAAACTTGATGCCGACGAAGATGGCGCCGAGCGAGAAAACATACCGCACGATGATCTGGATCGACGTGAACAGCATGAGCAAGAGACCGATCGCCGCGCTGTACAGCAAAATCCACATCACGGTCTTCGCTCGGCTCGGGTTCTCCTCGTAATCGTCTAACGCGTCTTTGCTCATAAGATGCAGACTCCTTAGCTAATTTTAATAGACCAGTTGTCAGCGCCGAGAAGGTTGGACGATGGTAGAAAATGAGGAGCGGAGTGTAGTCAGAGCTACATGAGCACCGGAATTTTCGCCAGCGTTCAAGATTCGAAGTCGAATAAGCTCCGAAGCCTCCCCTTCGCGATCACAGCTGGTCCCTCAGTTCCTGGATGGCGGCGGCGCGGTCGGGGCGCCCGAACACGGCATTGCCGGCGACCAGCACGTCAGCGCCTGCCTCTACGACCAGCGGGGCCGTCTCGCGATGGATGCCGCCGTCCACTTGGATGTGCACGTCGGGACGGCCGAGCGCGGCAAGCCGCTGCCGCAGTTCGCGGATCTTCGGCAGGACGGACGGAATGAACGCCTGCCCCCCGAAGCCCGGATTGACCGTCATGCACAGCAGCAGATCGACATCGCCGAGCATGTGCTCGACGGCCGAGACCGGCGTAGCCGGATTGAGCGCGATGCCTGCCGGCAGCCCGCGTTCCTTGATCATATGGACGACGCGGTGCAGGTGGGTGCATGCCTCTGCGTGCACCGTGATGCGGTCGGCGCCGGCGTCGACGAAATCCTCGATGTAGCGCTCCGGCTCCGCGATCATCAGGTGAACGTCGAACGGCAGTGCCGTCGCCTGCCGAACCGCCTTGATCACGACCGGACCGAACGTGATGTTCGGCACGAACCGGCCGTCCATAACGTCGATATGGATCCAATCCCCGCCGCTCCGGTCGGCATCGGCGATCTCTGCCGCCAGCCTTCCGAAGTCGGCGGACAGAATCGATGGGGCGATAATCGTCATGTCAGTACCTCCGCTTCTTCTCTTTCATCTCCGCCAGGAATTGCACGTAGTTGTCGTGCCGGCTCTGCTCGACGCGCCCCTCTTCCAGCGCCTCCAGCACGGCGCATCCCGGCTCGTGCGTATGCGTGCAGCCCCGGAACTTGCAATCCGGCGCAAGCGCCCGGAACTCGCGGAAGCAGAAGCCGAGCTCCTCGATGCCCAGCTCCTGAAAATCCAGCTGGCTGAAGCCCGGCGTATCGGCTACGTACCCGCCGTCGCCGATCGCGATCAGCTCGCAGTGCCTCGTCGTATGCTTGCCCCGCCCCAGCCTTGAGCTGATGGCATTCGTCTCCAGCGTCAGGCCCGGCACCAAGCTGTTGAGCAGCGAGGACTTGCCGACGCCTGATTGGCCGCAGAACACGGCCGTGCGGCCGCGCAGCCGCTCGCGCAGCTCATCCAGCCCGTCGCCGCTCTCGGAGCTCGTCACGATCGTGTCATAGCCGATCGGCGGGTAGATGCGCTGCACCGCGGCAAGCGCCGCTTCGGCCTCCGGCCCGTCGGCACCGTCAGTTAGGTCGCGCTTGCTCAGGCAGAGCACCGCCTCGATCTCGGCATGCTCGATATGGGCCAGGAACTTGTCCAACAGGTTGAAGCTAAGGGCCGGTTCCGTAAGGGAGAAGACAAGCACCGCAAGCTCGATATTGGCGACGGGCGGCCTGATCAGCTCCGACACGCGGGGCAGAATCTCGTCCACCGTTCCTTCGCCGTTCTCCGTCAAGCTGTAGATGACGCTGTCCCCGACCAGCGGCGACTCGCCGCGCTTCTTGAAGATGCCGCGCCCCCGGCATTGCACGGGAGCGGACCCCGCAAGGGCAGGGTCCGACGGCGCAACGTAATAATAGCCGCTTAATGCCTTGACGATCCGTCCGGTGAGCGCGTTACTGCTGCTCTTGCTGCTCATCGTTCTGTCCACCGTCCTCTTCTGTCTGTACCGGCTCGGAAGCCGGTTCGGCGTCTGTCTCCGTATCGTCGTCCGGCTGTTCATCGTCTGGGTCGTTATTCGCCGGCGGCTCCGTGCCCGGCACCGACTGCGGCGTTCTGCTGCCGCCGTTCTTGGCATCGTCGTACGTTACCGGGAAGGAGTCGGTGAACTGCCCGTCGCGGTATACCGTGACGATCGCCTCCGTGTTCGGCGCCAGGACGACCTCTACCGGGAACGTCTCCGTCGTCGTGATCTTGCGCGTTCCCCAATCGATATCGGCGCCGCGCGCATCCGAATATTTGATCTGGATGCTGCTCGAATTTCCCGCTACCGCCGGCGAGATCAGAATGTTGAACGTGTAGCGCAGCGCGTCCTCCGGCAAGCCCGAGCTGATCGTCAGCGTAATTGGGCTGTCCTTGGCGACCGGGTCGCCTTCATAGTACGGGAACTGATCGATGACGGTGCCTTCCGCTTCGTAGCTCGGCTTGAGCACGATTCCCGTGTCGGGTCCCAGCACCAGCCCAAGCCTCTGCAGCTCCGTCCGCGCCTCTTGCTCGGTCATCCCGATCAGCTTCGCCATCGGGAACGTCTCGCGCCCTTTGCTGACCGTGAATGCGATTTTAGCCGTCTTCGGGTTGAATTCTTCCTCGTTCTCGATCGACTGCGCGAGGATGTTGCCCGGCTTCGCGTCGTCGAACACTTCTTCCTTCGAGATCTGGTCGGCGGTCATGCCGAGATTGACCAGCGTCTCGACAGCCTCGTTGTAGTTCATGCCCTTGAAGTCGATCATCTTCTCCAGCTTCGGCCCGGAGCTGACCGTGAGCTCGATGTAGGAGCCTACCTTCACCTTCATGTTCCGATCGCTCTGCTCGACGACCTGACCGGACGGGATATCGTCATGCTGCTCGTAAGTGACCGGATCGAACACCTTGAGGCCTGCCTCCGTGAGCATCCGCCTGGCCTCTTCCTCTTGCTCGCCGACCACGTACGGCACATCCACCTCGTCCGTGTCGATGATGCTGAGGAACGTCCTGGCCCCCCAATAGATGAGCGCGATCACGAGCAGCGTAATGAGCACCGTTACCGTCGGCTTCACCCAGCGGCGCTTGCCGCTCGGTTCGTCGATCCAGCGGTTCGTGTCCGTCTCCTCCTCTGCGGAGCCTCTCGAGCCGGACAGCGCGGGAGCAGGCTCGGCAATGCCGCGGATTGCCGGCATGACGCGGGTCTCGTCCATGTCCCCCGTGAAGCTGAGCTTCGGTTCATTCAGCCGCTCCGGCGCCAGACAGGTCTCCAGATCCTGCAGCATCTCGCGTGCGGACGCATAGCGTTCGCCGGGATTTTTGCGCATGGAGCGGACGATGACGTTCTCCACGCTCTGCGGAATATGCGGATTGGCGACGCGCGGTTCCTCGAAGTCCTCCTGCAGATGCTTCAGCGCGACGCTGATCGGACTCTCGCCCAGAAAAGGCAGACGAGCCGTCACCATCTGGTACAATACGATGCCTAGCGAGTATAAGTCCGATTTTTCGCCTGTGATGACGCCCTTCGCGTGCTCGGGAGAGAAATAATGAACCGAGCCGACGACGGAGCCGGTCTGCGTGATCGTGGACGACGTTACCGCCCGCGCGATGCCGAAGTCGGTAACCTTCACGCGGCCGTTCTTGCCGATGAGAATGTTATGGGGCTTGATGTCCCGATGAATGATCTGGTTCTGATGGGCATGCTCGAGCGCATCGCAGATCTGGGCCGCGATGCGGACCGCTTCTTCCGACTGCATCGGCGCGCGTTCCTTAATGATGTCGTTCAGGTTGCGCCCTTCGACATATTCCATGACGATGTAATGCGTATCGTCCTCTTGACCGACATCGTACACGCTCACGATGTTGGAATGCGACAGCGAAGCCGCAGACTGGGCTTCCCGGCGGAAGCGGCGCACGAATTCCTCGTCATGAACGAACTGCTGACGCAGTATCTTGACCGCCACCTTGCGGTTCAGCAGGATGTCATGCGCCTTATAGACGAGCGCCATGCCCCCGCTGCCGATGCGTTCGATAATCTCGTAGCGTCCGCCCAGCTCGTGTCCGATCATGCTTCCTCACCCCCGCTCTCGCTGCCCTCATCGTAGTTGTCGATCAACAGGACGGTAACATTATCGTCGCCGCCTGCCTCAAGAGCGAGCTCGATCAGCCGGTCGGCCTTGCCTTCCAGATCGAGCGCTTCCGCCTGCAGCGTTGCCAGCAATTCTTCGTCATCGACCATGGAGTAGAGCCCGTCGCTGCACAGGAGCAGCATATCCCCGGATTTCCAAGCGAAGCCCTTCACGTCGACCTCCACTTGTGCATCCGTGCCCAGCGCGCGGGTCAGCACGTTGCGGCGCGGATGGTTAGCCGCTTCTTCCGCGCTGATCTGCCCCGTCTTCGCCAATTCGTTGACGAGCGTGTGATCCTCCGTCAGCTGCCGAAGGTCGCCGTCGCGCAGCTTATAGGCGCGGCTGTCCCCGATATGGGCAATGACGCCGTAGCCGTCCGTGAGCAGGGCAGCCACGACGGTCGTCCCCATGTTGTGGTAATGGTCGTTCTGCGCCGCAAGCTCGAATACGACCTCGTTCGCCTCCAGAATCGCCTGACGCAGCAGCGTCTTCGCTTCTTCCAATGGCAGCTCGGCCGGCAGCGCCTTAAGCGCTTCCCGGAACGTGTCCACGGCGAGTTGGCTCGCCACGTCGCCCGCCTGATGACCGCCCATGCCGTCGGCTACGATCGCGAGCACTCTGCCCCCATCGTAGGCAGCCGTCCATGCGCGGTCTTCATTCACGAGCCGAATTCGGCCGATATCACTTCGGTTTGCCGTTCTCAATCGCAATCACCTCGCGGATTCCATATGCTTCGCACGCAATTGGCCGCATGCGGCGGCAATGTCGTGCCCTTGCTCCCTGCGAATCGTCGCATTGATCTTCTTGCGCTCCAGAATGCGCTGGAACTCGAAGATGTCCTCGCGCGGCGTCCGCACGTAATCCCGCTCCGGCACGTAGTTGACCGGAATCAGATTGACATGGCAGAGCATGCCGTTCAGCACGTCAGCCAGCTCCTCCGCATGCTCCGGCCGGTCGTTCACGCCGCCGATCAGCGCATACTCGAACGTGACGCGCCGGCCCGTCTTCGCGATATAGAAGCGAATCGCTTCCATCACGTCCTTGAACGGATAGCGCCGGTTCACCGGCATCAGCTTGGACCGCAGCGCATCGTTCGGCGCATGGATCGAGATCGCGAGATTGATCTGCGTGTTCTCTTCCGCGAATTGGTAGATGCTAGGCACGATCCCGCTCGTCGACACCGTAATATGGCGCTGGCCGATATTCAGGCCCTTCTCGTGAATCATGATGCGCAAGAAATTCATCGTCGCGTCGTAATTCTCGAACGGCTCGCCGATGCCCATGATGACGATGCTCGAGATCCGCTCGTTCGTCGCATCCAGCAGTTGCTGCGCGACTACTACCTGTGCGACGATTTCGCCCGCCGTCAGGCTTCGCTTCAGCCCGCCGAGGGTAGAAGCGCAGAACGTGCAGCCCACCCGGCAGCCGACCTGCGTCGTCACGCAGATGCTATTCCCGTAGTTATGGCGCATGACCACCGTCTCGATCGCGTTCTTGTCTTGCAGCTCGAACAAGTATTTGATCGTGCCGTCCTTGGATTCGAAGCGCGTGATCTCGCTTAGCGTGACGAAGGCGAACTGCTCCTCCAGCTTCGCGCGCAGCGGCTTCGGCAGGTTCGACATCTCTTCGAAGGCGCGCACGCGCTTCACGTAGAGCCAGTCGAACAGCTGTCCCGCGCGGAAGGCTGGCTCCCCGTTCGCTTTCATCCAAGCCTGGAGCTGCTCAAGCGTATAGTCGTATATAAAAGGCTTCTCCGGCACTGTCTGTTTGATGTTCTCTGTCACAGTTGCTTCCACCGCATTTCTTTTCAGAGGTTAAACGCCTAACTCCTCGTAATATCCCTATATTGTACCATATCGCACCCTGTCGACACTACATTCGGTGCCGCTTCCGCATGCGCGCGATGAAGAACCCGTCGCTCCCGAAGTGCTGCGGCAGCAGCTGCAAGGCGCCGGCGAACCCGTCGGCCCCGATGACGCCCGCCTGACGCAGCGCCTCAAGCGTATGCGCCGGCCACTCCGGATCAAGCACGAAGTCCGGATGGCGCTCGAGGAACCGCTGAATCTGTTCCTCATTCTCCCGCCGTTCGATCGTGCAGGTGCTGTAGACGAGCAGGCCGCCGGGCTTCACGAGCCCCTGCGCGGACGCGAGCAGCCTGTACTGCACGGCCGCGATCTCGTCGACGTCGCTCGGCGACTTCGTCCATTTGATCTCGGGCTTGCGCCGGACGACGCCGAAGCCGCTGCAGGGCGCATCCAGCAGCACGATGTCCATCGACTCCGGCGGATGCAGCCGATGCAGCTCTGCGGCATCCATGACGGTCGTTCGGATGCAGCTCAGCGACAGCCTTGCCGCTTGATCGGCAATCAGCTTCTCCTTGTGCGGGTGGATATCGTTCGACCAGACGATGCCCTGATCGCCCATCAGCTCGGCCAGATGGGTCGATTTGCCCCCAGGGGCCGCGCAGCAGTCGAGCACCTGCATGCCGGGATCCGGATCGGCAACCTCCGCGACCAGCATCGAGCTCTCGTCCTGCACCGTCCATTCGCCGCTCCTGAACCCCTCCGAATCGGCGAGATGCCCGCCGCGGCCGACGACGATGCCCGCCTGCGACAACGGCGAAGGCTCGGCGACGTACGCCTCGGCCTTCAGCCGCTCCAGCATGGCCGTGCGGCCGTTCTTCAACCGGTTGACGCGGATGCTGCTCTTGGGCGGTTCGTTGCCCGCTTCCATCATGGCCGCGGCCGTCGCCGGCCCGTATGGATCGCTCCAGCGCGCCGCGCGCCATTCCGGGTAGGAATGCGCCAGCGACAGCCGCTCGGACGACGAGCCCTCGGCAGGCACCGTGAGCTCCTCCTGCCGCCGAATCACGGCGCGCAGCACGCCGTTCACCATGCCGGATATGCCGGCGTGGCCGCGGCGCTTGGCGATGCCGACCGCTTCGTTCACGACGGCATGCGGCGGGATCCGGTCCAGGTACGCAATCTGATACAGGCTGAGCCGCAGGAGCAGATGCACCCAAGGCTGAAGCTTGTCCAGCCCCTTCGCGACGAAGCGGTCCAGCCAATAATCCAGCGTGCGCTGCCGTTGAATCGTGCCGTACACGATTTCCGTCGCAAGGCCCACATCCGCCTTAGACAGGCTCGCATCCTGCAGGGCGCGGTTCAGCTGCAGGTTGCTGTAGGCGCCTTCCTTCGCGACCCGCAGCAGCACGTCTAGCGCAATGTCGCGCGCGGTTGACCGCATCGGCTTACGCATCGGGAGCCGCTCCGAATACGTCGCCTGCCGCAGCGCGCGTTCCCTTCAGCCATTCCGCCGCAGGCATCGCCTTCTTGCCGGCCGGCTGAACCTCGAGCAGACGCAGCACGCCCTCGCCGGTCTGCACGGTCAGTCCGGCAGCGCCTGCCTCAAGCACGGTGCCGGGGAGCGCGCCGGAAGCTCCGCCTGCCTCTCTGCGGCACGCCCATACCTTGAATAATTCGCCGTTATAATACGTGAAGGCTCCGGCCATCGGCACGAGCCCTCTCACTTGGTTATATAGCTCCGCAGCGCTCCGCTGCCAGTCGATCCGTTCATCCTCGCGCGTCAGGTTCGGCGCGTAGGTCGCTTCCTCGTCAAGCTGCTTGACCGCTTGGGCAGTGCCGTCGACGATCGACGGCAGCGTCTGGATCAACAGCTCCGCCCCTGCCAGGCTGAGCTTCTCGAACAGCGTGCCGGACGTGTCGCTCTCCGCGATCGGCACCTCGACGCGGCTGATCATGTCGCCGGTGTCCAGTCCTTCGGCCATGTACATGATCGTTACGCCGGTGACCGTCTCGCCACTCATGATCGCGCGCTGGATCGGCGCGCCGCCTCGATACTTGGGCAGCAGCGAGCCATGCACGTTAATGCAGCCGAGACGCGGCAGGTCCAGCACGGCCTTCGGCAAAATCTGGCCGTAAGCCGCCGTCACGATCAGATCCGGCTCATACGCGGCCAGCTCCGCCACCGCCTCCGGACTGCGCATGCGCTGCGGCTGCAGCACGGGAATGCCACGCTGAAGCGCGGCTTCCTTGACCGGCGTCGGCGCGAGCAGCTTCTTGCGCCCCTTCGGGCGGTCCGGCTGCGAGACGACGGCGACGACCTCGTAGCCCTCGGCCAGCAGCCGCTCCAGCGAGGTGACGGCAAATTCGGGCGTCCCCATGAACGCGATCCGCATCCTGCTCACTCCCCGTTTCTTCTCGATTTGGCCGACGTCTCGTAGAGCTCCTCGGCAATGTCCGTGAACAGCACGCCGTTCAGGTGATCGATCTCGTGCTGGAACGCGCGCGCCAGAAAATCCGTCGCCTCGACTTCGAAGAACTTGCCGTCCCGATCCTGGCCCCGCACTTTAATCCGCTGCGCCCGCCGGACATCGCCGCTCTGGCCCGGAATGGACAAGCAGCCCTCGGGACCCAACTGCTCGCCCTCCTGCTCGATCATCTCCGGGTTGACCATCTCGATCAAGCCGTTCTCGTCCCCGACGTCCACGACGATCACGCGCTTCAGAATCGCGATCTGCGGAGCCGCCAAGCCGACGCCCTCCGCGTCGTACATCGTCTCCGCCATATCCTTCAGCAGCTTATGCAGGCTGCTATTGAACTTCGTCACTTCCTTGGCCCGCTCCCGCAGTACGGGATCAGGATCCTTCACAATCAGCCGAATCGCCATGATGGCATTCCCTTCCTTTATCTTGAGTATCTATAATATCATTTGTGGATCGACGTCCACTGAGAATAGCACAGCGCCCGCCGGCGCACCTTCCACATAAGGCGCCATCGCGGCCCGGACAAGCGCCGCAGCGTCGATGTTCCCCCGATATTTTATCATACATTGGAAACGGTAGCGATCCTTCAGCCTCGGAATGGGCGATGCCACCGGCCCGAGCATCTCCAGCGCGCGGTCCGCCGCATCGTCCAGCGGCCGCAGCACGCCTTCGCGTCCCGCGATGTCCCGCAGCTCGGCCGCGAACCGCTCGCTCGTCTGCACGAGCTTGGGAAGCTGCTCATGCGACAGCGTGACGAGGATCAGCCTGCAGAAGGGCGGATACGACAAGATGCTGCGCTGCTTCAGCTCCGCGCGGACGAACGCGTCGTAATCATGCCGGCGCGACGTCTGGATCGAATAATGCTCCGGCGCGTACGTCTGCACGACCACTTCGCCGGGCAGGTCATGCCTGCCGGCGCGGCCCGCGACCTGGGTCAGCAGTTGGAACGTTTTCTCCGCCGAGCGAAAATCGGGCAAATGCAGCGACGTATCGGCAGCAATGACCCCGACGAGCGTCACGTACGGAAAATCCAGCCCTTTCGCCACCATCTGCGTGCCGAGCAGGACGTCTGCCTTGCGCGCACCGAACGCGGATAATAACTTCTCGTGCGCCCCTTTCTCGCTGGTCGTGTCGACGTCCATCCGAATGACGCGAATGCCGGGGAACAGCTTCGCCAGCTCCTCCTCGACCCGCTGCGTGCCGGTGCCGAAATACCGGATATGCTCGCTCTGACAAGTCGGGCAGGTGTCCGGGGAACGCTCCGCATAGCCGCAATAATGGCAGCGCAGCATGCGGCTCTTCTGATGGAACGTCAGCGAGATTTCGCAATGCGGGCAGCCTGCCGTATAGCCGCAGGAGCGGCACATGACGAACGTGCTGTAGCCGCGTCGGTTCAGAAGCAGCACCGCTTGCTCGCCTCGCTCCAGACGCTCGGCGAGCGCGCCGTGCAGCCTGCGGCTGAACATGGAGCGGTTGCCTTCTTGAAGCTCGCTCCGCATGTCCACGACCTCGACCTTCGGCATCGGCCGACCGCCTACGCGCTCTGCCAAGGGCAGCCACACCGCGCTGCCGAGCGCGGCGCCTGCCGCGGCCGCTTCGCCGCCGGCCGGCTCCCTGCGGAACCGAGCCGCGGCGAAGCTCTCGAGCGACGGCGTCGCTGAGCCGAGCACGACCGCGGCGCCATGCTGCTCGGCCCGCTTGATCGCGACGTCCCGTGCGTGATACTTCGGGCTCTCCTCTTGCTTATAGGACGATTCATGCTCCTCGTCGATGATGATAAGCCCGATCCGCTCGAACGGCGCGAAGATGGCGGAACGCGCGCCGATCGCGACGCGCACCCGCTTCTCGCGGATGCGCCGCCATTCGTCATAGCGCTCCCCGCTCGATAAGCGGCTGTGGAGGACGGCGACCGCGTCGCCGAACCGCCCCTTGAACCGCTCGACCATCTGCGGCGTCAGCGCGATCTCGGGGACGAGCACGATCGCCTGCTTGCCCAGCCGGATGCAGCGGTCGATCGCCTGCATGTACACCTCGGTCTTGCCGCTGCCCGTTACCCCTTGCAGCAGCAGCGTCTCCGGCAGCCCCGCTTCCACGGAAGCCGTGATTCGCCGGTAAGCCGTCTCCTGCACCTCGGTCAGCGTCAGCGGCTTCGTCCGTTCGAAGCGCCGTCCCGCATACGGGTCGCGATCCTCCTGCCGCTCTTCGATGCGCAGCAGTCCCTTGTCGGCCAGCGCGCGCAGGCTGCTCGCCGCAAGTCCGCTCTCGGCGAGCAGCTTCGCGAGCGCGATCGGCTCGCTTCGGGTCATCATATGCGCCAGCGCCTCACGCTGCTTCGCGGCGCGGGCCGGAATCTGCGCCAGCGCCGCCTCGGCCGCCTCCCGGTCGTCCGGCGGGAATACGGTCAGCACGCTGCGCAAGCCGACGCGGTTCTTGACCGATACGGTCTCGGCCAGCAGCCCGCTTCTCAGCGCTTCCTTGAGCAAGCCGTCGCTGCCCGGATAACGCTCCTGAAGCGCCGATAGCTTCACCGGCGCGTGGCGTTCCAGATAGCTTCGCATCTCCTCTGGGAGCGGCGATGTCAGCTGCAGCTGGCCGGCTTGGCCGCCGTCCTCGCCTCCGTCCCCCTCATCTGTGCCCGGCGCTGCGAGAATGATGTACCGCTCTGCCTTACCCTTCAGCGCGGCCGGAATCATCGCCTGCAGCGCGGTCGTCCACGTACAGCAGTATGCATCGCTCATCCAGCGCGCCAGGTCGATCAGATCCGGGCGCAGCGGCGGCATCGGGTCGAGCAGCTCCGCGATCGCCTTCAACCGCTTCGCATCGACCTCTGAATCGGCGGCGAACGCCACGACGAAGCCCTGCAGCGTGCGGCCGCCGAACGGCACCGCGACGCGGCTGCCGATCTCGATCCAGCTCGCGATTGGCTCGGGTACGGCATAATCGAACGGCCGGTCCGTCTGGCGGCTCGGCACGTCGACGATGACGCGTGCGATCATAGACGCTCCACCGTCCCCTTGCCCTTTGCATCCAGCCGGTCCGCGATCATCCGCATCAAGCGACGGCCGACCTCGCGCTTGGACAGCTGCGGCCAGGCCGCGATCTCGCCAGTGCCGTCGAACACATGCACGATATTCGTATCGCCGTTGAAGCCCGCGCCTGGCGCCGTGACGTCATTGCCGACGATGAGATCGCAGTTTTTGCGCTGCAGCTTGTCCATCGCGTGAACTGCCAGATTATCCGTCTCCGCCGCGAATCCAACCAGCAATTGCCCCTGCTTGCTGCGGCCCGCTTCCTCTAGAATGTCGGCCGTCTTCTCCAGCTCGATCACGAGCTTGGCTTCTGACTTTTTCTGCTTGGACGCATGCTGCACGACCGGCCGATAGTCCGCGACCGCTGCCGATTTGACCAATACGTCCGTCCACGGGTAATGCGCCATGACCGCCTCGCGCATCGCTTCCGCCGATTCGGCGCGCACGACCGTCATGCCGCCGGGCAGCGGGACGCTCGTCCGGGCTGCAATCAATGTGACCTCTGCCCCCAGATCGCGCGCCGCTTCCGCAATCGCCACGCCCATTCGGCCCGAGGAATCGTTCGTGATGTAGCGTACCGGGTCGATGCGCTCCACCGTGCCCCCTGCCGTTACCAGCACCTTGCGTCCTGCGAGCAGTCGAGGCTCCGCCAGCATCTCCTGCACGGCGAGCGCGATCTCGTCCGGCTCTGCGAGCCGCCCCTTGCCGACATAGCCGCACGCGAGCTGGCCGGTGCCCGGCTCGACGAAGCGAACGCCGCGCTGCCCCAGCGTCTCGATGTTCGCGATGACCGCCGGATGCTCGTACATATGCACGTTCATCGCAGGCGCGAGCAGCACGGGTGCCACCGTCGCCAGCAGCGTCGTGCTCAGCATGTCGTCTGCCAGGCCGTGCGCCATTTTGCCGATCAGATTCGCCGTTGCCGGCGCGACGACGACGAGATCCGCGCGGTCGGCCAGGTCGATATGCGAGACGACGGCCGGATCGCGTTCGTCGAACGTATCCGTATGCACCGGATGGCGCGACAAGGTCTGCAGCGTCAGCGGCGTGATGAAGCGTGCCGCCGACTCCGTCATGATCACGTGTACCTCCGCGCCCGCCTGCGTCAACTTGCTGCACAGCGCCGCCGCCTTGTAGGCCGCGATGCCACCCGTAATGCCGAGCACGATCGTTTTCCCCTTCATACTCGCTGCCATCCCCCTTCTTCTATATAAAAAAGAAACAACCCACTTTCGAGGGTTGTCACGAGCAAGCTTATTTCGCGTCCGGATCCGATTCGACTACCAACAGGTCGCCGTAAATCTCTTCAAGCGCGACACCGACGTACTTATGCGACTTTTGATTCTTCAGCTCCGACTTCTGACCGTCCCTCAGCATTCTTGCACGGCGGGAAGCGGCGACGACCAGCGAATATTTGCTGTCGACCTTCTTCATCATTTCGTCAATGGATGGGTATAACAATGTCCAATCCCCTCTCTAGGCTTTCTCGATGACGGCGAGCAAGTCCGCATAATCGGACAGGAATCGCTCGCGCTTGCAGTGTTCTGCTGTGACGATGCTCTGGATCCGCTCGCAGGCGGCTTCGAGCTCATCGTTAATAACCGCGTAATCATAATGCCTCAAGAGACCCATCTCCTGCGCAGCCACGGACATTCGGTTATCGATGACCGTCTCCGACTCCGTGCCGCGCCCGATAATACGCTGCTTCAGCTCATCCAGCGAAGGCGGCAGCAAGAAGATGAAGACGCCTTCCGGGAATTTGTCTTTCACTTTGAGGGCGCCCTGCACTTCGATCTCGAGTATGATATCCTTGCCCTCCGCGATCGTCTTCTCGACAAAATCACGCGGCGTCCCGTAGTAATTGCCTACGTATTCCGCATGCTCGAGCAATGCGTCGCGGGCGATCATGTCCTGGAATTGCTCCCTGGACTTGAAGAAGTAATTCACGCCGTCCGTCTCGCCCTGGCGCGGCTGGCGCGTCGTAGCGGATACGGAATAGATCAATTCCGGCATCCGTTTGCGCAGCACCGTGCATACCGAGCCCTTGCCAACGCCCGAAGGTCCGGACAATACGATTAATAATCCTTTTCTCATGGTACGCTCCATCTTATTCGTCGTTGTCGTCATCCTTGGTAGAGAGGCGGTGCGCCACGGTCTCCGGCTGTACGGCCGACAAGATGACGTGATCGCTGTCCGTTATGATGACGGCACGGGTACGTCTGCCGTAAGTAGCGTCGATCAGCATGTGCCGGTCGCGCGCTTCCTGAATGATTCGTTTGATCGGTGCGGATTCCGGACTGACGATCGAGATGATCCGATTCGCCGATACGATATTGCCGAAGCCGATATTGATGAGCTTGATTGCCATAACAGTCCCCTCCGGTCTCCCTATCCATCCTCCCGTCCGCCGCGCCGTATCGGCCGCAAGCGGGCCGAGCGCGTGTCAGACATACGAAGCCGTTATGCGCGAACGCACCGATTCGGGATCGAATGGTATGATTGCTGCTCGCTGCGCCGCCGGATGGCACTATTCTTGACAGAAACCGTCCGACGCATACTTTTGTCCCGCCCTTATCCGGCAAGGTTATCCATTCTTACATATTCTAATTCATTTTGGTCGCGGGAACAAGAGAAAATAAGCATGCGGGAGCAACTGCGAGTATTAACCCGACTGAGCCGCTTCAGCGGCTTCAGCGGCTTCAGCGGTTCGTCTGCTGCGCGCGGCTCCACACGTATCGCGTCAGCTTCGCTGTCATCTCGTAGAACAGGAACGGCGTGATGAGGTAGATGCCATTGAAGCGGTCCATCGCCGCATCCAGCAGCTCTTCCGCAATGCGGACCCCCTCGGCTCGCCCTGCCTCGCCCTCCAGCCCGGCCATTCGTCCCCGGACCTCGTCCGACAATTGAATGCCGGGTACTTCGTTGTGCAGGTATTCGGCATTGCGGCCGCTCGCCAGCGGCATGATGCCGATGAAGACAGGCACGCTCAGGTGCGCCGTCGCGTCCGCGATCCGCCCGATCAGCGCCGTATCGTACACGGGCTGCGTCATGATGTAATCGGCGCCGGACGCGATCTTGCGCTCGAGGCGCTGAACCGCCTTGTCCAAATATTTGACGTTCGGGTTGAAGGCCGCCCCGACCACGAAGCTCGCCTTCTCCTTCAGCGGCTTCCCGGAGAACGCCGTCCCTTCGTTCAGCTGCTTGATCATCCGAATCATGTCGAAGCTCGTTAAGTCGTAGACGGAGCTGGAATCCGGCAGGTCGCCGAACCGGGACGGATCGCCGGTAACGGCCAGCACATGGTCGATGCCGAGCGCATCGAGCCCCATCATATGGGACTGCGTGCCGATCAGGTTCCGGTCCCGGCACGCGATATGGACGAGCGGGCGGATGCCTACGCGATCCTTCACGAGCGCGCCGAGCGCAAGGTTGCTCATGCGCGTAACCGCCAACGAATTGTCGGCCATCGTAACCGCGTCTGCGCCGGCTGCCTTCAGCGCCTCAGCGCCGGCCATGAACTTGCGGATATCCAGGTCGCGCGGCGGATCGAGCTCGACGATGACGGTGTGGCGCTCGCGAACAAGCTCCGTGATCGCCGGGCCGAAAGCGTCGCCCGCGCCGTCAAGGCCGGCGTCGGAAGCATCCGGCTTCGTCGGCGGTTCCGCCACCACGACGCGGTCGCGCGCAGCCGTATCAACCGCCGTCTCAGCCGGAACCGGCACATAGCCGGCAAGCGACTTCGCGATCGCCTCGATATGGGCCGGCGTCGTGCCGCAGCAGCCGCCGATGAGCACGGCGCCGCGATCGGCGAACCGCTTGGCCGATTCGCCGAAGTAATCGGCTCCGGCGGAATAGGTGATCATGCCGTCCACGTAGTCCGGCACGCCTGCGTTCGGGAAGACGGACAGCGGCAGCGTGACGGGGCCGCCGATCGCGTCGATCGCGCGCAGAATGCCGTTCGGGCCGCTGACGCAGTTGAAGCCTGCCACATCCGCGCCCTCAGCCTCGAGCTTGCGGAACGCTTCATCTAATGGGAAGCCGTCCTGCGTCCGTCCCGAATCCTCGACAGCCAGCTGGCAGATGACCGGCAGCTGCGATTCCCGCCGAATCGTGCGCAGCGCCAGCAGCAGCTCCTCCAGATCGTAGAACGTCTCGAGCAGCAAGCCGTCGACCCCTTCGCCGAGCAACTGTCCGATCTGCTGGCCGAGCACGAGTTCGGTCTCTGCGGCATCGAGCGTGCTTCTCCTGCCGGCGCGCGTCGAGCCGATCGCGCCGACGACATAGCTGTCCGGACCGACAGCGCCGCGCGCGATCCGCACCGCTTCGCGGTTAATGCGTGCCGCTTCGCTCTCCAAGCCGTAGCGGGACAGCTTCGCCGTGTTCGCCGAGAACGTATTCGTCTCGATGACGCGAGCACCGGCCTCGTAGTAGCGCCGGTGGACGCTCGCTATCACATCCGGCCGCGTGACATTGAATTCTTCATATGAAATGCCGACAGGGAATCCCTGCTGGTATAAGTAAGTCCCCATCGCGCCGTCCCCGGTCAGCAAGGTCGTGCGCAGCGCTTCCCTTAATTCCAGTTTCAAATCGTTTCTCCCCCTAGTGCGGAACTTCCCCGAATATCGATGTGATTGCCCATTCCGAGACTGTCGAATAAAGCGTGCATGCGTGCTTGCGTGCTTGCTAGCATTAGCCCTCCAGCATTGGGAGGCGACTAGACCCTCGACGTTTCTGTTCTGGGCAGGCAGCTCGCATGCAATAGCGAAGCATCTGCGCTGCTAACGCACACAGATGCGCTAATCCAAGAGCTTCGCTCCGTATGAATGCCATATATGGCTTGAATTCGCTAAATAGCGAACATTCGTGCGCTAATTAGCGAATTCTATACGCTATTGGGTTAGAAGGAGCGGTAGGGCCTGACAATAGCGCATGCATCTCCCTTATTAGCGCAATTGCTTCGCTATTCGCTCCTATACTCTGAGCTTGGCGGATTCGACAGTCTCCATTCATCAAACTATACCGTAAATCCCTATAAATTTCACTAAGGTTCGTTCAGATCGCCGCAGCCTATCGTAATTTCTCGCCGCTCACTAAAAATCCGGCCGCCGAGGATCTCCCGTACGACCGGATTCTTATTGTATCTTGCACATATTCAAAAAGGCCAGTTGTCAACGCCAAGAAGGTTGGACGATAGTAGAAAATGAGGAGCTCAAGCGTTTCCGTAGGAAACACGGCATCGGCAGCATATGCTTGAGTCTAAGCTACATGAGCACCGGAACTTTCGCTAGCGTTCAAGATTCGACGTCGAATACGCATCTTGAGATGCTTCGCGATCACAACTGGCCCACTCTGCCGCTGAACACTTCTGCGGCCGGCCCCGTCATATACACGTGATTGTCATCCTCGTTCCACTCGATGATCAGATCGCCGCCCTTGAGCGAGACGGTCGCGGTTCGATCGGTCAGGCCATTCAGCGCGGAAGCGACGACCGTCGCGCACGCGCCGGTGCCGCAAGCGAGCGTCGGGCCTGCGCCCCGCTCCCAGACGCGCATATCGACATGCGACCGGGAATGGACGGTGACGAACTCCACGTTGACCTTGCGCGGGAACAAGGGATGCGTCTCAAGCTTCGGTCCCCATGCCCACAGATCGAAGCTCTTCGCGTCTTCGACCTGGATGACGCAGTGCGGGTTGCCCATCGAGACAGCCGTGAACGCGAAGTTTCGGCCGTCTACCTCGATGGGATGGTTGTTCACGATCGGAGCGTCCACGGTCGTCGGCACCTGCAGCCCTTCCAGAATCGGCTCGCCCATATCGACGCGCACTTGGAGGACCTTGCCGCCTTCCGTCGTCAACTGAACCTTCTGCACGCCGGCGCCGAGGGTCTCGATCGTGATCGTCTCGCTGGCCGTCATCCCGTTATCGTACACGTACTTCGCGACGCAGCGAATCGCGTTGCCGCACTGCTCGGCCTCGGAGCCGTCGGAATTGATGATCCGCATCCGGAAGTCGGCCTTCTCCGAAGGAAGAATGTAGACCAGCCCGTCTGCTCCGATCCCGAAGTTCCGGTTGCACAAATCGACTGCCAGCTGCGCTGCGTTCTCCGGCAGCTGACGCTCGCCCGCAACGACGATGAAGTCATTGCCTAACCCGTTCATTTTCGTGAAATTCATCTATGCTTGCACTCCTTTCGCTCTAGTGCAAGCATAGCTCGATGCCTTAGGAAACGGTATTCACCAATTGTTCATTTATTTGCACTTTTCCGCAGGATGATGCTACCTGGCCGACGCGCCGAACGCGATGCGGTTCTTCTTGCTGCTGCCCGGCTTGCTGAGCACGCTGCCGATGCCCATGACGAACGTTGGGATACCCGCCGCGACGAGCACGAGCGACCATTCGCGCAGGCCGATCGGCACCGTCTTGAAGATCGGCTGGAGCGCATCCACGTACAGCACCGGGAACATCAGGGCCAGCGAGGACAGCACAGCCAGCACGAGGTAGCGGTTCTGCAGGATGTTGCGGTGAAAAATCGAGCGCGAGCTCCGGCAGTCGAACACGTGGATCAGCTGCGCCATGACGAGCGTGACGAACGCGACCGTCTGCGCTTCGATCAGGTTGCCGCCGTTCGTCCGGAGCGTGATCCAGAACGCGCCTAACGTACAGAGACCGATCAGGACGCCGCGGCTAATGATTTTCCAGCCCAGCCGCCGCGCGAAAATATTCTCCTTCGCGCTGCGCGGCTTGTGCTGCATCAGGTCCTTCTCTGCCTGGTCGACGCCGAGCGCCATCGCGGGCAGGCCGTCCGTCACAAGGTTAACCCATAGAATCTGGATCGGCACGAGCGGCAGCGGCAGGCCGGCCATCATCGCGAGGAACATGGTCAGAATCTCGCCGACGTTGGAAGCCAGCAAGTAGCGGATGAACTTGCGAATGTTCTCGTAGATGCCCCGGCCTTCCTCGATCGCCGCGACGATCGTCGCGAAGTTGTCGTCGCTCAGCACGAGCGAGGAAGCCTCCTTCGAGACGTCGGTTCCCGTGATGCCCATCGCGATGCCGATATCGGCGGCTTTGATCGCCGGCGCATCGTTCACGCCGTCGCCCGTCATGGCCACGACATGCCCCTTCTTCTGCAGCGCCTTCACGATCCGCAGCTTATGCTCAGGCGCGACCCGCGCATATACGTACGTATCGTCGACGACAGCATCGAGCTGCTCGTCGCTCATTGCCGCCAGCTGCCGGCCCGTCATCGACTTGCCGCCGCGCGGCACGATGCCGAGCTGCCCGGCGATCGCTTCGGCGGTCAGCTGATGGTCGCCTGTAATCATGACCGTCTTGATGCCTGCCCGCCTGCAGGTAGCGATCGCGTCCCGAACTTCCCTGCGCGGCGGGTCGATCATGCCGGTGAGCCCGACGAAGATCAGCTGGCATTCCACCTCGGCATCCGTCTCGCATGCTTCGCGCGGGCGCAGATCCCGGTAAGCGAGCCCCAGCACGCGAAGCGCCGACTGTGCCATCGACTCCGCCGCGGCCGACACCTTGCTCCTCAACGTCGAGGTGAACGGCACGACATTGCCTTCCCACAGAATGTACGCGCATTGCTCCATGAGCAAGTCCGGCGCACCTTTCGTGCAGACGATCCGGCCTCCCTGATGGCTGACGAGCACGGACATCCGCTTCCGCTCAGAATCGAACGGATATTCTTTCTCCCGCCGGTAGAGGCCCTCCAGCGAAGAGACCGTAACGCCCAGCTTCGCCGCGAGAACGATAAGCGCGCCTTCCGTCGGGTCGCCGTTCAGCTGCCAGGCTTCGGCATGCGAGCCGACAGCATCCTTCGCCTTGCGGCCCTTGCCAGTCGACGGCTCCTCGCCTCTCACGAGGCGGGCATTGTTGCAGAGCGCCGCGACCTGCAGCATCCTGCGAAGCTCGGCGTCGCGCTTCAAGTCCACATGGGCGCCGTTCTCGAGCACTTCGCCGGCCGGCTCATAGCCCTCGCCGGTGACGTCGAGCGTACGGCCGCCCGTCCACAGCTTCGTCACGGTCATCTTGTTCTGCGTCAGCGTTCCGGTCTTGTCGGAGCAGATAACGGAGGCGCAGCCGAGCGTCTCGACGGAAGGCAGCTTCCTGACGATCGCCTTGCGCTTGATCATCCGCTGGACGCCGAGGGCAAGCGCGATCGTGACGATGGCGGGCAGCCCTTCCGGAATCGCCGCTACGGCAAGACTGACGCCTGCGAGGAACATGCCGTATGCCGGCTGCCCGTGCAGAATCCCTGCCACGACAACCATGACCGTCAGCGCAAGCGCGACGCCGATCAGAATTTTGCCGAGCTGCTCCAAGCGGTGCTGCAGCGGCGTCTCCATCGCTTCCGTTTCCGCGATCAGGTGCGCGATTTTGCCCATCTCGGTTCCCATGCCGGTCAACACGACGACGCCTCGACCGGTGCCGCGCGTCACCATCGTGCCCATGTACCCGATATTTTTGCGGTCGCCTGCCGGCAGCTCCGCTTCGTCGATCGGCATGGCATGCTTGCTGACCGGCACGGATTCGCCCGTCAACGCCGACTCCTCCGCATACAGCCCGTTGGATTCCAGCAGTCGGATATCCGCCGGAATCCGGTCCCCGCTCTCGATGATGACGATATCGCCGGGCACGAGCTCGACGGCAGGCACCTCGCGTACGGTCCCGCCGCGGAGCACGCGGGCGGTCGGCGCCGTCAGCTCCTTCAGCGAGCGCAGCGACTGCTCTGCGCGGTATTCCTGCACGAAGCCCAGTATGCCGTTCAGCACGATGATGGCCACGATCGTAATGGCATCCAGATACTCGCCGAGCAGACCGGAGATCAGCGTCGCGCCGACCAACACCAGCACCATGAAATCCTTGAATTGGTTGAGCAGCAGCGCGATCGGCGAGACGCGCTTGCCCTCCGACAGCTCGTTGCGCCCATGCGCTGCCAGACGCTCGCCCGCCTCCTGCTCCGTCAACCCCTCCTTCGGATTGCAGGCCAGCGCCTCGGTCAACGCTTGTTCGTTAAGCTGGTGCCACAATTTCTGATCCATCTGTCTCCCTCCCGTTATCCGCCATCCGTCTGCCGCCTGCAGCCATGCTGCTGTGCATGCGAGCCGGCTTTTCGCCGCGCGGACAGCCTTATCAAGACCAATGTATTCGGACAAACTGCGGAATATCCCAATAGTTGTCCCCGAGAGGAATAAGTTAAACCATTCTCTACCTCCCGCGAACATTGCCGCCCGGCACCGAACTATGGCATGATAAGAGGATGAATCAATCGGTCAATGGAATTGACCTGACAAAGGTGGAATCGCATTCGCATGGCACTCGACGGAATCGTAGCCCGCGCGCTGGCGCATGAGCTGAAGCAGCTCACAGGCGCCCGCATTCATAAAATTCATCAACCGGATGAGCACACGCTCGTCTTCTCGATTCGCGCAGCGAGCGTCCAGGGACGGCTCCTGCTCTCCGCGAACCCGACCTACCCGCGCATCCACTGGACGTCGCAGCCGCAGAGCAACCCGCTCGAAGCGCCGATGTTCTGCATGCTCATGCGCAAGCATTGCGAAGGGGGCGTTATCGAAGCCGTGCGGCAGCCGTCCGGCGAGCGGGTCATCGAATTCGATATTCGGCAGCGGGACGAGCTTGGCGACCTATCGGTCAAAACCGTCATCGTCGAGCTCATGGGACGGCACAGCAACATTATTCTGATGGACCCGGCAACACGCACGATCCATGACGGCATCCATCACGTGACGCCTGCGATCAGCAGCTTCCGAATCGTCATGCCGGGAAGCAAGTATACGGCACCTCCGGAACAGACGAAGGCTGATCCGCTGACAACACGGGACGAAGCATCATTCGCCAGCGCGCTGGCGGCCGTGCCTGCCGATGCGGCCGCGGATAAGCGGCTGGTCGCCGCCTTCAGCGGGCTGAGCCCGCTGCTCGCCAGGGAGATCGTGCACCGTGCGGGAGGCCCGGGTGCAGACGATTCGCTTGCCGCGTGCTGGGAGCCGTTCCGATCCATGATGGCCGCCTTCGAGCGCCATGAATATACGCCTGTCATCGCCCTGGACGAGAGAGGCAAGACCTTTTTCTCCGTGACGGCCTTGACGCATCTGAACGGCGAGTCGATCGCATATGGGACGGTCAGCAGCTGCCTGGAAGCCTATTACGGGGACAAGGCCGAACGGGATTCGGTCAAGCAGCGCGCAGCCGACCTATACAAATTTTTGCAGAACGAGAAGGCGAAGAACGTCAAGAAGCTGGAGAAGCTTGCGGAGACGCTCGAAGAAGCAAGGGACGCAGACAAGCACCGCAAGCTCGGCGAGCTCGTGACGGCGTACCTGCATCAGATCCAGCGGGGCGACGACGCGCTCGAAGCGGTCGATTATTACGACGAAGAACAGAAGACGATTCGCATTGTGCTTGATCCGCAGCTTACGCCGTCTGAGAATGCGCAGCGCTACTTCCGGCGCTACACGAAGGCGAAGAACAGCCTGGCCGTCGTCTCGGAGCAGATCGAGGCGGCCCATGAGGAAATCCGTTACTTCGAAGCGCTGCTGCAGCAGCTCGACAGCGCATCGCTGCCGGACATCGAGGAGATCCGCGAGGAGCTGGTCGAGCAAGGGTATATGCGCGCACGGGGACGGCGGGGGCCGAAGAAGAAAAAGAACGCCAAGCCTGCCCTCTTGTGCTACACTTCATCGGAGAATGCGCTGATCTACGTCGGCAAGAACAACACCCAGAACGAGTACTTAACGAATCGGCTGGCCTCGCCGAGCGACACCTGGCTGCATACGAAGGACATCCCGGGTTCCCATGTCGTCATCCGCGGCGCGGACTTCGGCGATCCGACGCTCGAGGAAGCCGCGATGCTGGCCGCGCACTATAGCCAGGCACGCGCTTCGAGCATGGTGCCGGTCGACTACACGCTCGTGCGCCACGTGCGCAAGCCGAGCGGCGCCAAGCCCGGCTTCGTGATCTACGACCACCAGAAGACGCTGTTCATCACGCCGGACGAGCAGCGGCTGAAGGCATTGCCGTACGTTATCAAGAGCTGAGAAAACAAAAAGGCTGCGGCCGGAAGCAGATGGTTCTGCTATCCGGGCGCAGCCTTTTCTCGATCTGGCAACTAGCCGAAGAACAACAAGGTCAAAAAGTACAACTAATTATTAAGGTTTTAGGATTTTCCCGCGATTAGTGGTAAAACCTGCAGTTATTTGAGGCCATCTTGCCAAAATGCCTGTTTCAGGCGGATATAATGGTACTTTTATACACTAATCAGCCGAATATGCGAAACACGCACGAATAGCGGTAGGAATTGCAGTTACCTACGCACACATGCCAGTAACACAGCTCTTTGTCGAGCTTGCGGCCGTTCCCGGTCGGTATCTCAGAACGTTGTCCGGATCGCGGGACGTTCCGGATATCTCGATCCGTTATCGGCATCGCGGCACCTTGTCGAGCTTTCGGCACTTAACCGTCAAGCTCGTTGCGCAGCACACTCGCGGCACCGCCGTGCATCTCGGGATCGCCACCCGATTACGCCTTGCCGCCGTTCCGCCGCTTCACTCCTGCCTGCCTCAGCTGCTCGACCACCGCCGCATCGACCGTCCGGCTTCCGACATCACCGTGGAACACGACGCCGTTCCGCACCCCGTGATAATCCGAGCCGCCGGTCGCGATGACGCCGTAACGGCGGGCGAGCTCGCCATAGCGCGCTTCCTCTTCCGGGCCATGGTCGGAATGGTACACTTCGATGCCGTCCGCTCCTGCTGCGAGCAGCTGCTCGACGAGCGCGTCTCGGCCGTACAGGCCAGGGTGCGCAATGACGGCAGCGCCGCCGGCCTCGTGGATCCAAGTCAGCGCCTCGAACGGCGACAACCGCGGCGGATTGACGTACGCCGCACCGTCCGACCCCAAGAAGCGGTCGAACGCCTCGGTCATCGTCGCGACATAGCCCTTGCGCACCAGTACGCCTGCCAGATGCGGCCGGCCGACGGATCTGTCGCCATGCCCGCCGCGCCCCGCTTCCTCGAGCACTTCGTCCATCGTGATCGGCAGCCCCAGTTCGCATAGCCGCGCGACGATCATCTCATTGCGTACGCCCCGCGTATCGCGCTGCTTGCGCAGCCGGTCGAGCCACTCCTCGTCCGCCCAATCGATCCAATAGCCGAGAATATGAATGTCGGCCCCTTCCGCCACCGTGCTGAGCTCTACGCCTGGCACGACCTGCACGCCATGCTGCTCGCCAGCTGCGATTGCTTCGGAGATGCCGGCGACCGTGTCGTGATCGGTGATCGCAATCGCCGCCAGTCCGGCCTCGCGAGCCAAGCGCACGTTGTCCGACGGTGCGCCCGTTCCGTCCGAGGCATGCGTATGCGTATGAAGATCCGCGCGCCCCTCTCCTGTTATAGCCATTGCTGCAGATCCCTCTCTCTCAAGAATGTCAGGAAGGTTACGGCAGAGATCGGCAGCAGCGCCGACTTCAAGTAGATGGAGTAGAACTCCCGCTTGAAGCGGGCATCGGAGATCGGCACCATGCGGATGAGGCCGAGCGCGACTTCATGCTTCACCGACGAAGCAGATACGAAGGAGATGCCCACGCCTGCTTCTACCGCTGATTTGACGGCCCCCGTGCTGCCCAGCTCCATGACGATATCCAGCTTGGCCGGATCGATCTGCCTCCCGCGCAGCAGCTCCTCCATGACGAGCCTCGTGCCGGAGCCTTGCTCGCGCAGCACGAACGGATAGGACAGCGCCTCCTCGAGCGTCACATCCTTCGCCTCTGCCAACGGATGCGAGGAAGCGACGATCAGCTTCAGTTCATCGCTCATCACCGCTTCCATATGCATGTCGGGGTGATTGACCGGCGCTTCCACCAGGCCGAAGTTCAGCTGATGGTTGACGATTTCTTCCATGATCTGCGCCGTGTTCATGACCTTCATGCTGATCGAGATATGCGGGTACTCCTGGCCGAAGGGTCCCAGCAGCCTCGGCAGAATATATTCGCCGATCGTCAAGCTTGCGCCGAGCTGCAGCCTTCCCTTCAGCTGGCTCGTAAATTTGGACATGGCGGCATCCGTCTCCCGGATCAGCTCGATCGAGGATTGGGCGAAAGGCATTAACGCCCGGCCCGCTTCCGTCAGCTCGATCCGCTTCGTCGAGCGCAGCAGCAGCTTGGTGCCGAAGTAATCCTCGAGCGATTGCACCTGCATCGTCACCGCCGGCTGCGTCATATGGAGCGCTTGTGCTGCGGCCGAGAAGCTGCCCCGCTCCGCAACCGTATAGAAAATATGCAACTGATGGAAGTTCAGTGCCATAACCGATTCACGACCTTTCTTCATCTTAATCCAAAGTATAACAAAAAACACATGCCTCGGCATGTGTTCGTCATGGCTATGATGGTTACTTGCGCTTGCGGCTATTCTTGATGAGCGTCATTCGCCTGGAATGGCGCAGCCAGGAATAGTACGACTTCAGATCGCGCAGCTCGATCGTCTCGGACATTCTTCCGAGAAAGGTAACGATGATCATCTTATGGAGCGGATTACCGACGAGATCGGTCTCCCCCGGCAAGTTGGAAAATTCGGCTACGAATACGAGGTCGTCGTCGATAAGATAGACGTCCTGCTCGTTCCGATAGTACGGTTCGATCCTGCCTTGCTTCAAGCATTCCCATAAATATTCGGCAATATCTTCGAAGCCTGTCTTCTCACTCTCAATCCGGTCCGTCCACCTGCTCCGAGCATGGTTCGTGATGACGATGTCCGCAACCCTCTTATCGCCAAGCTCGACATGAAACGACTCGTATGTGCTCCATCTTTCCGTCGTCTTGTCCTTCATCGCAGGTTCACCTCCGAAAGAAGCAGGTCTATCTAACTAGTTGTCCTCATATTCTAACATGAATGCCCAAATATTCAACCAATAAATTAAAGTCCAACCATATTTCCCAACAATTGGAACAACCCGATTTCGACACGATTCGCCGCTTACTTACAAATTCTATAAGCTGTAAAATCTCGTCTTATCCGGCACGTTCTTCGTATATTCCGTCTTGATCTCGCCTCTGTACGATCGTTCAACCTTCTTGACGTACGGAAGCCTCTGAATGTTGCGAATCGTATCTTCCGCTCGGCTGGCATTCATATAGATGACGACATAATGCATCTTGCGCGACATGTAATGAACGGAGCCGTATTTATCCAGATTCCGCGCCGCCTTCAGATCGCTGACCCATACGATATACCCGACACGCTCCGCGAACAGCGGCGGCATGAAGGGCACGTCCTTCTCCGAAAGCTGATCCCGTTGTTCCATCTGCTCCATCTGCTCCATTTGTTCCATCTTCGTCCTCCCGTCGTAGTCCGGCGTCGCCGATTCGAGGAGCGGCCTAAGCTGCGGCCTAGCCGCAGCCGCCGCTTCCGCAGCCGCATGAACCGCCGCTTCCGCAGCCCCCGCCTGATGATTCGTTCGCGGGCACCTTGATATCCTCGGATACCGCGCGCGCGATCAAGCTGGACACTTCATGAAGCAGCTCGTCCACGGCCTGCTCCGCCTGCTTGAATCGCTGGACGCAAGTATGTTCGTCCAATTCCCGCTGGATCGCGGTGATCTCGTCCTTGGCCGCGTGATAATCCGGATGGAATCGCCCGAACCGCTGGCAGTCCTCGAACTTCTCCTTCGCCTTGCCGAACTTCTTCACGAGCTGCTTCACTTCGTCGCTGCGTTCAACTTCTGCCTTCCAATATTCGTAATCGGCGGTATCCGCCGAGCGATTGATCATGTCACCCAATTCGTAGGCAGCGGTTATCAAGCTTGCCATATCGATCGGGCTCTGCGTTTCAGCTGCTATCAGATGCTCGCGGGCATCCATTGTTCTAGCCGATACTGCCATCCGCTCACCCCTGTCTTTGGTCTTACCATCTATCATAACACGAATCGCGGAAAAAATAGAGCCGGAATTGTATGGCCGATCTGCTCACTCCATGACGTGCAATTGCATCCCTGTCCACATATCCGGCGTCAAGCACATCGGCATGCTGCCCGATTCCAGCCTTACCATGCCGCGGACGCGCCATTCTTGGCCTGATTCCTCGATTGCGCTTGGGAGAAATTCGCACAGCGTTCCTTCACGCTCGATGCGGACCGCCGCACCCAGAGCAATCGCTTGCTTCAGCATCTCTCTCCGGGTCGTGGGGTGATACTCGCGCAACTGCTTCAACCAGGAAGCAGGAATTCGGTTCAGCGCCTCGCGTACGGCAGGCTTATGATCCGGCATGTCATAGTCGAGCTTATACAGATGCGGCGCGAACGGCGGCTCTACCAGACCCAGCTCTCGTAACGCCCGTACAGCAGACGCCGCCGAACTGCTTCTCGTCGCAATCGGCCAATCACCGCTCGGCGAATCCTTCGCCGGTGCGGCCGATCCGCCGTGCGCCCCCTCTTCCGTCCAATTGTCCAGCATGCCGCTCAAGTCGTCGGGCATGGCGCAGCCCGATGCTTCGCGCACAAGCCTTCCCGCCTCCTCGCGCGTGCCCCCGTGCTTCATGAAGCGCATCACGGTACGGCCGCTGCACCGATAGAGCATCATCGGACCCGGCGAAGCGGGCGAAGCCAACCGCTCCAATTCCCAGCGAAGCCGGTAATCCAAGTCCGGCGGGGCGATCATGTCGCCGCCGGGCAGGAAGCGCAGCAGCCCAGGCCCGTTGGATGCGCGTGCGCCCGACAGATCGGATGGCGCCGGCTCCATCGTCCACCGAACCGCTTCTCTGCCGTCCGGCGTCCTGCCCCGCTGCAGCCATCCGAGGCCGCACAACGCGTTTGCCCAGCCTCTCCACCTGCCTGCTCCTTCAGCATCTAGCGATTGCAGCCAAGCGTCGAGACGGTCCGTCAAGTACCACGCGCCGCATGGCAGCACGGCAAGCGCGGCCGCCGCGTGGCTGAAGCGCGAATCATAAGCCGCATACCGATCGAACATGAACGCATACAGCTCGCTCTCTCGCGCTTCCGCTCGGCATGCCAGCCAATCCGACAGGCGGTCCTTATGGAAGCGCATGGCACCTGCCTTCGGGTCTATTCGGAGCAAGCCTAACGCGATGGCCGCATCGAGCATGACGGTCAGCGGCCGCTCGTAAGGCGCCTCATCGTGTTCAGGCGTACGGACATGAAGCTCTTCGAGCTCGCTTGCCTGAAGTTCCAGTCGGCGCAGCACGGCCATTGCGGTCCGTTTGGGGAGGACGCCGCGGCTCGTCAGCTGCAGCCCTGCCTGCGCCAGCGCAGCGAGACCATGAAGCAGCTGCAGACTGAACGGGAATCGATAGCCTCCCTCCAGCCGAACGGAGCGCTCGCCTTCTGCTTCTGCCGGCACCAATTGCGCAGGATACACGGCATCGAGCCAGCTTGCGAAGGCATCCTGCGGAATAAAATGCATGCGGTCTCCCCAAGCTTTGCGCAGCGTGAATACAATGCCTGCCTCGCGCAGCTGCGACAGCCCGCGGCGCATCTCGGCTTCACGGAGCAGCTCCTTGCCGGCAGCGGCTGCTAGCTGCTCTTCCTCGAACGGGCCGGAGCCATAGCGCCTTAATAGAACCGCCAACACTGCCCTTGCCTCCTCCGGCAGCCGTGAATAAGCATGCCGTATGCTTCGCGGGGAGGCTGCCGCCTCCTGCCAAGCTACTGCCGCTACGCCGTTCCTCCAAGCCGACGATTCGTTCAGCCTCCTCAATTCGGCATCGGGCAGCATGGCGGCCAATTCGCTCGTTCTCACTCCGAGGACGCCTCCTTCGTTCTGGCTCGATCCGTCCCGCCTCTCCGGATCAATTGGTACTCGTAGCCCTGCTCCGTGAGGAACAGCTGGCGTTTGCGGGCATAATCGGTCTCAGCCGTTCCTTCCGACACCAGCGTATAGAACCATGCGGCATTGTCGCCCGCCTTCGGACGCAGAATCCGGCCGATCCGCTGCGCTTCCTCTTGCCTGGAACCGAAGCTGCCCGACACCTGAATGGCTACGGCCGCGTCCGGCAGGTCGACAGCGAAGTTCGCCACCTTCGAGACGATGAGCAGCCGGTGCTCGCCTGTCTTGAAGCGTCCGAACACGCGCTCTCGCTCATCATGAGGCGTCTCGCCTGTGATGAGCGGCGCTTCGAATTGTGCGGCAAGCCGCTTGAGCTGCGTGAGGTATTGGCCGATGACGAGCACCTGCCTGCCGCGATGCAGGCGCAGCAGCTCTTCCACGATCTCGGATTTGCCCGGGTTCTCCGCCGCCAGCCTGCCCTTGGCGCGCTGCTCGGCCTTATGGTACCGTTCGGCTGCCGCGCCTGTCAGCGGCACGCGGATTTCCGCGCAGGTCACGGCCGCAATCCAGCCCTTGGCCTCTAACGTGCGCCATGGGAGATCGTACCGCTTCGGACCGATTAGCGAGAAGACATCCTCTTCCCGGCCGTCCTCGCGCACTAGCGTGGCCGTCAAGCCGAGTCTGCGTGTCGCTTGAATGCCCGCCGTCATGCGAAATACCGGCGCAGGGAGCAGGTGGACCTCGTCGTAGATAATCAGTCCCCAGTCCCGTTCGCCGAACAGCTTCATATGCCGGTATGCATCCGTCTTCGCACCGCGGTGCGTCATGATCTGATAGGTAGCGATCGTCACCGGCTTCACGTCCCGTTCCGAGCCCGCATATTCGCCGACTTCCGCCTCGGTCAGCGTGGTCTTGTCCAACAGCTCATTCCTCCACTGCTTCACGGAGGTGACATTGGAAGTTAGGATAAGCGCGGCGCAGCTCAAGCGCGCAAGCGCGCATAACCCTACGATCGTCTTGCCCGCTCCGCATGGCAGCACGAGCACGCCGCTGCCGCCATGCGCGGTACCGTCGCGGTAGAACAGCTCTGCCGCCTGCTCTTGATAATCCCGCGGCGCGAACGGCCGCCCGCTCTTCGTCCGCGTGCGAAGCGCGATGGGCAGCGCTTCGCCCTGGTGATAGCCTGCCATGTCGAGCACGGGAATGCCTCGACGAATGAGCTCTCGCTTCAGATCGCCCCGTCGCTCTGCTTCAACCCGCCATCCCTGCCCGTTCCCTAGCGCCGGGTCCGTTATTGCGCTGCCGATCGACAATCCGCCCAATTCCTCCGCGATCGACGGATCGTCCGATACGAGAGCCAGTCCGTCCTGCCATGGGATCAGCCTCGCCTTGCCGTACCGCTCCGTTAACCGGTTAATGCGGTCCAGCAGGCTGCCCGGCACGTCATATCGACTGTAGCGCTGCAGACAATCCGTCATTGCTTCTGCTCCCATGCCGGAGGATGCGGCATTCCACACGGACATCGGCGAGATCTGATAGGTATGCAGATCGCCGGGCCGCTTGACCAGGTCGGCGAACCGGCTGAGCCGCTCCCTCGCTTCATGCGCGGCGGGATGCCGCTCGTCCAGCAGCACCGTGCAATCCGCCTGTACGATCAGCGGTCCATCCCATGTCAACATGGCATACGCTCCCTTGCATCGATTTGGTATCAGTATGAATCCAATCGCCGCGAATTATGCCGTCCGACTGCAGAGGAAGGCCGCCGACAATCGCTGCGATCGTCGGCGGCCTCCTGCCTCGTACTATGTTTTTGGCGCCCGGTAGCCTGCTTCCACCGCTTCTTCTTCTGTGCAGAACCAAGCTTCTGGCTTCGTCTGCTCATAGCTCCTGCTGCCCGGTATATGGTAGATTTTATCGCCGCGCGAGTTGATGTTGCCTTTGATCGCAGGCGATGCGCAAGCCGATTCCGCACCTGCGTCCGGCGCGGCCTCCTCGCCTTCCTGCGACGCGGCCCACAGCCCTGCGCCCTCCTGTCTCGCCGCCCGCTCGGCCTTCATGAATCGATCAGCCATCGTAACATCGGGCGCGACCGTCATGACATTCGCGTAGCCTTCCCGTATCAGCCGCTCATTGAACATCAAGCGCTCGCCTTCAATGAAGGCGAACCGAAGCAGCCTTCCATACCGATCCGTCTTCGATACATCTCGGAAGAGCCAGACTGCTTTTCCCGTTAGCTCGCGCTTCGCGTATGCCGATGCTTCTTGACCGAATGGCTCAGCCTTGCCGAACGTCTCCGGCGTATCTGCCCCGATCAGCCTTACCTTGTCGCCCGCCGCCGTCTCGAACGTATCGCCGTCGATCACTCTTTTCACGACCGCATGTTCCGGCACCCGCTCCCCAAGCTCGGGATATGCCTGCCGGATCGCCGCCCAATCCGCCTGGTCGTCATGAGCGGATTGCGCGGCACAGCCCATCAACAACATCGGCAATAAGAGCCCGATCCCGATGGCTGCTGTCATACGCCCGACTCGCCTCTTCTGCACTGCGTATTCCTCCCCATGATCCAACCGATCAACCTCGCGCTAGCTTACCTATGTAACAATCGTCCTCACCGGGAGCGGCACCGCTCTCCGACAAGGACGATCATGATTCATTGCCGCATTATTGCTTCGTATTCAACGGAATCAGTGCACGGCAGCAGGCTCGCGATGGGTATGTTCCGAAATTTCGCTCAGCGCTTCCCCTGCTTCGTTAACGAATACTTCCCGCACGGCTAAATCGCCGATCGAGACGATACCGGCCAGATCGCCGTTATCTACAACGGGCAGCCGGCGGATCTGGTTGCTGGCCATAATCCGGGCCGCTTCATCGACGGATGTCGAGGAAGGAATCGTCTTGATTGCGGTCGTAATGACGTCGGATACGGCAGTCGATCCGGAATGCTTCTCCGCATAGCCGCGCACGACAAGGTCGCGGTCGGTTACGACGCCGATCAGCTTCTTGCCCTCGACGATCGGCACGAAGCCGATATCATGCTGCTTCATGAGCACGGCGAGCTCATAGATATTATCCTTCGTCGTAGCCGTTACGCAATCGGTAGACATGAGTTCCTTCACTGTCTTGGCCATGGTCAACCTCCTCAGAGTTGTTCGATTCGCTCCTGCGCATGCTGACGGACAGTGTATCGATCTGAGAAAAGCGTTCGCTCCCCCAGCCGTCCGACGATTAGCTTCACCGATTGCGGAGTCGACCATGCAGCCGTACCGTTGTCAATCCTTCTCACTGCCGAAGACGGCCGGTCCATGCTCTGCCGCGTAGTGCTCTGCCATGCCGATCAACAGCCTGGCCGACAAGAGCATCGCCCGTTCATCCAAGTCGAACTTCGGATGATGGTGCGGGTACACCGCATCGAGGTCCGGATTGCCGGCGCCGACGAACATGAAGCAGCCCGGAATCTGCTGCAGATAGTAGGCAAAGTCTTCGCCGGCCATGATCGGCGGGGTAGCCTCTACCGATTCGGCGCCGAATGCATCCGCCGCTACCTCGAAGAAACGAGCCGTCTCGCGTTCGTCGTTGACGACAGCCGGATAGCCGTCCCGGTAGTCGAGCTTACCCGACGCGCCGTGCATCGCGCAGGTCTGCTCCACGAGCGCGGCGAGCCGCTCCTTAATCCGGGCGCGCACGCCTTCGTCGAACGTGCGGACGGTCCCCTTCAGCTCGCAGCGCTCCGCAATGACGTTGGCCGTCGTCCCCGCATGGAAGGAACCTACCGTGACGACCGACGGCGCAAGCGGATCGACGCTTCGGCTGACGATCGTCTGGAGCGCTTGTACGAGCGCCGAACCGATGACTACCGTATCGATCGTCTCATGCGGCAGCGCGCCATGACCTCCCTTGCCGATAATCCCCACGGTATATTCGTCCGCAGCAGCCATCAGCGGCCCTGCCTTAGACGCTAGCTTGCCGTAGGGAATCGGCGACCATAGATGGACGCCGTAGATCGCAGCTGCGCCGTCTAGTACGCCGGCTGCAATCATGCCGACGGCGCCTCCCGGGGACACCTCTTCGGCCGGCTGGAACAGCAGCCTGCGTTCGCCCGCCAATTCGCCCTGCATGTCCATATAATAGGCCGCGACGCCTAACAATGCCGCCGTGTGCGCGTCATGCCCGCAGGCATGCATGATGCCCGGCACCGCCGAACGATAGTCGCAGTCCTTCTCGTCTTGGATCGGCAGCGCGTCGATATCCGCCCGCAGCGCAATGACCGGGCCGGGCTTGCCGCCTCGGATGACGGCCATCACGCCGTGTCCGCCGCCAACGCCTGTCGTAACCTCGCAGCCGAAGCCGGACAGCTTCTCCGCAATCCATGCTGCCGTCCGCTCCTCCTGGTAGGAGAGCTCCGGATTCCGATGCAGATACCTGCGCCACTCCACCATATCCGCGAACCGCTCCTCCATTGCTTTTGCGATTAATTGAGCTTTTTGCACGCGCACGCCCCCTTGCTCTCGCATCGCCGGATGGCCGAATCCGAACTTCCGGCCAAGCCGATGCCTCTGTTCAACAGTGTACCAGAATTGCGAGTCATTCGTGTAGTCCGCATGCCGCGCCCGCCTGCAACCATGTTCGTAAAAATGTCACTTTTCGCAATCGAGCGCTTTCGACTAAGGCTTGCACGCGTCTGGGAAACATACTAATATGAATAGAGATGCCGCCCGCAAGTACGCCGGGCATGGCGCAGATTACGAGGAGGGCTTAAATAGCATGCTTATTCAGAACAGCGGCCTTAACGGCATGACCAGCGATCTGGCGCACCTTGACGAATCCGCGGAGAAGCTCGGCTTTGTCCGTTGGCAATGGGAATATAACCGCGCAACCTATGACCTCAAGCTGGAGGATCGCACGAACGGCGCCGAATATTTCTTGCGCGTCCATGCACGCACCGTGGAAGGCAAGCTGGAATCGCCGCATGCCGTTCTGGCCGTCGACTCGGTCTATATCGGCCGCGCCACGTTCCCTCACGGACTGGACTACGAGTCCGCGATTCCGCAGCCGATCATGAATACGGCGAACCAACGGCTCGAAGACTTGAAAGCCGCGCTTGCATAAGGCGCACACCCGGCTATGAAAGAGCCGCCTAACATTTCTAGGGGAAGACCGGACTTCCTGCTTTTGATTTTCACCCTTCTGCTTGTCGGCTTCGGGCTGGTGATGGTATTCAGCGCCAGCTCGAACATCGCCGCCACATCGGATTCGTTCAACCGGGACGCGCTCTACTTCACGAAGCGGCAGCTGCTCTTCGTAGCGGTCGGCACAGTCCTGCTGCTGACGCTGATGAACATTCCCTACACGGCATTCAAGCGCGGCTTCATCCTCTACTTCTTTCCCATCGTCATCCTGCTGGGGCTTGTCCCGTTCGTCGGTTCAGAGATTAATGGCGCGCGAAGCTGGTTCAATATCGGCGGGTTCGGCATTCAGCCGACCGAATTCGCGAAGCTTGCGATCATTCTCTACCTCGGCAGCATCATCACGAAGAAAGGCGAGAAGTTCAGGGAGTTCAAGCGAGGCTTGCTGCCGGTCATGGTCATCGTAGGCGGCATATGCGGGCTGATCATGCTCCAGCCGGATTTAGGCTCCTGTCTCGTGCTTGCCGTAAGCGCGGGCATGGTCATTATCGCAGGCGGCGCGAACCTGAAGCAGGTATTCCTCGCCGGCGTGGTCGTCTCGATGGTCGTAACGGTATTCGTATCGGTCTCCATGGTTGCGAATCCGGAAGTCTGGGCTTATCGGGTGGACAGGTTCACCGCCTACTTGGATCCCTGGCAGGACGAGCAGGGAAGCGGCTACCACTTGATCAAGTCGCTTGAGGCGCTGGGGCACGGCGGGCTGACTGGCGCAGGCTTCGGACACAGCGTGCAGAAGCTTAAATATTTGCCGTTCCCTTATAACGACTTCATCTTCGCGATCATCGCCGAAGAATTCGGCTTTATCGGTTCCGCCCTGTTCTTGTTAGCCTACTTATTCTTCATATGGCGGGGGCTGCTGATTGCGCTCCGCTGCCCGGACATCTACGGTACGGTCGTAGGTGTCGGCATCATGAGCCTGATCTCGATCCAAGCCGTCATTAACATCGGCGGCGTCATCGGTGCCATTCCGATCACCGGCGTTACGCTGCCGCTTATCAGCTACGGCGGCTCCTCGATGCTTGTCACGCTGGCATGTCTGGGTATCCTGCTCAGCATCTCGCGCGAGTACAACCGGCCGGTGAGGCCGGACAGGAGCACGACGCGACAGTCCGCGAGCACGCCGCGTTTTCGAACGGTCAAATAATGGCATTGCATGCACAACAATTAAGGCCCGCCGGATTCCGGCGGGCCTTAATTGTTTGAATCAGGGGCTAATTCACGCGATGCGTTGTCGCTTCTTCCTTCTCTTCCTCACGGAAGGCAACCCCTTCAACCTTCACGTTGACTTCGACGACGGTAAGACCCGTCATATTCTGCACCGACTCGCGCACGCTATCCTGCAGTTGGCGGCATACTTCATGAATCGGGATTCCGTAATGCACGATGACGCGAAGATCAATCGCCGCTTCCAGCTGACCGACCTCTACCGATACGCCTCTCTGTGCATTCTTGCCGCTAAGCCGCTTGGCCAACCCTTCCGAGATGCCGCCTGACATCGCAGCAATTCCCGGCGTCTCCAATGCTGCCAGTCCCGCAATCGTCGCGACCACATCGTCGGAAATCCGAATCATTCCGGGTTGAAGTTCTTCGGTCATCTGACTCAACTCCTCATAAGTACCATATACAATTATTGTAATGGATGCAGCGGGTTGAAGCAAGGCGATGCAGCCTGCGCACCGACTTTTATCTCCAGGGTGGAGAATAACGATTGAAAGAGCCGCCTCCACAAGTGAAGACGGCTCTGCTGCTTCCATGTATAGTGCTTGTCTCTAACTCTTCATGTTCAGCGCTTCGTAGAGCTGCGCCAAGTTGCGTTCCAGCTTGCTGAGAATCTGCTTCCCCGCCATCTCCTGCACAAGACCGGCACGAACCGCGAAGTCGACCTCCCGCGAAAAGCCGTACATCTGGGTGTCGAGTACCTCTTCGTACAGCGGGCATTTACGGGTTGCCAGGTTCTCCATCTGGACTTCGATCAGCTTCTCGATCTTGTCGGCATCCTCTTGCAGAAGATGCATGGCTTTATGATTCAACTGTTGCATTACTTCGGATGATGACACGGTATTCCCCCCTGCGCGCTATCCTCGCCGTCCTTGTATACTTCTAATATTAGTCGAAATTGAACCATTACACAAGGACAAAACAGAAAGCGCCACCCCGCTGCATAGCGCTCTCGCCGTCCAAGACGGGAGATGCGGCTTGCGAGGGGTGGCGCTGCCCGAGTTCGCGCTCTATTCGGCGACGACCGTAATGTTCAGGTTGTGCTTGGCGAATACATCTGCCATCGCAACCTTGGCTTCTTCCGCATCCGGTCCGTGAACGTGCAGCTCATAAGCATGTCCGCTCACAAGGGTCGTGAACAATCCGAGGATGCTCTTCACGTCGATATACTTATTCTCTGCTTGCAGGACGATCGAGGAACGGAACTTATTCGCAGTCTGGGAAATATCTACGATTGCAGCATTATTGGACATCTTGAATCCCTCCAAGGCTGTTATTGATAGGTCTTCTCTCATCATACCTTGATTTTCCATCCTCCACAAGGGAGGGCAAGGAACAAAATGCGGCGCTGCTCACAAATTTTCAGGATTAAGCGGTTCAAGCTCCGGTACGACGAATCTTCCGTCCTTGCGGATGAGCCGGCCGTCGAACCAGATCTCGCCGCCGCCGTATTCCGGACGTTGAATCAAGACCAAGTCCCAATGCACCGAAGAGCGATTGCCGTTATCGGTCTCCTCGTAAGCCTGACCCGGCGTGAAGTGAAGGCTGCCCGCGATCTTCTCGTCGAACAGAATGTCCTTCATCGGATGCATAATGTGCGGGTTGAAGCCGATGCTGAATTCGCCGATGTATCTGGCGCCCTCATCGACATCGAGAATATCGTTCAGCCGCTTCGAGTCGTTGCTCTCGGCCTGCACGATCCGTCCGTTCTCGAACGTGAAGCGAATGTTCTCGAACGTCACGCCGGAATGAATGCTCGGCGTATTGTAGGCGATCGTTCCGTTGACCGAATCGCGGACAGGGGCCGAGAACACTTCGCCATCCGGGATGTTGCGGTGTCCGGAGCACTTCTTCGCGCCGATGCCCTTAATCGAGAACGTCAGGTCGGTTCCAGGCGCGGTGATCCGCACTTGGTCCGTCCGCTCCATCAGCTCAAGCAGAGGCGTCATGGCCCGATCCATCTTGGCATAGTCCAGGTTGCAGACATTGAAATAGAAGTCCTCGAATGCTTCCGTGCTCATGCCCGCCAGCTGCGCCATCGATGCGTTGGGATAACGCAGAACGACCCACTTGGTCTTCTTCACCCGCTGCTCCATATGGACGGGATGGCGGTACAGCTGATCATAGTACCGCATATTCGCCTCCGGCACGTCTGACAGCTCGTTCGCGTTCTCGCCTGCTCGAATGCCGATGTAGCCTTGCATCGCCTGCATTCGCTTCAGATCGAATTCCGCCCACAGCTTCATCTGTTCCTCTGATGCATGCTGCAGGAGCGTCCGCAATACGGAACGATCGCTCGTCTCTACGAATGGGCGGCCGCCGCGCGCCGCAACCTCCTCGATCAAAGCCTTTGCCAGCTCGCGTTCGGAGCCGATCATATCGATCAGCACATTATCGCCCGGCTGCACGTCGATCGAATAGCCGGCAAGGTTGCTCGCCAGCTGTCGAATTCGTGGATCTAACATCCGTACTCCCTCCCTACCCGAGTCTTTCTCGTACTCATCCTACCACGATTTTCCTTCGCTTGCACGCGGATTAGGGCCGCCCGTCGAACCGTTGGAACGTCACGATAGTGGCGCGATTCTCCGTGCGGGGAGCCTGTCCCGCCCCGTATTGCATCACCGTATGCTCCTCCACGCGGAGCGGAAGCAGCCGGCTCCGCTCGACGTCGATGAGCCACTCGGATTCCGCTTCTAGTCCGTTCAACAGTTGTTCGAGCTTCAAGCGCGACTGCGTAAGCTCTTGCTCGATCGCTAGCTGCGCCTTCGAATCCGCCGCCTGCCGCTTATCCTCGGCGCCGTCCGCCCCCAATGCGTCTGCAGCTACCTGCTCGAAAGCATCGCGCATGGCGGCGGCGATCTCCTGAGCGGCAGCCTCCGGCGCGAGCCGTACGCGCAGCCTGATCGTCTTGCCGTCCGATCCTTCGGGCACGTACTCCACGGTCTTGTCCAGCCTCTCGACTCTGGACAGCCAGCTTGCAGGGTTACGAGCCTGCGCAAGCTCGCTTGCGACCGCATCCAGCTGCTTCACGCCGCCCTGCGGCCACACCTTCACCTGGTTGTGTCCGATGATCTCGCCTTCGTAAGCCTCGGTCTCGTACTTGTGTTGATCGTCCAGCAGCAGTTCCGTTCGAACGGTGAACCCGTAGCGGTCGATACCCGATAAGCCTGCCGTTGCCATCGCAAGCGTCTCTTCAGCCGTATGCGTGCTCTCGATGCCGCCGCAAGCCGCAAGCGCGAGCAGCAGCCCAGCCAAGAGCGTCGCTATGCGCAGCCAGCCCTCTGCCTGCCTGCCTCTCCCTGTCCTTAAGGATGAAGCCATTCCTTCGCCCCTCCATCGACCGGCTCCCTGCTTGACAGCAGTACGGTCCATTCATCTCCATCCTAGGGTATCCTTGACGTTCCTCGTTATGCACGAGCCTTGCCAGCATCCTGCTTGTCGCCGAGCACGCAAAGAGACGCAGCGGCATATATGCCTGGCTGCGTCTCTGCTTGTATGCTAGGTTGACTACCCGACGAACACTCGGTTGCGTCCGTTATGCTTCGCCTCGTACAGCGCCATGTCCGCCCGGTAGAACAAGGATTCCGGGCTGATCTTCTCGTCTTCGAACGTCCATTCCGATACGCCGCAGGACGCCGTCACGCCAGGATTCGTCTCGCTCTCGACGCGGCTTCGAATGCGGTCCGCGATGCGGTAGGCCTGCTCGGTCTTCACCTTAGGCAGGTAGACCGCCAGTTCTTCGCCGCCCCAGCGGGCAGCGATGTCGCTGTCGCGTATGCAGGTCTTGATGACGCTGCTAACCTGCATCAGGATGCGGTCCCCGATCTGATGGCCGAACGTGTCGTTCACGCGCTTGAAGTAATCGATATCGACGAGAATGAGCGAACCGCAGGGATCCTTACGCTGCCGGAGCTGAATCTGCTCGTTCAGATAATGGCGGGCGTGCAGGCCGGTCAGGTTATCGGTAATGACCATGCGCCTAACCTCGGCATGCAGCGAAGCATTCGTAATCGCCAGTCCGATATGGGTGGATAACACCTGCAGCAGCTTATAATTATCATAAGAGAAATAGTTCGCGTTGCGATGCGTGACCAAGATGACGCCGCCGACTTCTCCGCCTACGATGATCGGCGACGCGATCAACGAACGGGAAGCTGTCAGTTCCATCAGCTTGGACTCTACGTCCTGCGCGTCCTTATAGTCCGAAATTATGATCGATTCCTTGCTCTGGTAGACGATCCCGCAGAAGCCGTACTCGGCAGAAAATCGTTCGCCGTTCAGCGCTGCGATGTTCGAGGACATCACGACAAAATCATTCGTCTCCTTGTTCAGCTGCAGCACGCAGCAAAACTCCGCTTGGAACACGCCCAGAAGCTCGGTCGTCGCGAACTGGAAAATCTCCTTCAACCGAAGCGACTGATTCAGCCGTTTCGTCAGCTCGTTAATGACTTGAAGCTCGCCGATCAACAGATTCGACTGCTCATACAGCTTCGCGTTCTCGAACGCGGATCCTGCCGTACCGGCCAGCATCGTGAATGCGGGAAAGTCGGCTTCCTCCCACTCTGCCGTCGATGTCGTCAGCAGCAGGACGCCGTACACGGCCTGCTTGCCGGATAACGGCACAGCCAGCCTGAATGCATCGCCGTTCTCCTTCACGGGCTTCCCTTCCAAGAAAGCCCGCGCGCATATGTCGTTGGCGGAATGCCTGAACACGAGCGGCTTGACTCTCGCATCGACGGTCGCGTAGTCCTGCGACAGGAACATGTCGACCTCCGAATTCGGATAGAGCGTCTCGAGGCTTCGAATCGTCTCCTTCAAGACGGAGGGAACATCGATCTGGTCATGCAGGCGCTTCGCCACATGGAACAACGCATCCTTGCGCTGCGATTCCTTATCGGTGATCCGCTGCTCCGTCACGACCTGCTGCAGCATCTTCTGCTCGAATGCCGCGTAGAAATGCATGCGGAAGTGAAAAGCGCTCGCCCTGATGTAGGCGTGGCTGGCGCGCGGATCGCCGCTGACGGGCACGCAGAACACGAGTACGGCCAGCAGCTTGTCCGTCCTTCGCGTACGGATGGCTTGCGCGCGGAGCAAATATTCCGTTCCGTCGCCGCCGGCAATCGCGAACTCGGAAGCAGCAGATCCCGAGCCAATCGCCCGTTCGACGACATTCAGGAGCCGCTGCTCGGCAGCGGCCGGCAGATCTCCCGAACGCGCCAGCTCGCTGCCGAGCGAATTATAGAGCAGAATCGCTGCCTCCAGGCAATCTTCCGACTGCTCGTAGTCAGCGGCGTACCTGCTGAAGCTGTCCGTCAGCAGAGGACCGAGATACGGTGCATCATATTCATTCACATCGGTTTGATGAAACCAGGAATCGGAAGCAGCCGGTTCAACTGAACGATCAGCATCGGCGGCGGACGAATCATGCGCCCCGTAATGCATCTGTGTGTCCATTGCTTCCCCTCCTTCATGGTTTCGAATGTGCCATGTATTACGCTGCTGCGACTTGCGATAAATTCTCTTTCTACTATACTGCATTATTAAGAAGTTTGCACTAATTTCTATGCGTAACCAGGGACCAAATACCTAATGAAGGAAAGTTTGGATGACAATTTATTAAAGCCGTTGCCGGCGCCGTCGGACGTTTCGAGAGCGGCACTTGACTTTCCCGCTGTACATCATATAATATTTATTGTTGAAATATTGGGCAACGGTTTTGTGTCACCCTCATGGAGGATGCCAGCGACGGGACAGCGGCTGAACTTTCCTGTCGAGCGGTCCGCGATCTGCGGAATGCAGGCAACACTCGGCGAAACAACCCCATTTTCAAACATCCCATTTGAAGAAGGAGTTAATCCCTACATGTCACGTTATACTGGACCAAAGTTTAAACTGAGCCGTCGTCTCGGCATTTCCCTGAGCGGTTCCGGCAAAGAATTGAAGCGCCCTTTCCCTCCTGGCCAGCACGGCCCGGGTCAACGCAAGAAGATGAGCGGCTATGGCATTCAGCTGCAAGAGAAGCAGAAGCTTCGCCATATGTACGGCTTGAACGAGAAGCAATTCCGCAACCTGTTCGATAAAGCTACGAGCATGAAAGGCATCGCGGGCGAGAACTTCATGGTTCTGCTCGAGAGCCGTCTGGACAACCTGGTCTACCGTCTGGGTCTGTCGAACTCCCGTGCCGGCGCGCGTCAACTCGTCGCACACGGCCACGTAACGGTAAACGGCAAGAAAGTCGACATCCCTTCGTACACGGTATCCCTCGGCGAGGTGATCGGCCTGCGTGAGCGCAGCCGCGCACTGAAGACGATCAAGGAAGCTGTCGAAGGCCGTCACCACCTGCCGCAATACTTGGAATTCGACGTGAATGCTATGCAAGGCAAGTTCGTTCGCCTGCCAGAGCGCGCCGAGCTCTCCCAAGACATCGACGAGAAGCAAATCGTCGAATTCTACAGCCGTTAATCATGACAAGAAGCTGTCCCGACGGGACAGCTTCTTTTTGTGCGTTCTATTTCGAGATTCGCGCGAACTTGCGCTTGCCGACCTGGACGATATCGCCGTCCTGCAGCGTCAGTTCCTCGTTCGGATCCTCGATCTTCCGTTCGTTCACCTTCACCGCGCCTTGCTGTACGCTGCGCCTCGCTTCGCTTCCCGAGCTCTGCAGCCCGAGGACGGTCAGCAGCTTCGTAATCCGAATATTGCCGTCTTCGAGCTCGTTCTCCGGTACCGTAACCGACGCGATATCTTCAGGCAGCGCGCGCTGCTGGAACACGGTGACAAAATGCTGCTCCGCCGCAGCGCCTGCATCTTCTCCGTGGTACATCCGCACGAACGTCCGCGCCAGCCGCATTTTCGCATCGCGGGGATGTACGGAGCCGTCTTCGAGTCCTCGTCTTAGCGCATCCAGCTCCTCGTTACCGAGATCTGTTGCCAGCTCGTAGTATTTCAACATCAGCTCGTCCGGGACGGACATCGATTTGCCGTAAATTTCATTCGGCTCCTCGTCGATGCCGATATAGTTGCCAAGGCTCTTGCTCATCTTGTTGACGCCGTCGAGGCCTTCCAACAGCGGGAGCATGATCGCAGCCTGCGTCGCTTTGCCGTATTCCTTCTGCAGCGTGCGGCCCATGAGCAGGTTGAACTTCTGATCCGTGCCCCCGAGCTCTACGTCGCTCTCGAGCGCAACCGAATCGTAGCCCTGCATCAGCGGGTAGAAAAATTCATGAATGCTGATCGGCTGCCCGGACTGGTACCGCTTCGTGAAGTCGTCGCGCTCCAGCATGCGGGCTACGGTCAGCTTGGCGGCCAGCCCCACCACATCGGCAAAGTTCATCGGCCCCAGCCATTCGGAATTGTAGTAGACGGTCGTGTTCGCGGGATCGAGAATTTTGAAAATCTGCTTCTTGTACGTCTCCGCGTTGCGCTTCACGTCTTCTTCCGTAAGCTGCTTCCGCGTCTCCGATTTGCCTGTCGGGTCGCCGATTCGCCCCGTGAAATCGCCGATGATGAGCTGTACTTGATGACCCAGCTGTTGGAATTGGCGCAGCTTGTGCAGCACGACCGTGTGGCCGACGTGAATATCCGGCGCCGACGGATCAAGCCCGAGCTTCACCTTCAGCGGCTTGCCTGACGTGATCGAGGCGGCCAGCTTCGACCGCAGCTCTTCCTCCGGCACGATCTCGACTACGCCTCTGCGGATGACCGCCAACTGCCGTTCTACCTCGCGTTCCTGCTCCGCTGTCAATGTGACCTTATTCTCCATGACTTGCTCCTCCTATCGTTTGTGCACAACACAAAAATCCTTCTGTCTCAAGGGACGAGAAGGATCTGCTCGCGGTACCACCCTCGTTAAAGCGCTCCGTCCTCCTGAATCCCAGGATGGCCGGCATGCAGCGCTCTCACTTCATTACGCATAACGGGCGCATCCGGGAAGGACTACCGCGTGCTTGGTCGCACGGTTCCCCCTTCCAGCTCGAAGCCGTAATTCACGCCATCGGACCGCAGCCGGTTCGCACCTCCCACCGGCTCTCTGCATGCGGCTGCCGCGCGCTACTAGCGCTTGTCATCGCTGTTCGACTAAATCTATTATCAGCGTTATACCATAAGTTCGCGATCCGCGTCAAATTTATGGCCAGCGGCCTGTTGGACAATATTGGACGCAGGGAAAAGCATCCAAACCTCCTGCCAGTTTGCGGAAGAATGTGCTATAATGATAGCGGTCGTTTTGGAGGAGGAATACATCGATATGGAGGAAGTACATAAACCGGCGGCTAACAAACGAAGCGGATGGCGGACATTCGGACTCGTCGTATGGCTCACGTTCAAGTGGCTGTTCATATTCGGACTCATTGTCGGATTGTTCGCTGGCGGGGCTCTGACCGGTTATGTCGCGTCGCTCGTGCAGGATGACCCAGTTCGCCCGCGCTCGATGATCGAAGCGAAGATCGGCGAGAATGCCATAACAGGCTTTGTATATTTTAACGACAACACGCCTGTCGGACAGCTTCGGACGGATGAAGACCGCAGACTGGTCGAACTGAAGGATGTGCCGGAGCATGTCATCGACGCCGTGCTGGCTATCGAAGACAATGATTTTGAAGAGCATATCGGCATCAGCGTCAATGGCCTCGGACGGGCCGTTAAGCAGAAGCTATTGAATGAGGATATCCAGACCGGCGGCAGCACGCTGACGCAGCAGCTGGCGCGCAGGGTGTTCCTAAGCCTGGACGTATCGGACGCCCGTAAAGTGAAGGAGATCTTCCTCTCCCTGCGGTTGGAGCGATTCCTGACCAAGGACGAGATCCTGGCGGCGTATCTGAACAAGGTACCGTTCGGCAACGGTTATTCCGGGTATAACCTATACGGAATCAAGGCCGCGGCCAAGGGCGTATTCAACATTAACGATCTTAACCAGGTTAACATTGCGCAAGCCGCATACCTGGCCGGGCTTCCGCAGCGGCCGTCTGCCTACACGGCATTCAACGGCAAGGGCGAGTACAACGAAGAAGGAATCGGCTTCGCGATCGACCGGCAGAAGCTGGTGCTCAGCCGGATGCTGGAGACCGGCCGCATCACGCGGTCCCAATATGACGAAGCGCTCCGATTCGATATCCGCGCTTCGCTGGCGAAGCCGCAGAAGAAAGCCTATAACACGTTCCCTTACCTCATGTTGGAAGCGGAGCGCCAGGCTGCCGAAATTCTGATGATGCAAGAGGACCCTACCTTAACGCTCGCCGAGCTCCGCAAGCCGGAGAGCGCGCAAAAGGTGGAGGATGCCAAGGAGACGCTTCTCCGCGGCGGTTATCATATCTATACGACCATTGACAAACGAATCTATAATCAAATGCGTCAAATCGGCTCCGACCCCGAGAACTTCTCGCCGGACAGCGAGGAGAAAGGCGTCGAGCAGATCGCAGCCATTATGATCGACCATAAGACAGGCGCCATCCTCAGCATGCTCGAGGGCCGCGATTTCTACCTGGAGCAGATGAATTACGCGACGCAGATGACTAGGCAGCCGGGTTCGACGATGAAGACGATCGCCGCTTACCTGCCTGCGATCGAGGAAGGCCTCGTCCAGCCGGGCAGCACGCTGGATGACGCGCCGATCGTCATGAACGACGGACAGAAGGGCTTCCACATTCCGAAGAACTCGTCCGGCACGGCCTCGAACGGCGGGTACAACGGCCTCGTGTCCGCTCGCGAAGCGCTGAACCGTTCGCTCAACCTGCCGGCGCTCAAGGTGTTCATTGAGAAGGTCACCATCCCGAAGGCTTGGGAATTCTCGCGCAAGCTCGGCATCACTACGCTCCAGCCGGAGGACGAACATGCGCAGACCGGCGTAATCGGCGGCCTCAGTCTCGGCACGACCGTCGAAGAGCTGACCAATGCCTACGGCGCGATCCCGAATAACGGCGTATTCCAGGACGCTTACCTGATCAGCCGCATCACGGATGCCGACGGCAAAGTCGTCTACGCGCACAAGCCGCAGCCGAAGAAGGTGTTCTCGGAACAGACCGCCTTCCTGGTAACCGACATGCTGCGCACCGTTATCACGAACGGCACGGGCTCCACGGTTAGGCGCGAGTACAAGGGAGACGGCATTCCGATCGCCGGCAAGACCGGTTCGACGCAGGATTACGGCGATGTCTGGTTCATGGGCTTCTCGCCGGACGTTACGCTCGGCGTATGGGCCGGCCACGAGAAACAGATTCATACGCTCAAGGGCGACGCACGCTTGCGTGCGCAGCATATCTGGGCCAAGATTATGAATACCGTGACGGAGAGCCGTCCCGAGCTGTTCCCGACCAAGGAATTCGCGAAGCCGGAAGGCATCGTCAAGGCGACCGTATCGAGCGCCAGCGGCAAACGTCCGACGGAGCTGACGAAGGCGATGGGCCGTCTGGTCACCGATTGGTTCAACGAAGCCTACCTGCCTAAGGAAGACGATGATGCAATCGTGAAGATGGCATTCGTCACCGCGAACGGCGTGAACTACATCGCGCAGCCGACGACGCCTTCGGATTTCATCCGCGAAGAGACCGTCATCAAGCGCGAGAAGCCGCTCGACGTCTTGTTCGAGGAAATCCAAGCCATGCAGGCGAAGTATCCGTCGAACAACAATCGGCCGTTGTCCTACTACCTGCCTAAGGATGCAGGCCTGGATGCGCCGTCCAAAGTCGATCCTCGGATCGACGATGGCGCCGCCCCTGCTGCCCCGGCGAACGTCAGGATCGAGGACGTGAAGGATACGACCGCCGTGCGGATCTCGCTGACGCCGAATGCCGAAGCCGATATCGTCGGCTACCGGCTGTACCGCGCCGTCAACGGCGGACCGTACCAGAAGTCAGGCGATTCGCTCTTCCCGAGCGACAACCTAAGGTTCATCAGTTATATCTCGACTAGCAATCAGTACAGCTTCTATGTGACGGCAGTCGATATTGCCGGCCGGGAATCGGCACCGAGCGCCATCGTGACCAAGGGCGGCGACGCATCCCCTGTCCTGCCTGACGGCTCCGAACCGGATCCGCTCGGCGTCGGGGATGGCGGCATGATCGGGGAGCCTGGCAGCAATCCGGACGACTCGCAACAAGGCGAAGTTCCGATATCCGCTGCCTCGACCCCGACCGGCGTCAAGGCTTCGGCGACATCGGTCGGGATCCAGCTATCTTGGAGCGCCAATCCGATCGCCGAGCAAGTCGAGTCTTATCACGTCTATTACAGCGAGGACGGCCAGAGCCGCTTCCAGCGGATCGGGACGGTCAGCCAGACGAGCTTCGAGTACATCTCGCCGATCACGGCCGGTTACTTCCGCGTAACCGCCGTCAACGCCAAAGGCGAATCCCAACCCTCCGAAGCCGTGCAGGTACAATAATTGAGTATAGGTTCAATAAGGAAGAGCTCCCTAACGTCATCAAGACGTCAGGGAGCCCTTCTCATTCCTATTATCATTTTTCATAAAGGCCGGTTGTCAGCATCGAGAAGGTTGAACGATAGTAGCAATTGAGGAGCGGAGCGTAGGCAAACCTACGTGAGCACCGGAAATTGCGCTAGCGTTCAAGATTCGAAGCCGAGTAAGCTCCGTAGCACCAGCTTCATGATCACAAGCGGCTCCTAGTCTTCGATGGTGGATAGGTCGCCTGTGGGGAGGTTCAGCTCCCACGCCTTCAGCACGCGCCGCATGATCTTGCCGCTGCGCGTCTTCGGCAGCTTATCCTTGAACTCGATCTCGCGCGGTGCCGCATGCGCGGACAGCCCTTCCTTCACGAACTTCGAAATTTCCTGCTTCAGCTCCTCCGAAGCCGTGAAGCCCTCGCGCAGCGAGATGAACGCTTTGATGATCTCGCCTCGCATCGGATCCGGCTTGCCGATGACGCCCGCTTCCGCGACGGCCGGATGCTCGACCAGCTTGCTCTCGACCTCGAAAGGCCCGACCCGTTCGCCTGACGTGTTAATGACGTCGTCGATCCGGCCCTGGAACCAGAAGTAGCCTTCTTCGTCGCGATAAGCGGAATCGCCCGACACATACCAGCCCGGAATACGGAAATATTCTTCATACTTCGAAGGATTGTTCCACACCTTGCGCATCATCGAAGGCCAAGGCGTCCTGATCGCCAGATTGCCCATGCGGAACGGCGGCAGCTCATTGCCCTGATCGTCGATAATCGCCGCTTGCACGCCTGGCAGCGGCTTGCCCATCGAACCCGGCTTGATGTCCATGCTCGGGTAGTTGCAGATCAGTTGCGCGCCTGTCTCCGTCATCCACCAGGTATCGTGGATCCGATGGCCGTACGTCTTCATCCCCCAGCGGACGACCTCCGGGTTCAGCGGTTCGCCGACGCTGAGCACATGGCGCAGGCTCGACAGGTCGAATCCCTTGATTGCGTCCTCGCCTGCCCCCATCAGCATCCGGAATGCCGTCGGCGCGCTGTACCAGACCGTAACGCCGTACTTCTGAATCGTGCCGTACCAATCCTGCGGACTGAATCGCCCGCCGCGAATGACGTTCGTTACGCCGTTCAGCCACGGCGCGAATATGCCGTAGGAGGTCCCCGTGACCCAGCCTGGGTCAGCCGTGCACCAGTAGACATCGTCTTCCTTCAGGTCAAGCACGAAGCGGCCGGTGACCAGATGCTGGATCATGGCGTTCTGGACATGGAAGACGCCCTTCGGCTTGCCTGTCGATCCCGACGTATAGTGAATGATCATGCCGTCCTCGCGGTCCAGCCACTCAATCTCCGCTTCGTCGGAAGCTGCGTCCATCTCCGCCTTGAAATCGACGATTCCGTCGCGCTGAGGCACGTCATCGCCGAACACGATGATATGCTTCAGTTCCGGGAGCTCGGCCTGCGGGATACGGGACAGCAGGGCAGGCGTCGTCACGATCGCCGTTGCGCCGGAATCCAGCAGGCGGTCCTTAACCGCCGTCTCCATGAAGGCTTCGAACAGCGGGCCTACGATCGCGCCTGCCTTAATCGTTCCCAGCAGGCTGGCATACAGCTCCGGCGTGCGCGGCATGAAGATGAACACACGCTCGCCCTTCTGTACGCCCAGCTTGCGCAGCACGTTCGCGAATCGGTTCGACGACTTGCGAAGATCGTCGAAGGTGTACGATTCATCCCTCGTTGCGTCGCTGTAGTATAGCGCGATCTTATCGCCTTTCCCGTTATGTACATGCCGATCGATTGCCTCATAAGCCATATTGACCTTCCCTGTCTCATGCCAGGAGAAGGCTTGCTCCGCTTCCTCGAACCGATAATTCGCGTATGTTGCCTCATAGTCGATCATGTTGGGATTCGCCGCTACGGGCGCAATGCGTTCATTGTGCAGGTTCTCCATCTCGATTAACCTCCTACGATCCTATCGGTGCTTGCTAGAAGCTTGGCTCCCCTCCGGTATGCGCTTACATTTGATCAAGCCATTTTCGCTCCGGCAGCATTTGCCGTGCGCGAACGCACGGAACACCGCAATTATAGCATATCGGTCGAGACTCGCCTATACGCTTTTCAATGTGCGTCCGATTTGCTAGGATGAAGAAGACAGCCAACTGCCTATAAGGAGACTGTGCCATGGAGCATCGAAAAATTTTTCACGCAACCCGTATCGATACGCCGCTCGGCCAATTGGTTATCGAGGGACCCGTCTCGCCCGAGGATCTGGCCGGCTATGTCATGCACGCTGACCTTGATGCCTTTCGCAGACCGAAGGACCAGCATGAAGCGCTTATCGAGATCGCTGCCCTCCCCGAAGGACGCATTATTGCCGCAAGGCATGGACTTACGATCGTCGGCTACGTCACGTTCCACTATCCGGATGAGATGGAGCGTTGGTCCGAGGCACAGATGGACGATCTCATCGAGCTCGGCGCGATCGAGGTAGCCGATGCTTATCGAGGGTTCGGCCTCGGCAAGCGGCTCATCCGGCTGGCCTTCGAGTCCGGGCAGCTTGAGAATGCCATCGTCTTCACGACCGAGTATTACTGGCATTGGGATCTCGAAGGAAGCAAGCTGAACGTCTGGGAATACCGGAACATGATGGAGAAGCTCATGCAATGCGTCGACATGATCTGGTATGCCACGGACGATCCCGAGATCTGCTCGCATCCGGCGAACTGCCTGATGGTCCGCATCGGCAAGGAAGTCCCGCTCGCATCGGAGGAACAATTCGACCGCATCCGGTTTCGCCAGCGGTATATGTACTGATGAGGAAAGGAAGTATCAGCGATGACTGTCAGGAAGCAGAGGCCAGCCTTTATTCATCATGCCGGCGAGTCCGGCTATAAGTTCAACGACGACCATCCTTTCAATCCGATGCGGCTCACGCTTGCCATGGATCTGCTCAAGCAGGCCGGGGCGCTCAATTTCGCCGAAATGATAGCGCCTTCAGCCGCTGCGCGAGAGCTCCTGACGCTCATCCACCGGCCCGACTACATCGATATCGTGCAAGCGTTGAGCGCACCTTCGCCCGCCCTTCGGTTGATCGAGGAGTCGGATCGTTATGGCCTGCATACGGAAGACACGCCTTACTTTGCCGGCATGCATGAGGCAGCGTCATTAATCGTCGGCGGCACTGTGCATGCTGCCGAGCTTGTCATGTCCGGCCAGACCGATCATGCCTACCATATGGGCGGCGGACTTCATCACGCTTTCCCTGACCGGGGCTCCGGCTTCTGCGTCTACAATGATGCCGCGATCGCGATTGCCGATATCAAGCGCCGTTATCAAGCGCGCGTCCTCTATATCGATACCGATGTCCATCACGGCGACGGCGTGCAATGGGCTTTCTATTCCGATCCCGACGTCATGACGTATTCGATCCACGAGACGGGCAAATTTCTGTTCCCCGGCTCCGGATTCATTCACGAACGGGGCAATGCGGAAGGCTTCGGCACTGCCGTCAACGTTCCTGTCGAGCCCTATACCGAAGACGATTCGTGGCTCGAGTGCTTTCGCGAGACCGTTCACCGGGCTGCGGCTGCGTTCCGTCCCGACCTGATCATCAGCCAGCATGGCTGCGATGCCCATGCCTACGATCCGTTATCGCACATTCAATGCAGCATGCGTACCTATGCCGAGATGCCCGGCATCATTCATGAGCTGGCGCATACCTATGCCGATGGGCGATGGGTCGCCGTGGGCGGAGGCGGATATGACATATGGCGCGTCGTACCGCGCGCATGGTCGCTTGTCTGGCTCGAGATGCTCGATCACCCGCTCATGTCCGCCCTCCGCAGCGGAGACGCGCTGCAGGGCCTCCCTGAGGGCTGGCAGCGCCTCTGGCAGCCTGAGGCTCCCGTTCAGCTTCCGAGCTCCTGGTTGGACGATACGGCCGCCTGGGCGCCGATGCCGAGGCGTTCGGAGATTGAACAGATTAACCGCAAGGCGATGGAGCTTGCCGCACAATTCCTATAATCGACAAGAGACCGAAGCATCGCACATCTGCGCTTGCTCCGGTCTCTCTTCTTACTGCTCGGCCATCCGCCGCACCATGGCCTCAATGATCGCATGGGAATTAGCCGCTGCTTGCACGGTGAATTCCGCGAAGCTCTCGGGCGCGCTGCCGTCTGCCTTATCCGACATGGAACGGATGACGACATACGGAATGCCGTTCATCGCGCATACGTGCGCGAGCGCTGCTCCCTCCATCTCCGCGCACGCTCCGCCCAGCTCGTCGCGCAGCGCCCTCACGACATCGCGGCTGGCGATGAATTGGTCGCCGGAGAGCACCTTCCCCGTCCGGTACTTGCCCTTAGCATGCAGCTCAGCCGCTTCCGAAGCGATTCTGACGAGCCGCTCATCCGCCGCGAACTCGGAAGGGATGTCGAGGAACGGAATGACCCCGCGCGGGAATCCGAGCGGCGTCACGTCCATGTCATGCTGAACGCAGCTCGTCGAAATCACGATATCGCCTACCGACAGTTCAGGATCGAGCGCGCCTGCGACGCCGGTGAACAATACGCTGTCCACGCCATGGTCGATCAGCAATTGCGTGCAGACCGCCGCATTCACCTTGCCGACCCCGGACTTGCAGAACACGACCTGAACGCCGTGCAAGGTCCCCTCGTAATACGTAATGCCCGCCTTTGTGCTTGAACCCGTCACCTGTACATGCTGATGCAGCAATTCGATCTCCTCGACCATTGCCCCGATAATGCCGATTCTGCGGAATGCCATCGTTCGTATTCCTCCTTCGTCAATTCGTTATCCCTTGCGGACAACAGAAACGGCCTCGCCATCCTCAGGTCGAGGAAGGAAGCCGTTTCATGCGAGCCCTATATAGGCTTCATATGCGTATCTTATCTGGCTGCGACAGACTGCCGAGCGATGAGCTCGTGCGGCAGCACGACGCGCGATTGCTCGACATGCTCTTTCTTCATGAGCTTGGTCAAGAGCCGCATCGACACTGCGCCGATATCGTACATCGGCTGTGCGACGGAAGAGAGCTGCGGCCGTACCATGGATGCCATCCGCGTATTGTCGACGCTGATCACCGATAGGTCTTCCGGAACGCGCAGTCCGAAGTCTTGGATGCAGTGTACGGCACCGATCGCCATCTCGTCCGTTGCGGAGAACACAGCGGTCGGACGGTCCTCGAGCTCGAGAAAATATTTCATCGCCTCTACGCCGGATTCGTAACGGTAGTTGCCTACGCGCACCAGCGTATCGTCAATTGCAATGCCCGCAGCCTCAAGCGCGCGCTTGTAGCCTTGGTAACGGGCATAGCCGTTGGCAGGATCCTGCAGCGTGCCGCTGATCATCGCGATCCGGCGATGGCCTTGGCCGAGCAGCGCTTGTACGGCATCGTAAGCCGCGCTCTCGTGGTCGATGTCGACAGATGGCATGACGCCATGCTCGTCCGTCGTTGCGCATAATACGATCGGCACATTCGATGTCTTGAACGCCTGCAGATGCTCGTCCGTCACCGTGCCGCCCATGAACAAGAGCCCGTCCACTTGCTTCTCGAGCAGCGTGTTGACGACGCGGATCTCCTTGTCCTTGCGCTTGTCTGCATTACACAGGATGATATTATAATGATACATGTTCGCGATATCTTCGATTCCGCGGGCAACTTCGGCGAAGATCGCATTCGAAATGTCCGGAATGACGACGCCAACCGTCGTGGTCTTCTTGCTGGCCAGACCGCGGGCGACCGCGTTCGGGCGATAACCCAGCCTCTCGATCGCTTCGAATACTTTCTTGCGCGTCTGCGGCTTCACGTTCGGGTTGTTGTTCACAACCCTCGAGACCGTAGCCATCGAGACGCCTGCTTCCCTTGCCACATCATAAATAGTTACCGTCACGTTCCTTCTCTCCATATGCTCATATTTGTAATCAGGCCGGTCAGATGTTGAAAAACAATCATTACCGTTTATGATACGACAATTTCTTGCATTTCGCAATCTACCGAGCAGAAGGAGACGTACCGGCGCCTATGTATGCGGCATTTTACGCGAGATTTGGGATAAGCGCCTATGCAATTCTTCCTGCCATGCGGTATCGCCCAGCGACTGCGCCAGCAGATGCATATCCAGCAGCGCATTCACTCTCTCTTCGATCAGTCTCCCAACCTCGGAAGCGGCTGGCTGTTTCTTATCTGTGCAAGCTTGGAGCAGCAGGTCTGCCCATTCGTTCCATTCGTTAAAGGATAGGGATTGCTTCTCCGGCCTTGCGCCGAGCTTCCCGATCAGCCCCGTTAGATCGGGCTTCACTTCCGGGAATACCTCGCTGCGGCTGCAAGCCGGGCAGGAGAAGATCGGCACGTTGTCGATTTCTACTTTGCCCGAATAAATTACGGTACGCATTCTGATGTTCATCTCGTTGCCGCATGGACATCTCTTCTGCAAGTCGGTCACTCCTTCTCTTAGCAACAAGAAACGCTGCTTCCCTACGATATAAGAATAGGATTGCAGCATTCGCAACGCATAAGATATTCGACTAGCGCGAGATAAAATCCTTCATGGCAAGCGATTGTAATTTTTGCTAGCTCAACACCTTGCTCCATCGTCTTCGTACAGGCGGCATGGCGGTGGCCAACACGGCTAGCAGCGCTCCGATGCCGTCGTTGATCAAGTCGTGAAGGTCTGCCATCCTGCCGCCGACGAATGATTGATGATATTCATCCGTTACGCCGTACAGCACGCAGAGCAGCACGATGATAGCCTTGATGCCGAGACGCTGCGAAGAGCGGCCGGCCGCGAATTCCATGAGCAGCGCAAGCATGAAATAGGAGACCAGATGCCCCCAGTTAAAGCTCTCCATCCCCGGCAGAAAACGCTGGAAGAAAGGGAGCATCGCGTTCAAGTCATCGCCCTCCCGCGAGGAGAACCAATAAATAACCGCCATCCATGACAAGGGCGCAAGCGATCGGATCGCAGTTGCCGCGATAGCGCGCTTGCCTTGCCGTTCTGTTTGCTTCATGCTTCCTCCTTCGGTACAATGAACCTGAATCTGCAAGATTAATAGGGGAGGGACACAATAGATGCCGCTTAGCCATCTAACGATCCTGTCGCTGGTCGACGAAGAATTCGAGGACCTGGAGCTGTGGTACCCCGTGTACCGCATGCGGGAAGAAGGCGCGACGGTGCTGTTCGCCGGCTCCGAGCGAGGCAAGACGTACATCGGTAAATACGGGGTGCCGGCCGTGAGCGACATGTCCTTCGACGAGATGGACTGCTCCAAGATCGACGGCCTGCTCGTGCCTGGGGGCTGGGCGCCCGATAAGCTGCGCCGTTATCCGAAGGTGCTGGAGCTCGTGCGCGAGTTGAACGCGGCGGGCAAGCCGATCGGCCAGATCTGCCATGCAGGCTGGGTGCTGATCTCGGCGCGCATACTGGAGGGTCGCAAGGTAACGTCGACGCCGGGCATCCGCGACGATATGGAGAATGCAGGCGCGATCTGGTACGACGAGCCGGTCGTCGTGGACGGCAACCTGATTTCGGCCCGAAGGCCGCCAGATCTGCCGCCCTACGCGCAAGCTTTCGCCAACGCCTTCAGGGACCAGTTCTGATCGCGAAGCATCGCTTCGGAGCATATTCGACGTCGAATCTTGAACGCTAGCGAAAATTCCGGTGCTCATGTAGCTTAGACTACACTCCGCTCCTCAATTGCTACCATCGTCCAACCTTCTCGGCGCTGAGAACTGGTCATTAAGAAATCAAGTATCGATACTGGATAGGTTTGTCTCAATTTCTAGTCTTTGAACTTCCAAGGAGCGGATGATTTCATCTGCTGTCCGGCAGTTCCATAGCTGCTCCAACATTTCGCGGCTGTCATCCTGCCTTGTGCAGAGCAGCCGCTCTTTTATGGGCAGAATCGCATGCGCGGACATGCTCAGCTCATCCACGTTCAAGCCGAGCCACAGCGGCAGCGCGCGCGGATCGCCAGCCATTTCGCCGCATACGCTCACATGCTTCCCCTTCTTCTTCGCCGCTTCGACGGTCATGCGCAGCATGCGCAGCACGGACGGGTGGAACGGCTGGTACAGATGCGATATTTTCTCGTTCATCCGGTCGACGGCCAGCGTGAACTGGATCAAGTCATTCGTGCCGATGCTGAAAAAATCGACCTCGTCCGCCAAGAAGTCGGCGATCATGACAGCCGCGGGCAGCTCGATCATGATTCCGTTCTGTATGTTCGCATTGAACGCTTTGCCCTCCGCTTCAAGCTCGCGCTTCACTTCCTCCAGCACGGCCTTCGCGCCGCGAACCTCTTCTACGGACGAGACGAGCGGATACATCACCTTCACGTCGCCGTACGCGCTGGCGCGCAGAATCGCGCGAAGCTGCGTCTTGAACAAGTCCTTCCGATCCAGGCTGATGCGAATCGCGCGATAGCCGAGGAACGGGTTGTCTTCCTCGCCCAGCTCGAAGTAGTCGAGCAGCTTGTCGCCGCCGATGTCCAGCGTGCGGATGATGAGCGGCTTGCCGTCCAGCTTCTCCGCGACCGCCTTGTACACCTCGAACTGCTCCTGTTCTTCAGGGAACCGGCTACGATCCATGTACAGGAATTCCGTCCGGAACAACCCGACGCCGAACGCGCCGGCCTGCAGCGCCACCTCCAGCTCCTTAAGCGAGCTGATGTTCGCGGCCAGCTCAAGCTCCTTGCCGTCCGGCGTGGCGGAATGGACGTCCGCAAGCCGTTTGAGCCGTTCCTGATATTCGATCTGGCGGCTCTGATAGTTCGAATAAGCGGCGATCTGCTCCTCGCTCGGGTTCAGAACCGCGATGCCGGAGTCGCCGTCCAGAATCATCGTATCCCCAGTGATCACCCGGTTCTCCAGCTCGATATCGAGCCCGACCACCAGCGGAATGCCTAGCGCTCTGGCCATGATGGCGGAGTGCGAGGTCGTGCTGCCCGCGATCGTCGCGATGCCGAGCACATGCTGCGGGTTCAGATGCGCCAGCTGCGAAGGCGAAATTTCGCGCGCGACGAGGATGAACGGCTGCGTATCCGTCGGCAGCGTAATCTCCGGCGCGCCGAGCAGATGCTTGAGCAGCCGGTTCCCGACGTCCTTAATGTCGAGCGCGCGCTCCTTCATGTACTCGTCGTCCAGCAGGTCGAACATCGTGACGAAGTGATCGATCGCTTCCTTCACGGCCACCTCTGCAGCCTTATACTGCCGCTTGATGATGCCTTGGATCTCATTCATGAACACGGGATCGTTCAGGATCGCCAGGTGCGCGTCGAAAATGCTGCGTTCCTCGGTGCCCACGACCTCCGCAAGCTCATCCTTGATCATCTCGATTTCGTGCTTGGAAGTCCGGATGCCTTCGTACAACCGTTCGAATTCCATGGCGAGGTCCGACACGTCGATCTTCTGCTCGGGCACGTCCCACTCCCAGTTCGGAAGCACGAACGTCTTGCCGATCGCGATGCCAGAGGATGCTCCTATCCCTTGATTCATTGTCTCTCTCCTCCACCGTTACTCTCTTCCAATACGACGGACATGACCGAGGCTTGTCCCTTCTTCACCGCTCGATAGGGCGCGAAGCTCCAGGAACGCACCTGGTTCGGATTCGTGATGACCATCGGCGTGGCCAGCGACTTGCTGGCCGCCTTGACGTACATCATGTCGAATCGAATGAGCAGTTGGCCCGCCGCGACCGAATCGCCTTCCTGCACGAAGGCTTCGAAGCCCTCTCCCTTCAGCAGGGACGTGTCGATCCCGACATGCAGCAGCACCTCCAGCCCTTCCGGCGTGCGGATGCCGATCGCATGCTTCGTCGGATACAGATGAATGACCTTGCCCTGTACGGGCGATACGAGCTCTCCCCGATCCGGCAGGAACGCGACGCCTTGTCCGACGAGCTTGCCCGCGAATATTTGGTCCGGCACTTCCTCGAGCGGAATCATCCGGCCCTGCATCGGGGATCGGAACTGCACCCGCCGCAGGTCGCGCTTCATGACCTTGACCATCTCTTCCCGAATCAGTTCGGAGAATGTCCCGAACACGACCTGTACGTTGCCGCTGCCGAGACGGATGACGCCGGCCGCTCCCAAGCTCCGCAGCGCGTTGATGTCGAGCAGCTTATCGTTGCCGAGCTTCAGCCGAAGCCGCGTGATGCAAGCCTCCATCTGCACGATGTTCTCCTTGCCGCCGATCGCTTGCAGAATAAGCGGCGCACGATACGGAATGTCGCCGGCCCATTCATCGAGCTGCGAGCCCTCTTCGCGGCCGGGCGTCGGAATGCGGAACTTGCGAATCGCGAAGCGAAAAAGCACGTAGTAGACGATACCGGTCGCGAGTCCGAGCGGAATCAGAAGCCAGCCCTTCGTCGATAAGTGCAGATTGATGATGAAATCGAAGGCGCCGCCCGAAAAAGAGAAGCCGTGGCGGATGCCAAGCTCGTATGTAATCCACATGACGATTCCCGATAAAGCCGCATGCACGACGAATAGAAGAGGCGCAACGAACATGAAAGCGAATTCGACGGGTTCCGTGACGCCCGTCAGAAAGGAGGACAGCGCTGCCGATAAGAATGTCGCGCGAATTTTCGGCTTCAGGTCCTCTCGCGCCTCTTGGATGATCGCCAGCGCGATCGCAGGCAGCGCGAACATCATGATCGGGTACATGCCGCCCATATAGACGCCAGCTGTCGGGTCTCCTGCGTAGAATCGTGGAAGATCGCCGTAGACGATCGTGCCGGCCGACGTTTCGAAGCCGCCGATCTGAAACCAGAACGCGTGGCTGACGAGATGATGCAAGCCGAAGACGACAAGAATGCGGTATACGAAGCCGAACAAGAATACGCCGAATCCGCCGGCAGCTGCCGTCGTCTCGCCGAGCGCCCGCATCCCTTCTTGGATGGAAGGCGCGATCTCGATCATCACGACGGAGAAGGCGACGGAGACGAAGCTGACGAACAGCGGAACGAAGCGCGGTCCGCCGAAAAATTGGATGTATTCGGGCAGCTTGAATTCCTTGAACTGCTCATAGCTGTATCCGGCCGTGATGCCGATCAGTACCCCGATGAGTACGGTTGGCTGAATCTCGAGTCCCGTATAGGAGCCCGTTATCGCCGTATAGATGAACATGCCGGACAGCGCAGCCAGTCCGGCCGCACCCGCATTGCCTGTCAGCCCCATCGCTACGCCGAGCGCGAACAGGTAAGGCAGCACATGGAATAAGATGTCGCCGGCCTTGACGAGATGCGCCGCCATCGGCGCCATGCCCCATGCTTCCCAGGGCAGCGTGCCGAGAAAGAGGAAAACGGCGGCGGCAGGCAGCGCAATCATCGGCAGCATTAAGGCTCGTCCGAATTGTTGCAAGTTACCCAACACCTTCACCCACTATCCCCCCAGGAATCAGTTGTGATCACGATGTAACGCTGCGAAGCGTACTCGACGTCGAATCTTGAACGCTGGCGCAATTTCCGGTGCTCATGTAGATCTGTCTACACTCCGCTCCTCAATTGCTACCATCGTCCAACCTTCTCGGTGCTGACAACTGATTATTTTCAAATGTTATGAAAGACTGCATTCACTATAACGATGGTAAGCGTTCGATGGGGGTTTGTCAAAAGAAAAGCGAACCCGGGATGGGTTCGCTGGTGAGAGCAAATGCATGGATTAGAAGCTGTAGCGGTTTTGGTTGCCGGACATGCCCATGCCTTGATTGCCGAAGCCTTGCTGTTGCTGCGTGCCGGCTTGGTAACCAAGATGTTGGATGACCGGGCCATCCTGCTGTCTTGCGTTCGTTGCATTGTAGACCGGGTTCTGCGGCGTCATGGCATGGCCTTGGAAGCTCTGGCCTACCATGCCGCCCGTCATGCCCATTCCCTGGTTCGAGCCATAGTTCTGCGTCACGCCGGCTTGATAGCCTGTGTGCTGAATGACCGGGCCGTCTTGCTGACGGGCGTTCGTCGCGCGATAGACAGGATTTTGCGGCGTCGTCGCTTGGCCTTGGAAACCGCCTGTCGATTGGAAGGAGGACGTGCCGAACTGGCTGCCTTGGTAGCCTTGCTGCGTGCCGGCTTGATAGCCGAGGTGCTGGATGACAGGGCCATCTTGCTGGCGGGCATTCGTGGCATTATAGACCGGATTCTGCGGCGTCACGGCATGGCCTTGGAAACCGGTGTTCATGCCGCCCGTGAACGTAGAGCCTGTCGTACCGTAGCCTTGGGAGCCGCCTGCCTGATAGCCGGCGTGCGCGGTTACGGGGCCGGATGCCGCGTTGCGCGTCAATTGGCCTTGGTAATTGGACTGTACGAATCCAGCCGGCTGGTAGCGGTTCGCATTCGTCTGACCGAACGACGTATTGCCTTGGAATTGGTTCTGCTGATACATGCGGCAAATCCTCCTTAGGATAAGAGGGGATAGTCTCGATGCGCCGTATACGGGCATAGAGCCTCACTTATTGTTGGAGGATACCGCTTGTTTTATCCGGCCTAACGGTTGGTTTTCCCTTCCGGCAGCAGAATCGAGTCCTCGACCTTGATGCAGCGGTCCATGATGACGTTCATCCCTGCCCGCTCGGCAATAGCGGCCGCCTCTTCGCTGAAGACGCCCAGTTGCAGCCATAACGTCTTGGCGCCGACTGCCGCAGCTTCCTCGGCAACCTCCGGGCAGTGCTCGCTCCTTCGGAATACATTGACGATGTCGATCTTATGCGGAATGTCCTTCAATGCAGGATAACAGCTCTCGCCCAGAATTTCGGTCGCGTTCGGGTTGACCGGCACGATCCGGTAGCCCTTCTGCTGCATCGCCTCGGATACCATATAAGAAGTACGGTCAGGCTTGTCGGACAGACCGACTACGGCAATCGTGACTGAAGCTTCGAGAATCGCCTTAATCTCTTCCCTGCTTGGATGCTCATACGCCATGCCCTTGACCTCCTCTACGATTAAGCTTCTACCCATTCCACCTGTGCGCCGAGCGCCTTTAAGTGGTCAAAATAAATCGGGTAAGACTTCGCCACATGATGTGCATCCTTAATGCGGATCGGCTTCGCTGCGCGCAAGCCTACGATCGTAAGCGCCATGATGACGCGATGATCGTAATGCGCATCGATCTCCACGCCGCCCTCGACGCCCTCCGGGCGCCCATGCACGATGATCTCGCTTTGCCGCTCCTCGACGTTCGCGCCTGCCTTGCGCAGCTCCGCGAGATAGTCGGTAATGCGGTCGCACTCCTTATAACGGAGGTTCTCGACATTGTAGAACCGGGAAGTCCCTTCCGCGAACACGGCTGCGGCCACCATCGCCAGCACGCCGTCCGTGAATTCGTCGCCGTCGAATTCGCCGGCCTTCAGCTTGCCGTTGCCTTGCACATGCACGACATCGTTATCATGCGTAAGCGGCACGCCCATCATCCGAAGCACGTCCACGACGGCACGTTCGCCCTGCTTGCTCTTCTCCACCAGCCGATGAACCGTTACGTCAGACTCCGTCACGGCTGCAGCAGCCAATATGGCCGCAGAACCCGGGTAGTCGCCTTGAACGGAGTAGATCTTCGCCTCGTACTTCTGCCCGCCCGGTATCCGGTAATGCATCAGATCCTCGCTTGCTTCGATCCGAATGCCGGCCTGCTCCAGCACTTCGAGCGTCTGGCCTACGACGACCTTCGATTTGAGGTCATGCAGCACTTCGATTTCGCTGTCCTCCTGCAGGAGCGGCGTAAGGAACAAGAGCGCGCTCAGGTACTGCGAGCTCACGTTGCCCGATACGCGGATCTTGCCGCCCTTCGGCGCTCCGCCGCGGATCGTGATCGGTAGCTTGCCCTCGCGATGCGTAACCTCGACGCCGATCTGTCCCAGCGCGTCGATTAAGTCATCATGCGGACGCTTGCCGAGCGAATCCGGATACGCGTTGACGAACGTCACTTCCGGGCACAGCGCCGCAATCGCCATCAAGAAGCGAAGCACGGCGCCGGCATTGCCGACGTTCAGCTCTTTGACGTCTTTCGGCTTGCTGCCGAAACCCGTGATCACGATCTTCTCGTCGTCTTCCTCCACGGTCGCGCCCAGATCTCTAATGCACCGACGCATTGCGTCGCTGTCTTCGCTGTGCGCAGGATAGTAGACCGTGCTCGTGCCCTCCGCAAGTGCCGCAACCAGCAGGTAGCGGGTCGTGTAGTTTTTCGAAGATAATGCTTGCAGCTCGCCTTGCAGCTTCTGGGTAGGGGTAACAATAACGTCCATGTCGTCCGTATTCTCCTTTGTCCTCATAGTCATGAATTCATTATGTATAGGGTCCGATATGGCCTACAAGCCAATGGCCCGCATAATAGCCGATCGAAGCCAGCAGCAGCCCCGCGAAGAAGGTCTGCACGAAATAGGCATACAGCCTGCGATGCGCCCGCTCCACCTTCAGGTTCGCCAACTGCATCATCAGCGTGGAGAACGTCGTGAACCCGCCGAGCAGGCTTCCGCCAAGCAAGAGATATGGACTGCCATCCGCAAGATTAGCCGTCCCGCCGACTAGCAGGCCGAGTAGCGCTGCGCCGAGCAGGTTCACCGTCAGGGTCGCGCGTTCCGGCCGTAGGCCATACCTGGCATAGAGCCGGGATATGCCATAGCGGGCTAGCGAGCCAGCGGCACCCATGGCGGCGACTGCAGTGAGAAGCCATCCGTCAGCCAACTGCATGCTCTCGCCTCCCCATCCGCATGCCGAGCAACGTTAAGCCCATGCCCAGCAGGATCGAGGTCACAACATAGCTCGCCGCTAATGCCGAATGACCGGCATCGAACAAGCGAACGGTCTCCACGCTGAAAGCAGAGAACGTCGTGAAACCGCCGATGAAGCCGGTTCGCACGGCTTCCAGCAGCGCTTGCGGCAAGCTTCGCCTAACGGCATACCCCGAGAGCAGCCCGATCATGAGACAGCCGGCGGCATTCGCAGCTAGCGTTGCCCACGGGAAGGTTAACCTGTCCGGATCGGTCAGCAGCTCGCTGAGTCCCGCTCTTGCCAGCGCCGCCAGCGCGCCGCCGGCCGCAATGCCGAGCAGCGTCTTCATGAGGGGCGTTCATCGCTCCATCGCCGAATGATCCGCTCAGCAACTTCCCGTACGGGTATGCCCGTCGTGTCAATCCTATGATGCGCAAAATCATAGGCATGCCGTCGTTCTTCGAGCAGCTTCGACACTTTCTCCTCTACGTTGCCTTCGAGAAGCGGTCTTCCGCGGTCGCCCTTCACGCGTTCCACGATCTGCGCCGCGGCAGCCTGAAGCGCAATGACGAGTCCTCCCGCCATCATCGCTTGCCGGTTCCGTTCGCGCAGCACGGCGCCGCCGCCGGTCGCGATGACGCCCGGCTTGTCCGACCGCATGATGTCCTCCAGCACGCGGCTCTCCAATTCGCGGAAGGCCTCTTCGCCCTGGGCCGCGAATATTTCCGCGATCGAGCATCCCGCTGCGGCCACGATCGATTCGTCCAGGTCGATGCGGGGCATGCCGAGCCGATCCGAGAGCAGCTTGGCGACGGTCGACTTGCCGGTTCCCATGAAGCCGACCAAGACGATTTTGTTGCGGGGTGATTCCGTCATGTCGCGTCTCCCTTCTTATAATTACGCTATATCATACCATAGCCGCAGAATGAGCGTAAACGGCCTTGCATCTACCCTATCGCACATCTTCCAGCAGCTTGTCTCTAGAAAATAGTTCCGCCGCCGCGTATAAAAAAAACGATTTTGCCGTATGGATGATAATACCAATTTAAATCGGAGTTGATCGCGCGATGTCCACCCTGCATCCCCGCACCCTGCCCCACCCTTCGCAAAAACGGCTGAATCAAATTCTCGACCCGAGCCACCCGCTATGCAAAGAAGATGTCGTCTGGGTACTGGAGCTTATCAAAAAGAAAGTGGCTGACGGCGATCCCGCTTACTCGGACCTTCCGCAGCCACAATTGCTTAAGCATTTCAGTTGTTTTGCCGAAGCTGCCATGCTGCTGATCCACCACAGACCCGGCGGCGATCAAGAGATCGGCCAGCTGCGGCTGTGGCTCTCCGAGTCGGTTCGGGAGCTGCACCACTAACCGTCAGCTGGGACGCTAAGGTCTAGTTGCTCATCCACTCGAAGTGGAACGAGCCTTCCTTGTCGAGACGCTTGAACGTATGCGCGCCGAAGTAATCGCGCTGCGCTTGCAGCAGGTTAGCAGGCAGACGCTCGCTGCGGTAGCTGTCGTAGTACGACAGCGCGCTTGCGAAGCCTGGTACCGGAATGCCGTTCGCTACAGCCGTCGACACGACCTCGCGCCATGCGTCCTGGTAAGACTGGACCACGTTCTTGAAGTAGTCGTCCAGCAGCAGGTTGCGCAGCTCGGGGTTCTTGTCGTAAGCATCCTTGATGTTCTGCAGGAAGCGCGCACGGATGATGCAGCCGCCGCGGAAGATCATCGCGATGTCGCCGTAACGCAGATTCCAGCCGTATTCCTCGGATGCTTCGCGCATCTGGGCGAAGCCTTGCGCGTACGAGCAGATCTTGCTCGCGAACAGCGCCTTGCGGATCGACTCGATGAACGCTTGCTTGTCGCCTTGGAAAGGCTTCGCCTCCGGACCGCTCAGCAGCTTGCTTGCCGCTACGCGCTCTTCCTTCATGGCGGACAGGAAGCGGGAGAATACGGATTCCGTAATGATCGACAGCGGCACGCCCAGGTCGAGCGAGCTCTGGCTGGTCCATTTGCCCGTACCCTTCTGACCGGCCGAGTCGAGGATCACGTCGACCATCGGCTTGCCCGTCTCCGGATCGTACTTGGAGAAGATGTCGGCCGTAATCTCGATCAAGTAGCTGTCGAGCTCGCCTTGATTCCATTCCTTGAAGATCGCGTGGAGCTCTTCCGTGTTCAGTCCGAGCACCGACTTGAGCAGGTGATAGGCTTCGCAGATCAGCTGCATATCGCCGTACTCGATGCCGTTGTGGACCATCTTGACGTAGTGGCCCGCGCCGTCCGGTCCGATGTACGTGCAGCATGCGTCGTCGCCGACCTTCGCGGAGATCGCCGTCAGGATCGGCTCGACCAGCTTGTAAGCCGACTCTTGGCCGCCCGGCATGATGGATGGACCCTTAAGCGCGCCTTCTTCGCCGCCGGATACGCCCGTGCCGATGAAACGGAAGCCGCGCGCCTCGAGCTCTTTGCTGCGGCGCTGCGTGTCAGGGAAATAAGCGTTGCCGCCGTCGATGATGATGTCGCCTTCGGCAAGCAGCGGTACGAGCGCGTCGATCGTCGCGTCCGTGCCTGCTCCCGCTTGGACCATGATCAAAATTTTGCGCGGCACTTCGAGGGAGTTCACGAACTCTTCGATCGTATATGTAGGGTGCAGATTTTTGCCGGCTGCTTCTTGCATCACTTCGTCCGTCTTCTCGCGCGAACGATTGAAGATCGAGACCGTGAAGCCTCTGCTCTCGATGTTGAGAGCCAGGTTGCGGCCCATGACCGCCATGCCGATAACGCCGATTTGCTGTTTCGCCATTTCGTTTTTTCCATCCTTTATCCATTCATTTTTTGCACTCTGCTTGCACAATATCCCTATTTTACTCCTTTTGCACGCGAAAGAAAACCGCTTCTTTCATTTTTTATCGGCCGGCTCCGTTCTGCTCCCGCAGCTCGTCCAGCTCGGCGAAGGTCGGTGCCGACTGCTCATACAGCCTGCGGAACGTCTCGTGCAGTCTTGCATAGGCCGGAACTGCGGCCGGGTCGGGCTCGCAGCGGTCTGTCACGTGCATGCCGGAATCCTGCCGGGTCAAGCTGTCCGACAGCCCAAGCGCTCGCAGTGCCAGAAGGCCGGCGCCGACTGCCGAGCTGTCCTCGCTGTCCGTCATCACGATCGGCAGCCCGAGCACGTCAGCCATTAGCTGCCGCAGCACTGCCGAACGAGTAAAGCCGCCGGATACCCGGATTTCGCGCGGCGTGCCGGCTGTCTCCGACAGCGCGAGCAGCACCGATCGCAGGCCGAGCAGAATGCCTTCGATGCCTGCCCGCAGCATATGGCGGCGGTCATGATCCAGCGAGAGGCCGAAGTATACCCCGCGCGCCCGCTCGTCCCAATGCGGCGCGCGTTCGCCGGACAAGTGCGGCAGGAAGACCAGCCCGCCCGCGCCGAGCGGCACCTCCATCGCCATCCTCACCAGACGCGAATACCCGTCCTCGCCCTCTTCGTTAGCAGCCAGATCGGGCGCCAGCTGTTCCTTCAGCCAGCGCAGCACGACGCCGCCGCTGTTCACCGGTCCGCCGGCAACCCACCAGCTATCCGCCAGCGGGTAGCAGAACAGCCGTCCCTTCGGATCGGCCGCCGGCTCCTTCACCGCCAGCCGTACGGCGCCGCTCGTCCCGATCGTAATCGCGGCGATGCCGGGCTCCATCGCGCCTGCGCCGAGATTGGCCAGCACGCCGTCGGCCGCGCCGAGCACGACGGGTACGTCGGCAGGCAGCCCCAGCGCTTCCGCCGCCTCTGGCCGCATGCCGCGCATCACATGCGTCGCAGGCGCAAGCTGCGGCAGCTTGTCCGCGCCGATGCCGGCGAGCGTCAGCGCCTCGGCATCCCAGCTTCGCGTGTGCAAGCCATACAGCGCCGTCCCGCCCGCAACCGATTCGTCCATCGGTATATGACCCTCGTACCAGCGCGAGAGCACATATTCCTTAATGCCTACGAACCGATGCGCTTGCCGGAACAGCTCCGGTTCCCGCTCTTGGAGCCATAGCAGCTTCGCCAATGGCGTCATCGCGTGCATCGGCACGCCGGTGCGCGCCGTAATCGCCGCGCCTTCCCCGCTCTCGCGCAGTCTGCGGGCATGCTCCGCCGCGCGCAGATCGGCCCATGTGATGCTAGGCGTCAATGCACGGCCTGCCTCGTCCACCGCGATCAACGCATGCATCGCCGTGCTGAACGACACGGCAAGCACGCCGGACGGGCCGCAGCCTGCGGCTGCGACAACCTCGCGTACCGCTTCCTCGACAGCCCGCACGATCTGGTCCGGGTCCTGCTCGGCATAGCCGGACTTCGGCGACGAGAGCGGATACCCGCGTTCGGCCCTTGCTATGATCAGGCCGTCCGCGCTGGCTTCTGCCGCAACGAGACGCCCCGCTCGAAGCGCCAACACCTTGGCGCTCGTCGTGCCCAGATCGACCGCCAGAATGACGGATGCGCCGCTTGGCTCTGCTACCATACGTCTCCTCCTTGTCCAATCCCATTGTCTATCTTCCAACACATCCTCACCTATTCTATTGCAGCCGCAACTTGGATGCAATATCCAGCATGAAGAAGCTTCCCCGCCATCCGATCGGCAGAGAAGCTTCTATTCCATCCTATCCGTCTCCATGAGTCCCGGCCATCCTCCATCCCACTACGCAATCCTTTAATAGCCTATAGCCTATAATCATTAAATTCTTTCACAAAGTCCGGTTGTCAGCGCCGAGAAGGTTGGACGATAGTAGCAATTGAGGAGCGGAGCGTAGATAGATCTACGTGAGCACCGGAAATTGCGCCAGCGTTCAAGATTCGACGTCGAATACACTACAGAGCACTACATCGCGATCACAACCGGACCCTAGAGTTCGAGTTGGAGCATTTCGGTGCGCATGCCGAGCAGCCTCTCCTTACATGCCGCCGCATCCTCCATCCGCTCCTCTTGAAGCGCTTCCGACAGTGTTGCCAGCTCATAATCGATTTCTAAGCGAAGCACGCTCGCTCGTTCTTCCGCGCGCGTGGACTGGTAAGCCTGCATGATTTCTTCTGTCGTAATGGTCGTTTTCTTCTGGTAGATAATCCGATGCTCCATTCCCGACACCTCCACCAATCGAATAATTTCACCGAACATGATGCTCTCGATCACAATCTGACGATCCTTGATCCGCTTGACGACCGCATGGCCGCGCGTATCATTGATCAGCTTCTCGAGCAGAAGCGACAGCTTCTCGTCCTTGATCGTGTAATCGCCGACGATCTTATACCGGCTGCGAATGCGCTGGAACCGCAGCTTCACGAGCTTGCGTCCCGTACGGATCGAGATGAAGAACTGCGCATCCGTTTCGCTCCAGTACAACGAGTAGCCCGCCTGAATCAAGTCGCGAATCAGATTGTGGATTTGCCGTCGGTCGAATCGAATTTCCAGGTTGCAATATTCCACCTCGTAGCTCTTATTCACGGCAACTCCTCCCATGCTGTGTGATTTGGCGAAATCTTCTGACAATTTGCTTACTTCTATCTTATACTCCAATTTATGTTCTGGCAACTTGGATTATTGACTATTTTTGAACCTAATAATCGGAAGGCCGTCCGAAGGCAAGCATGCGGGCGGACGGCCTCCGATGCTCATGTAGGATCGTTACGCTTACAGGCTGCTATTCCTAGGCTGCAGGACATAGGCTCCCGAAGCGAGCAGCAGCGCGGCAAGCAGCAGCAAGGTCGACAGATGCAGGCTGACGTCAGCCAGCGACGCGCCGACGGACAGCTCCTCCAGCGCCTTGATCGCCCACCGCTGCGGAGTGAAGTTGGAGAGCTTCTGCATGAATTCCGGCATGTAGCTGACCGGCCAGAAGCAGCCGCCGATCATGCAGGTCGGCACGATAATCAAGTTATTGATATGGCTCATCTCCGACGAGCTGCGCACGAAGCTCGCGATCGCCGAGGCAATCCCTACCGCACAGAGTAGAAAACAGGTGAGGACGAGCAGCATGGCACCGAACGATACGCCGAATTCGTAGCCGAGCACGAACCGAATCATCGCGAGAATGCCGATCAACTGCAGGAAGCCGAGCATGACGCTGCCGAGAAAATGCCCGAACGCGATCAGCAGAGCACGTACGGGAGCGGCATGGATGCGGACCATCCGGTTGTGCTCGCGGTCTTCCAACACCCCATAGACCGATTGATTCGCCATCGCCATCATGAACAAGATCAGCAGGCCGATGACAAAGATGAAGCCTTCCGACGCTTCTCTTACCAATTGGGTCGACTCGACGCGAACCGCGGCTGCCTCACGCGCTTCGATGAGCTGCTCGAATGCGGCCTGCTGATCCGATTCGCCGGCATTCGAAGCGTGCCATGCAGCGGATGCCATATCCTCCATCCGTTCGATCTCTGCCTCAAGCCTCAGCGCAAGCGAAGCATTCCACAGTTCTTCCGTATCGCGATACAGCTCCACCTCAGGCGCAGCACCTGCCAGCAGTCTGTCCGAATACGCTTCCGGCACCCGAATTGCAGCATCCGCTTCGCCCTCCTCGACCAATAATCGAAGCGCCGCGCTGCTGAGGCCGGGCCTCTCCTCCAGCTTGAACAACGACTCGTCCTTCAATGCATCCATCAGCCAGTCGCCGTAGCGCCCGTCATCCGCCACCGTAACGGCAATGATCGCCGGTTCATCCGAAGGACGGCCGAGCAGCGCGTCCGCCGCCGAGATGAGGATGACGGGCGCGACGATCAGTGCCGCGAAGCTTTTCCAGCTCCCGAGCGTTCGCCTTATGTTATGCCAAGCAATCCAGATGGCGATCATCGCGGCATCACCGTCCTTCTGAGCCGAATCAGCATTATCCCCATCAGTCCGAGCGTAATCGCCGTCAGCATCAGGAAGGTTACCCGAATATCCGGCCACGCCCCGCCGGTCATCAGCGACTTCAGCGCTTCATTCGCCCAGTGATTGATCGTCAGCTTGCCCGCTTCTCGGAGCAACGGTTGAAGCGTCGGAATCATCCCGCCGCTCAGGAACGTCATGACGACGACCGTCATGGAGAAGATCGACTCGACGCTCTTCCTGCTCGGAAGGAATGAAGCGAAGATGACGGATAACGCGATAGCCGATAGAGCGGTCAGCAGGCAGACGGCCAATGTCCATCCGTATGCGGTCCCCCATTGCACGCCGAAGACATATCGGGTTGCCAGCACGATAAAGCCCGATTGCAGCATGGCGAGCAGGACGAAGCCCGCATACTTGCCGAGCATGAATTGCGACAGCGTGATCGGCAGCGAATGCAGCCGCCGAAGCGTGCCTTGCTCCCTCTGCTCGATCGTGCTGATCGCAGCCGACATGCCCGAGTACATCAAGAACATGACCAGATAGGCCGCAGCATAGTATTGCAGAGACGTTACGCTCCCGAATTGGTGGCTGCTGCCTGTGTTCAGCGTATGTACGGCAACATTGGAGCCGCCGCCGCTTCCCGCGTACGAGCCATCTTGGTCCTCACTTGAATCCGCCGGATGTTCCGGCCTGTCGCCGAATAGGAGCGCTGCCGAGCGGCGCTGTTCCACTTGTGCCAGGAAGCCGTCCAAGACGGCCTCTGCCTTCAGATTCCGGTCAGCCAATGGGCCCGGGAATGCCTTGACTGGCGGCGCCTCATCCGGTGATCCCGCGGCATAACCCGCCGGGAAGACAATGCCGTAATCGGCTTGGCCGGCCCGCAGGCGCTCTTCTACTGCCTCTTCGCTCTCCGCCTGCCAGAGACGAATGTGTTCCCGCACGGCTTCCGACGCTGCGAAATCATGGAACGCCATGCTGCCGGGCGAATCGTCTCCGTTCCATACGGCTACTTCGATCGAGCGCATGCCTGGCGTATTCAGCCCGTTGCCGAGGATGAAAATGAGCACGAGCGGCAGCCCGAACAAGAGCAGCAAGACCGACCTCAACCGCATAAATTGCAGCAGTTCATAATAAGCGGCAACCCACACGACGCGCATGTTCAACCCTCCTCTAAGCATCCCGAAGCGTTCTTCCCGTTAAATGAAGAAACAGCTGCTCCAGATTCGGCTCCTCGCGCGTCAGCTTCTGCAGCGATAACCCATGCTTATTCAAGATGAACAGCATGTCTTGGACATAGGCCTGCGAATCGCCCAGTCCGATCTCTAGGGTATGCTCGTCCCGCTCGCGAAGCGAGGTCACGCGTGGATGCTGCTTGATCTCCTGAGTGGCTTCCGCGGACGAACGGTCGGTCTGCAGCACGATTTTGGCGCCGAGGCTCGTCTGCCTGATCAGTGCCCCCTTGTTCCCGATCGCGATCAAGCGTCCGTGATCCATGATGCCGACCCGCGTGCTGATGGCTTCGACCTCCTCCATATAATGGCTGGTGTAGATGATCGTGGAGCCGGAGCGATTCAGCTCGCGAACCGATTCGAGGATGTGGTTTCGGGATTGCGGGTCGATTCCGACAGTCGGCTCGTCCATGATGACCAGCTTCGGTCGATGCATGACCGCGCATGCGATATTCAACCGGCGCTTCATGCCGCCTGACATTGCGCTCGCTTTGTCCCTGCCGTGCTCGAGCAGGCCCGCGAACGCCAGCGCCTCCTCGGTCCGCTCACGCAGCTCCGCCCCCCGCAGACCGTAGAGACGCGCGAAGAAGGTCACGTTCTCCCGCGCGGTCAGCTGTTCATAGATTGCGAGATCCTGCGGCACGAGCCCGATATCGCGCTTCACTTCGAGCGGCTGCTTCGCGACCGAGCGGCCGTTCACCCTGATCTCACCGCTGTCCGGCGGCAGCAGGCCGGCCAGCATATGAATCGTCGTGCTCTTGCCTGCTCCGTTCGGACCTAGCAGGCCGAATATTTCGCCATCCTCCACGGTTAAGGTCAAATGGTCGACGCTGAGCTTCGCATCATATTTCTTCACGACCTGCTCCATCGATACGATCGGCATTCCCATGCACTCCTTCTGTCGTGATTCCTACCCTCTATTGTACATGGCGCGGCAGCGATGTACAGTTGGCGGAAGTCACCTTAGCTGCGGCCGCATAACGTGACGATAGTCATGTCATCCGCCGATTCCGTTATGCTATAATGGCTTGGAACGATAGCCGGAGGAATTCATATGCCCGTACCACTCGTCTGGCTGCGCATGCTGCTCGTGCTGGCGCCAGCCGTCATCACGGCGCTTGCAGCCGACATCCCCTCGTATTCCGAATACGTCGCCGCGCTTCTGCTCGGACTAATAGTTATACGTGTCGGCATGCTCAAGCCTGCATGGCTGCCATTCCTTCTGCCTGTCGAGCTGCTCGGTTACGGCTTGCTCGCATCCGTATACGGCGGGCTGCTCTACTGTGCCGTCTACTCCGTTATGCTGGCCGGAACGCTGCATCTCCGCGATCGGCGCGGCCAAGGCCTCATTACGCTGCTAAGCCTCGTCGTCCTCGTCGCGGCCGTCAGCAATCAGCCCGAGATTGTCCAGATCTCCGCCATCCTGTTCTGGTTCGCGGCTGCAGCGCTGCTCTCGGCCTATGCAGCCGCGGTCATTAGGCTTGACCAGACGAGATTGGAGCTTGAGAGACTGGCAGGCAACCGCGAGAAGGTCGAAGCTTCGCGTCGCGAGACGCTCGATTACGCCCGGCAGGTCGAGCGGCACGCCCAAGCTGAGGAACGGGGCAGAATCGCGCGCGAGCTGCATGACGATCTCGGTCACCGAATGATCCGGCTTAAGATGATGTCCGAAGCTGTCCTGCATTTGTTCGAGCATGACCCTGGCCGGGCAAGGGCGCTCACCGAGCAGATCCGCAACCAATTGGAAGATAGCATGGAGAATATGCGCCGAACCGTACGCAAGCTGCAGCCTTCCGAAGAGAACGGCCGCCAATACGCGCTGGATCGTCTCATCGATGACGCCGCCCGCGACCTCCATATCGAGGTCAGCTTCACGATTACGGGCCGGCCGGAACCGCTCTACCCTTCCTTGGAGTTCGTGCTCTACCGCAACGCGCAGGAAGCGATCACGAATGCCGTGCGGCATGGCCATGCAGCTGCCGTAGCGGTCGAGCTCGCGTTCGCAGGCCGCGAGGTGCGGCTCACGGTCAGCAATGACGGCTCGCTGCCGCCAGGCCCGATTCGGCAGGGCATGGGGCTTCGCGGCATGGAGGAGCGGATTGCGCTGCTCGGCGGACGCCTCGAGATTGCGCAGGAGGACGGCTTCCGCATCATGACGGCCATACCGATTCGCGACTAAGCAGGCACCGCAGAAGGGAGTTCAAGTTCGCTATGATCCAAGTTCTGATCGTCGACGACGATCCATTCATTCGCGAGAGCCTGAACGTCATTCTTGGTCTCGATGCGGATATTACCGTTGCCGGCACCTGCGGCAACGGAGAAGAGGGCTTCGCATTCGCCCGCGACCACGGCGCCATCGACGTCGTGCTGATGGACATACGGATGCCTATCATGGACGGCGTCGAGGGGGCGAGACGCATGAAGACGCTCTCGCCTTCGCCAGCGGTGCTCATGCTGACCACCTTCGACGACGACGACTACATCGCGGATGCGATTCGCGGCGGCGCCAGCGGCTACTTGCTCAAGAACGTCCCCCCTGCCCGCATCATCTCCGGCATCAAGACCGTGCATGAAGGCGCGATGCTCGTTCACCCGGATATCGCCCGCAAGCTGGCAGGCATGCTGCCTGCACGGCCGAATGCGGATTCGCGCACCGGAGACGCGGCCGCAGGGCATGCAAGAGATCTGAGCGCGTTCGGCCTTACGCAGGCGGAGCAGCAGATCGTGAAGCATATCGCGGACGGACAATCGAACAAGGAAATCGCGGCTTCGCTGTTCCTCAGCGAGGGCACCGTCAAAAATTATATTTCCGAAATACTCGACAAATTGGAGCTGCGCGACCGCACGCAGATCGCGATCTTCTATCTTAAGCTCCCATAGCCGCTATCCAATCTCTCGCATACGCATGACAAGGAGCTGACCCTATCCATGACAACGACCACTGCCAAGCAGCATTTATCATCAGCTTTTACCGGCTTCGATGAGCAGGACTTCGACGTGTTCGGGATCCCCGGGCTTGAGCCCCGCATGGCGGCGCTGATCGAGCGCGTTCGGCCGAAGCTCAACTTGCTGGGCGAACGGCTGGCTCCGTCGCTGACGCTGCTGTGCGGCGAAGAGATGTTCCCGCACGTCGCGAAGCATGCGCGGCGTACCGTGCATCCCCCGCAGGATACATGGGTGGCCTATGCGCCCAACAAGCGCGGCTACAAGGCTCATCCGCATTTTCAGATCGGCATGTGGCAGTCCCACCTGTTCATTCAATTCGCCGTCATCTACGAATCGGCGAACAAGTCGGTCTTCGCCGAGCATGCCCTGCACCGTCTTGACGAGATTCGTTCGATCGTGCCGGATCACTTCATTTGGTCGGGCGACCACATGAATCCAGAGGCCACCCGGCACGGGTCCATGACGGAAGCCGAGCTCGAGGCGCTGTTCAAGCGGCTGGCGGCCGTCAAAGCTTCCGAGGTGCTGTGCGGCATCCATCTGGACCGCAGCGACCCGCTTCTCAGGGATGGCGAAGCGTTGATCCGCCGCGCGGAAGACACCTTCGAGACGCTGATGCCGCTCTACCGCATGGCCTTCGCTTCCATGGCTTAGCTCCGCTATATACGGCTCTACGCCAAGAAACGCTCCGCGACTTCGCGGAGCGTTTCTTATTTGCCATTCTTAAAATTCATGCTTATAGCGACTGCGACTTCGGCTCGCGGCTGCCGGCGCCCGCATCCAGTGCCCGGAAGCGCGACAGCAGCAGCAGCGCGGCGAGCGAGAGCGCGCCGCCGACGATCAGCGGCAGCGTCAGCTCGAGACGGAATAGGAATGCCGCCAATATCGGGCCTACGATTCTGCCGAGACTGTCCATCGAGGAGCTGAGCCCGGAGGCAACCCCTTGTCCGACGGTCGTCTTCTGCGTAATCAACGAAGTGACGCAAGGACGAATCAAGGCATTGCCCACGCCGAAAATCGCGAGGTACAACGTGGCCGACCACAGCTCATGCGTCGTAACCAGTAGGAAGAAGCCGACCCCGGAGATGACCAATCCGGCAGCGATATATGCCGGCTCCTGTCCCTTCTTCACGCGGCGTCTGACAACGCCGCCTTGGACAAGCGCCCCGACGATGCCGCAGACGAAGAACATCATGCCGAATTCGAACGGCGTCACGTCGAAGCGCGCCATGCCGAACCACTGCAGCGTCGACTCCAGTCCCGCTAGCGAGAACGTGACGAAGAACGCCAGCATGTACAGGTATTTCAACGGGCCAGTGAAGGCGGTCCAACGGGACGGCGCTTTCTCTTGCACCTGACGCCGCTTCTCCCGCGGCAGCGATTCCTTCAACCATATGTATGCGGCCGCGAACAGGATCGCGGACAAGCCGGAAGCCGCGAAGAACGGCATCTCGAGCGAGACGCGGCTGAGCAAGCCGCCGACGCCCGGACCGAACGTGAAGCCGAGCCCGATCGACATGCCGACGAGGCCCATCCCTTTCGTGCGCTGCTCGGGCGGCGTGACATCCGCTACATAAGCGACGATGACAGAGACGACGGCACCGGAGAACACGCCGCCCAGCACGCGCGAAGCGTACATCATGGTTAGGTTGTCCGAAGCGAGGCCGAACAGCAGGAAGCTTGCGGCGAAGCCGAGCACGCCGGTCAAGATGATCGGACGCCGGCCGATCCGATCGGACAAGCCGCCCCAGAACGGGGACAGGACGAACGAGACCGCGGAATAGATCGACAACATCAGCGCGTTATGTATTTCCGCCTTGCCCGGGTCGACGCTCTTCACGAGCTCCGGCATGACGGGGATGATAATCCCGAAGCCGATGAATACTGTCATCAGAATGACCATGACGACGGCTAATTGCTTATTCAACATGTCTATTTCCCTCCACTCGCCTATGTTATCATAACTTTCCGGCGCTGGGAAATGAACAAATGGAGAATAAATAGGAGCGCCATCACGCTTCCGCTGGCAATAAAAGGAGCGTGAGGACCGAAGCGATCCCACAGGAAGCCGGACAGAACGGAGCCCAGCACAGTGCCCGTTCCTTCGACCGTCAAGAAGAAGCCCCATACCGCGCCGCGCTCCTCCTTCGGAATGGCGTAAGCGATCAGCGCATTCCAGGCCGGGATGACGCAAGCGAACGCCAAGCCGACGAGCACGATAATCGGCAGCGCAACGGCAGGCCGCACGGTCATGCCGAGCATCGGAAGCGCCACCGCCGCAGCGATGAAGCCGGTATGGAGGAACGGCGCCGTGCCGACCTTGTCGACTAGCTTGCCGACGGGAATGAGCCCGAGCACGGTTATTGCGCCGCCTGCCAGCAGAAAATAGCTATATTGCTGCGGCGTCAACCCCAGCACAGTGCGCGCATACAGCGTAAGCACCGGGACGAGCAGGCCCAAAGCCATCGTCTGCGCAAACATCGCGGGGTAGAGCAGCGGGCTGGCATTCACCGACCGTCCGACTCTCCGCAGGTATGCCGCAATACCGGAGCGATCGCTTCTTGGATGATGAGCGATCGGCTTGCTCGTCTGAGGTTCGTTCGAATGAGCGGCCTGCCGGCTGCGGCCGGGAAGCAGCAGCGTGACCAGCGTGACGGCCGTCATGATGATCATGAGCAGCAGGAATGCCGGCCGGTAGGAATCGATGATGAAGAAATTGATGACGATGGGGCCGATCCCGACGCCGGACAACCACGCCATATAGATGACGCTCATGATCGTTCCGCTGGATTCCGGGCCGGCTGCCGATGTCGATCCCGTAATGACGCAGGGCCATAGCGGCGACGTTCCGGCACCTAGCAACAGACAGGCCGCTACCATCCATGCCGGCGCTGTGAATATCGCCGCGATTACGACCGACGCGAATGTCAGCAGCACGCCTCCCAGCATGACGATGCGATATCCCGCTCGGTCGATCATGAAGCCCAGCGGGCTGCGAAAAGCGTTATCGCCGATATACTGCGCCGCCAGCGCCCAGCCGATCGCTGAAGCGGATAGGCCAAGCGACTCGCTCATATAGACAGGGAGCAGCGAGATGAGCAGCGCGCCCTTTACGAATTCCGTAATGAACATAATCGTAAGCAGCTGCAGCACGAACGGCGACCCCCACGCGCGAACGCCGGTCTGTCGATTGATCACGGCCATCTGGGACCTCCTTTCCCCCCTTACTATTTTCACCAAAAACGAACTTGCAATCCCCCCTGATTTTGCTATACTCAACCTTGTTTGAACACTCGCAGAAAAGAAAGGATGGGATGGACGCGATGGATCACAGCTCCACCCCGCTGTTTAGCGCTCTCCGGCAGCACGCGGACAATAACCCTGTTCAATTCCACATACCAGGACACAAGAAGGGCATGGGCAGCGACCCGGAATTCCGGTCGTTCATCGGCGATAATGCCTTATCTATCGATCTCATCAACATTGCGCCGCTGGACGATCTCCATCAGCCGACAGGCGTAATCGCCGAGGCGCAGCGGCTCGCTGCGGACGCATTCGGCGCAGATTATACGTACTTCTCCGTGCAAGGGACAAGCGGTGCGATCATGACGATGATTCTGACCGTCTGCGCGCCGGGCGACAAGATCATCGTCCCTCGCAACGTGCATAAATCGATCATGTCCGCCATTATTTTCGCAGGTGCACGTCCCGTATTCATCTCGCCGGCCCGCGACGAGAACTTGGGCATCGATCACGGCATCACGACCCGTTCCGTTCGGCGCGCTTTGAACCGCCATCCGGACGCGAAGGCAGTCGTCGTTATTAACCCGACGTACTTCGGCATCTGCGCTGACCTGAAGGAAATCGTCGATCTGGTGCATGAATACGACATCCCCGTTCTCGTCGACGAAGCGCACGGCGTACTCATTCATTTTCACGAGAAGCTGCCGATGTCTGCGATGCAAGCGGGCGCCGACATGGCTGCGACAAGCGTGCACAAGCTGGGGGGCTCCATGACGCAGAGCTCGATCCTGAATGTCCGTGCGGGCCGCATCAATCCGCAACGCGTGCAGACGATTATCAGCATGCTGACGACCACGTCGACCTCCTACATTCTGCTCGCTTCGTTGGATACGTCCAGACGTCATCTGGCGCTCCACGGGCATGATCTGGCCGAGCATGCCATCGAGCTTGCCCAGTACGCGCGGGACGCCATCAATACCATTCCGCGCTTATATTGCTTCGGCGAAGACATTCTCGGCGGCGAAGCGACATTCAGCTGCGACCCGACCAAAGTGACGATCCATGTCCGCCACTTGGGCATTACCGGCTATGAAGCGGAGAACTGGCTTCGGGATCGGTACAATATCGAAGTCGAGCTCAGCGACATGTATAACATTCTCGCGCTGATTACGCCCGGGGACTCCAGGGAGACGGTCGATACGCTGCTCGAAGCGCTGCGCGAGATGTCCTCGCAATTCGAGAACAATGAAGCCAAGGAGCTCGTGGTCAAGATCCCCGAAATTCCGCAGCTGTCGCTGACGCCGCGCGATGCGTTCTATGCGGAGACCGAGATCGTGCCATTCAAGGAATCGGCTGGCCGCATCATTGCGGAGTTCATCTACGTCTATCCGCCCGGCATCCCGATTCTGCTGCCAGGCGAAGTCATCTCGCAAGAGAATATCGATTATATTGTCGAGCATGTCGAGGTAGGGCTGCCGGTGAAGGGGCCAGAGGACCGCAGCGTCCAGCAAGTCAAAGTGATCGTCGAAGAGAACGCGATATTCTAATCCGGCTATGGCCGGCACGTACAAAGGGCAGCCGACCGATTAGCTGATCAGCTAATCGATGGCTGCCCTTCATGATCCTTGCGAAGATGCTGCTTCGTCCATCAGTACTGGTCCCCCATTTCCAACTCGGGGAGTCGATGGGTGAGCAACAAGCGGAGCTCCTCCGCCGCTTGCAGGTCTCGCAGGCGGAACGTCCGCTTGAGCGAATCCGGATTTTTCAGGTCATTGGCGCATAACAGCGTCGAATTCCCCGTCTGCATGCAGATTACGAGCGGCTTGCCGAAAAACTGCTTCGTGTAAATGATCGAAAAATCATAGCGTGCCTGATCCGTCACGCAGCCGACAAAATGCACCTCCGCCTTTTCCGACAGATCATATAATGATTCGAACAAGACGACATCCCTCCTCGCTGAAATTGTCTGAATATTTACACTATTATAGTATGAAAGCGGTTACTTCGGCAATAGTCTTCCTTACCCAAATTATGCGCGGAAGCTGTCAGGGGGAATGATTGTCAAGCGGATTTAACAATGCTATTCTAGGGAATGGGAGGTGGCTCAATTGAGTCAAAGCGCTTACATCCGTTTGGTTGAAGGCTCTGCCGTCGAGCAGCTAACGCTGGACGGCGTGAAGGAACAGCTTCATCGATATCGCGAGCAGACCGCACTTACAGGCCAGCAGCTGGGTTGGGAATATGCGGAGGCCGCCTTTCCTTACACGATCGAGACCAAACCGGGCGAGGAATGGTTCTATCTGAAGGGCAACGATCCGCTGTATCGGTATATCGTGTTCGGTGTCGGCAGCGAACAATCGGAAGGACAGGAGCGCCATTACGTACAGGTCGTCCTTCCTGACGACGCTACGCACGGCGACAAGGCCAAGGGCAACGAACTATGCAAATATATGGCGAAGCACTTGCTCGCCGAATTGACCATGTTCAACGGTCGAACGATTTATTATAACCCCCGCAAATAACGGCTAGTACACAAAAAGAAGGCATGCGATCCTCCGACCGCATGCCTTCTCGTCTTACGCCTCTTGCTCCGCAATTTCCTCGTACAGCTTCGATACGCGTTCCCATTCCTCGTCATCCTCGATGTTGACCAAGAACGCTTCGTCATTCTCTTCTTCGACTCTGAATATAACAGCGTCCGATTCCGGATCGTTGCGGTCGAGCAGTACGGCATAAATCTGCTCATTCGACTCGAACGTGCGAGCCATGATCATCTCGATCTCGTTGCCTTCCTCGTCGCTGACGATAAAGACATGCTCTTCGTGGTCGTGGTCATGCCCGCATCCGCAATCTTCGCCGTGCTGATGTTCGCTCATCTGTAAACCCTCATTTCGATAGATATGGACTGACGGTGTGTCATGTGGCGCTTCCCTCGTATCGTATCATGCACGAATCTCTCGGTCAAACGAAAGGCGCATTCGTATCCCCAATCGGGATTCGAATGCGCCTGAACATGACTCGTTATTCCCGCTCCTTCGAAGCGATCTTCTTCTCGGATACGATGCTCCAGTTATCGGAGCCCGCCTGTCTCATGAATAAGCGGATGGCGTAATTGCCCGTATTCTCGAACTTGTAGCTGATCTTCTCCGTCTTGAACCAGAAATTGTCGGTCTCGGGGGAAACCTTCTTTTCCTGAATGATCTGCTCTCTGCCGTAAGGGTCAAAGATGCTAATCTTGATGCCCGAAATGCCGACCGACAAGCTGTCCACTTGAGCCAGCACGTCAAAATCGAGCTTATCCCCTTTCGTGACGTTACCGAATATCTTAGTCCCTCCGATGAAGGTAACCATATGAACGTTCGGTTTGTTAAGCGTCACCTTCTTGCTCGATTCGTCCCAGATGATCAGTGACTGGAGCGTATCCGCGATCTGACGCATCGGCAAATACGTATTGCCTTCAATCAGCACCGCGTTCTCCTTCAACTCCGAACCGTTAACGAAAATTCTAATTTTCTGGCTGACCGAGTCCGCAAACATCATGGTTCCGCCCCATAACGACAGCAGCACGACCAAGACGAGCAGTTTCTTTACTTTCATTCCCGTAAACCTCCATCCGTTGGTCTGGATGTATGGTTATACCCGCCAAGCCGTCCAAAGTTGCGCACGTTATGAAACATTTTTCTTCAGGTTCGCGTTGTCGCTTCTTGTAGTTCTATGCGCTTGCCCGGGAAATGACGCTCAGATGTATGTCCGCGTCAATATGCAAGGCACTCCCTTGCCGACCGCTCCCGCCTGGCGCATCCTCTCCCGGTAGCGGATCCCTCGTGCGCAAGGCGTTGGGCATGCCTCGCATGTCGCGGACAGCACCACCTGCATCCGCATATGCTTTTTATCCGAAGGGGGAGCTTTTTTCGCTCTTGCATTTTTCGCTTTGCTCATGGCCAATGGCTCCTCTATAGGGCATTTATTCCCATTGTATGAGCCTTGACGCAATCGGCAGCGGCGAATGTCTAGGTTTTTCTTGTTTCCTCTTTTAATCCGTGGCTAAAAATGTTAAATTGAAAAAAAGACCTCAGGAGGAGCAGCGGTTTGGACATCCTAATGCTCGGAACAGGAAGCGCATTCGCCAAGAAGCATTTCAATACGAATGCTTTGCTCGAATCGAATGGCTACACGCTCATGATCGATTGCGGCACAACCGCCCCTACTTCTCTTTATAAATTGGGTAAGCCCATTGAAGATATCGATGCCGTGCTCATCACGCATATTCACGCTGACCATATCGGCGGCCTTGAAGAATACGCATTCCGGATGAAGTTCGAGATCAAGAAGAAGCCGGTGCTCTACGTCCCGGCAGACTTGCTCGAGCCATTGTGGGAGAACGCGCTTAAGGGCGGGCTTTCGCAAGGCAGCTGGCAGACGATCGGCGAATTTTTTCACGTACATACCTTGGAAGCAGGCCATGCGGCCGAGCTGCATCCGGGACTCACGATCGAGTTGATACCAACCGAGCATATCCCGAACAAGGCAAGCTACTCGCTTCTTATCAATGACAGCTTCTTCTACACGTCGGACATGCGGTTCGATGCCGAGCTTGTGACGAGAATGGTTCGCGAGAAAGGCTGCCTCGTATTCCACGATTGCCAGCTTCAAGGACCAGGCGCGGTACATGCTTCGCTGGAGGAGCTGCTCACCCTGCCGGAGGATGTACAAGCTCGCGTACGGCTCATGCATTATGCGGATAATTACGAGGACTTTATCGGCAAGACCGGCAAGATGACGTTCGTGGAGCAGCATGTCTCCTATACGCTCTAATCGCATACTAGGGATGGACAGACCGGCGCTCTTCGAGGCCGGTCTTCTTGTTGCGGAATAATCGGGCTGACATTCAGGCAAGCTAGGGACGGGAGGCGATAAACAATGGAGCAAGAAGAAGTAGTAGCAGTTCGGAAGAATGGCGACGGCGATATCGTCGATTTGAAGCTAACCTCCGGCAGGGTAGTCGACTACAAGACCGCCCAGACGATGGTGAAGAATAACGAGATCATGAACTTGAACGTATTCAAGGGAAGAGATCAAGAGGAGCATCTTCGCTCGAATCCCGACGGGCGTAAGGACAATAATCTGGATAATCTGCCTACGTTCTGAATGGCGCCCCATAACACGAGAGGGAAGCATCCGATAGCGGTTGCTTCCCTCTCTCTGCTTACGCATACACCCTGCAGCGAACGGAATTATTCCGATCCCAATGGAGGCAGCGGCCTTACGCCGCCTGAATGGCCTAATGGATTTTTCGGACTAACCGGCTGATCGGGCGCCCCGTATACCGACCCGAAGACCGATTCCGCGTACACGTCTTGGAATACCGCTTCATAAGCCGCAGGCTGCAGCCTGCTATGGCTATGCGGCTTCAACCATTCGCTGCAGCCCGCTAGACATAACGTCGAAGCGATGATCATGCCGATCATCGCATGCTGTCTCTTCAGAGCTGCCCCTCCTTCCAGAACCAAACTTGCCTGGTGCTGGAAGCATTATTCCCTTAGCTCGCCCTATTTATGCGGCTTCATCGCTAATCAAGTCCTTCAATGTTTCCTTGCCTCCGTCAGAATGCGCTTCCTTCACTCTATGTGCGGAGGGGTAAAAAAAGTATCGCCGAACAAGCGCATAACGCGAATGCCGGCGAACATAATAAGACCCGTTAACGAAAATGTCGTGAACAGAAGGAGGCTGCCCGGTATGGTCGATCAGTTGGAAAGCGATTATGATTGCGCGAATGCTTCTGCCGATCTGATGGAAATCCAGCAGTCGCTTGCGCAGCTGCAAGCGAAGGCGGAACGAACGGAACAAGAGCAGCAGGAGCTGAATCGGCTGCATAACCAAATCCATTTTATTAAGACCAAGTGCGATATCGTCAAAGGATAGCGTTCACATCATGGCCGGGCTTGGTCTCTTAACAGGCTCGGCATTTTTTTTGCAAATTGGGGTTGACTCTGCGATCGAAACTTGATATATTATTACTTGTCGCTAAGACGTGATCTGTTAGCTCAGCTGGGAGAGCACCATCTTGACAGGGTGGGGGTCAGTGGTTCGAGCCCACTACAGATCACCATACATACAAGCCGAGAACCCTTGCTAGCAAGGGTTCTTTTTTGTTTCATGGCTTGGCATTCGGGGGAATGCCAAGTATCGAACTAGTTCACTAGCCAATAACCTAGGACGCCCCAGAATGCGATCAACCCCACCAGTATTGCGATCCAGACCCAATTTACTCGCTTCAGCATGGCATTCACTCGCTTTTCTCCCATATGTATCCTTATTGTACCGGAAGATTGTCGATTTGTCTGCTCATGTCGAAATCGTTATAACACCTGTTCGATCTGGTAGCGAACAGTCGCGTAGTCGCCTAGCGCGCCCTTGTCGTCCGTCAGCATATGTACCGTTGCCGACTCTCCGCTGTTCAGGCCGACCGCGGTCCCTACCGCATTGCCAAGACGCTTCCCTTCGGCATCATAATACACAGCCGAGAATAGAACCGCTTCGGCACGCCCCTTCGATTCATTGCGTATCTCCGTCGTAATCATCGTAATGCCATTCTGCTCTTTCATGGTCATTCCGCTGAATCTGAATTCGCCTGCGAACTGTACTCCTTGCTCCGCTAACGCGTCGATCCGGACCGTTCTCGATGCGCTGTCCCATCGCACTTCCGAGCCCAATAATTCAGCAGCAGCCCGCAGAGGCACATAGGTTACGCCGTCACGCATGAGGACTTCGGCAGATGACGGCTTCCCATTCACGATCAATGCAATGCCTCCCGCACCTACCGCCGTCCCCGCTAACAACCCTGCGATTAACATGCTCGCAGCACCGACAGTCAGCCATCTCTTCCCCGTCTTCATGGCGAATCACGCTCCTGTTCTACATTCATTATGTACGCAACATTCTACTACAAAATGTATCGTAACGCTACATAATGGATCTGCAACCTTTCCGATCGAACATCCGTCTTAGTGGACGAATAGGCAATACTATCCCATAACGAGGTGAAGCAACCATGAAGACTGCACGCAAATTGACCCGCCCCATGTTCCTGATGATCATTGCATTCGCAATGTTGGCGGCGATCGGACAATCCGCCCTCGCCTTCTCCGACACGGAGACGGATCACAATCGAGAAGCGATTCGTGCCTTGCAAGACGCCGGAATCGTGCTCGGAGAGAAGCAAGGCACGTTCAATCCACAAGGGGACATGACGTATGCCTCCGGCGTCGTCCTGCTCGTGAAGGCGTTCGCGTTCAATATCGATCATATGCGCTTCATCAAGATGCCCTTAGCGAGCGATCACTACCCGAATGCGAAGGATGATGCTTGGTACTCCGATGCGTTCGTGATTGCCGCCTACAGCGGTCTCGAAATCCCGCGTGATGTACGCCCTGAGGAGAAGATGACGCGTGAGCAGTTCGCGCATCACCTGTTTCAAGCCGTTACGCAGACCGGGGAGTATGCATTTACCGAACAATACATCATGATCGAAGACGAGTCGGACATTACGCCGGACTATATGAACAGCATCCAGAAGCTCCTGATCACGAACATCGCGGAACTGAATGCGCGGCAGCAGTTCGAACCCCAAGCTATCATGAAACGGGGCGAAGCTGCCGGCTGGCTTCACAAGGCTCTGCTCTTCGTGCAGTCCGCGCGTGAGCAGCAGATGCCGGACGAAGAACCGGCCAGCCGCCCGCTGTACGACCTGAGCCTGAGCCATGCAGCGATCAATGACCAGGTGAATGAAGTGACTGTCACCGCTCAAGCGCCGCATCCCGGCTATGGTATCCGCATCGCTTCCATCACCTTCAATGGCACAAAGGCGATCATTCATGTAGAGCCCGTGCTCCCTGATCCGGATCGGATGTACCCGCAGGTCATTACGGAAGTGAAGGCAACCGCGTATATCGGCTCCCAATACGAACCGACGCTTGCGGACGCGCAATAACGATCACACACGGCGAGAAGGCCGATCATCAGTCGCCATGACTGTTGATCGGCCTTCTCGCTGCGAATCGCCGCATACAAGCCTCTATCCTACTTCCTCCGACTCCTCAGGCAAGCACCAGTCGATCTCCGTTAATCCGTAGACGCGCAAGTATGCGTTCGCGCGCGAGAACGGACGGCTGCCGAAGAAGCCTCGATAAGCAGCCAGCGGACTAGGGTGAACGGATTCGATGACGCCATGTCGACTGCGATCAATGAACGAAGCTTTGTCCTGCGCATGCTTCCCCCACAAGAGGAACACGACGGGTCGTTCCCGCTCGTTCAATAGATGCACGATCCGATCCGTCAGACGTTCCCAGCCGATACGGGCATGCGATCCAGCTCGCTCGGCTTCCACGGTCAATACCGCATTCAGCAGCAGCACGCCTTGCCGTGCCCAGGGAACCAGGCAGCCATGGCTCGGAATCGAGCAGCCGACATCCGCATGCAGCTCCTTGTAGATGTTGCGCAGCGACGGCGGAATGGGGACGCCAGGCGGAACCGAGAAGCTCAATCCATGCGCCTGGCTCCGTCCATGGTAAGGGTCCTGGCCCAGAATGACGACCTTCGTATCCGCATAGGATGTGTAGGCCATAGCCTGGAACAATTGCTCGGGGGGCGGGTACACCGTAGTGCTGCGGTATGCTTCCGCCAGCCGTGCGGACAGTTCGCGATAATAGGACTGTTCTGTCTCGGAATGCAGCAGTTCTTTCCAATCGAGCGGTAAGTTCGTCAGCATGTTCGTGCGCCTCCGATTCGATGAAGAGAGCCGGCCAATTACCGAATGGCCGGCTCTTCGCTTGCAGATTGCTGACCGGGGTTGTCCGATCAGCGACTGTACGGGTAATACAGCCCATTCACAAGGCTCTCAGGTTCCGGTTTCACAACCTTCTCCTTTGGTATGTCCTTTCGATGCGCCCGTGACACCGGTGCGCTTGGCGCTGCCTTGGAGGGATGCCGTTCGAAGAACACTTGAAACGTGTCTTCATCGAACCATTCGACCTTCTCCATCTGGACGAGATATCCGCGTTCCAGCTTGCTGAAGCCCATCGTGGACAAGAGTCGCTCTTGCTCCTCAAGCGTACTGATTTGGCTGAATATTTCCGATTTCGTCTGGTATCGGATGACGCTGCCCTCCACGTAAGTGAAGAGGACATCGTTCATGTCGACCATAACGATTTCGAAATCCTTGCGACCGAGGCGTCGGACTACTGGCATCTTCATCTTATGCGCCCTTCTTTCTTAGTTCCGCCGGGATTTCTGGCTTGTTAACGAAGTAGTAGGAACCCATCAAGACAAAAGCGGATGCCAGAGCAATGATGCCGCTCGCAAGAAGCTGATAACCTTTCTTCTTCATCCTTGTTCACCTCCTTCCTTAAATGGCAGAAGTCCGGCTTGTGTGATGAATGCCAGGGCCATTACATCCGACATAAATACGAAGTTGCTGGCAACGACCAACGATGATATCACTTTCATTAGAGGGAAGTATTTCGGATCAATTGTTGCATATTTGTCATAATTAGCAGGTGCTAGCAAGATCACGACCACCAGCGCGATAGCAGTCAATATGCTCGTCCAATTATCCGATAGATGAATATGTGGGATTACGGACATTACGGCACTGGAGACAACGATACACCATAACCCTGACTTCAGATGATAGCCTCCGGATAAATAGCGAATAAGCGCGAAGACTCCAAGTACAAGAACTGTACGTCCAAACTCACCCGTAAGCAAGCCTGCCAGCAAGCTGAGCACTACGATTGATAATGTATTCGCTACGATATTCATCGCATACACGATTACATCCACCGATGGTGCCTCGACTCCGTTGTCAATCATTCGGGCACGCAAACCGGCTGCTGCTTTACGAAGCATCTTCATTATCCTTTTTGACAGAGTAATAGATAAACATCGACAAAGTAAGGATAAACACGATGCAGGCACTCATGATATATCCATTTAGGTTGTTTCGGAAAATGAATGAGAGAAAGGCCGCAAGAACAACCGAGAATGAAATAATTCCGATAAGTATAGCATTCGTGCCTTTTATTACGACATTTGCGCGCGGTGAAGTTGGAACGAAATCAAATCCCCAGTTCTTAATCACAATCAACCGTGTCAACCCAATCTGCAATACTGCCGTCAAAACTTGAAGCGCCGAAGCCGACCATACATCTGCCAAAAAAGCAGCTGCGGTAGTTCCCGTAATCTGCAACAGTAAGAATAAACAAATTCCTTGTAGTAGGATTCCGGAAGCAACTCCTGCAAAATTCATAACAATCGAATGGAAAAAGGGAACGAGGAAGAACAACCAAAAAACTATTATAAATAATAGGAATTGAATATAGGTTGAGAACTCATCGATCTCCGGATTGATCCACGTAAAATAGGAAACCTGGCTCATTAGAAAAGAAACGAGAAGGGCATTTAACACCAATGGCCGTCGTATCCTGAATCGAAAGAGTGCGAACATAAACATAAACCCTGCAAAATACTCGATCGACGATGCCACTAGGAAAATAAAATAATTCACGTCATTTTGCCCCTTTTCACGTTAAAGAGTTGATCCCACATGGCTCACTTGGCCTAGTATTCATCATATCTATTAGTATAATATTCCCTGTTATCAAGCGCATCAATGTCGATTTCCTGGACTGGTCCAATCTGTCAATCGACCATAGGGCTTGATGTTATTCAGCGGAGATTAAACCATTCTAATCTTAACCTATTTACGAGCGAGAATCTTGTAGATTATTTTACCACAGATTCAGAGAAATGACTAAAAAAGCTCTTGAAACATAAAAAAGCCTCCTTCAATGCAGGAGGTTAATCACGCTTGCTTATTCCAATAGACCAAAAATGGTGCCGAGGACGGGAATCGAACCCGTACGGTGGTCACCCACCGCAGGATTTTAAGTCCTGTGCGTCTGCCAGTTCCGCCACCCCGGCATGGATGTTCACAAATGGTGGGCCCTGAGGGACTCGAACCCCCGACCAATCGGTTATGAGCCGACCGCTCTAACCAACTGAGCTAAGGG